>NC_009445.1:6252500-6552500 GCF_000026145.1 Bradyrhizobium sp. ORS 278 | reverse complement strand
GCGTCGGACACGTTGCGGACCGCGAGCGCAGCGGTCACGATGGCAGCCTCGACGCCGTTGACGATGCGTTCGAGATCGTCGAACGCCCGCGCCGACCCGAGCTGAATCGCCGGCACGTCGATCTTGCTGGCGATCGCCGCCCAGCGCGCGCGCAGCGACTGCAGCTCGTGGCGCCACAGCAGGAATCGTCCGACATATTGCCAATCGGCCAGCGTCGAGGGCGCGACCCCGTCGACGGTGATGGCTTCGACCGCAGCCTTCAAGCCGCGCCGCGAGGGTGAGAACCGCGCGAACGGTGCCTCGCCGGCGGCCAGCCGCTCGACCACGCGAATGGCATCGCGCCGGGTGAAAGCCTCGACCGGCACCTGCACCGGCCGCTTGGTGAATTCAGCGCTGCGCGACAGCTGGAAAGAGGCATCGCGTGCCCAGACCACGACCTTGTCGAGCGCTGAGGGAGCGTCAGCCTTGCTGGTTCCGAGCGGCGACAGCCTGGCGAGCCACGTCTCATCGGCGATGGCCTGATGGCCCGCGATCAGGGCGTCGAGATCGGAGGCGAGGCGGCTGGTCGCATCGAGCCCGAAGGTCGCGATGGCGTCGAGCGCCAGATCCTCGTCGCGGCTGGCGCCCGAGGCCAGCCCCGCCTGCTGTCGCAGCTCGTCGTGCAGGCGCATGATCGCGGCGGCATCGGGCAGCGCCGCGGCGTCTGGCAGCTCGTCATCGATATGCTTGATGCGTTCGCCGAGGCGCAGCCGCGCCGCGCGCGCCTTGTCGACCGCGGCGACCAGCGGGTCCGCGCTGTCGAGCAGACGTTTCGGACGATCGGTGAACCAGGCGTGGGCTTCACCGAGCCATCCATCGAACAGTTCGAACGGCAGCTCGGGCAGCCGCCCGGTCAGCCTCAGGTGACGGCGGATGATGTCGACGATCTCATCGTCGAGCGACGCGATCTGCGCCCGTTTCGAGATGATGTCTCGCTCGAGCCGGCCGATCTGTCCGATATTGTCGCGCGAACTCGCCGTGTCGACGATCGCTTGCAGCCGGCCAGCCAGCGCCTCGGCCTTCCTGAGCACGTCCTTGTCCGAGCCGGTCGAACTCATGGTCAGTTCGCGGACGCTGGAGGGCAGCCGGGCGTGCAGCAGCGACAGCGCCGTCTCGTCCCTCGACACGACGAGCACGCGCGCGCCGAGCGCGAGATGGTGGCAGACCACGTTGATGAGCGCCGCCACCCGATCGTCGCCCGACCGCGCGTCGACCACGACGCCGTCCGCGCGGGACAGCTCGCGCACGATCTCCGCATCCTCGGCGGCCGCGGGAAGCGGGAAGAACAGATCGCCGGGCTCCGCCACGACGGGCCTCGACTCAGGCGCGACGTCGACCGAACCGCCGACGACGCTGGAAAGCTGCCGCCGCGCATTGCCGGGGGCTCGTCCATCGGCCTGCGCGACCAGCGCGCTCACCGCGGCCGACAGGCAGCTCTCGGTCTGTGGCGCATGCGCGATCGCGGTCCTGAGGCATTCGATGTCGCGCAGCGCGCGGCTCTCCGGCCGTCGCCGCGCTGCCAGCAGCCAGCGCCCTGTGGCGATCTCCGGATTGACAGCGTCCGCGGCGTCCGGATCGCGCGGTGGCTGCATGCCGGCGGCGCTCAGGATCTGCGCGAGGCCGAGCGGCGCGAACGGCGACAGCTCGCCGCGCTGCTCGAGCGCCTCGATCAGGCGGTCGGATGTGTCGCGCATGGCGGACGCTGCGTCCGGTGCGATCGCCTCGAGCGCCCGCATGTTGACGGTCGCGCCGGCGAAACGCGGCCGGACCCGGATCTCGGCGTCCGGCCGGTCGATGATCTCGATCTCGACCGGGCGCTCGAACAACGGCAGTTCGGCATCACGCACGCCGTGCCGGGACGAGGGCAGCGCGATGCCCCACATGATCTCGGTCGCGTTATCGGCGCGCGCCGAGGCGGCCATGTCGCGCAGGCAATGATGGATCGCCATGGTGCGCCGGCGCAGGCGCTCGGCGTCGGCCCAGGCCGTCCACGCGCCGCCGACATAGCGCTCGATCCGCTGGACGAGGTCGGGGCGCTGCTCGAGGCGGAGCCGCCCGGTCCAGGCGCCGGGCGTTGCCGCGGGCGAAAAATCCTCAGGCCGCGCATGGCGCGCGAAAGTGAGGCGGTTCTTCTCGATCTCGTCGACCGTGACCTGAATGCTGTCGCGGGGCGAGGGGCGCCGCTCCGGATCCGACGAGGCTTCGACCCAGACGTCGAGATCGGCATCGATCGCCGGCGGCTCGCTCGCGGCAAGCGCCTCGACGGCGAGCCATACCGGGCCGTCGATGTCGAACGTGTTCAGCACCATGCCCGGAAGACCCTCCAGCTCCGCCTGGTCGAGTACGACGCCATGATCCTCGACCGCGAAATGATCGGGCTGCCGGTTCGCGCGGATGATCTCTGTCAGGCCGCCGAGCACCGCCTGCAACGGCTCGACAGCCGCTCCGCTGCCGAGAGCGTCGCCCGCCTGAGCGTCCCAAGGGTCCAGCGCCGCGGAGTCCGGCGCCGCCTCGCTGTCCGTCACTGAGACGCCGGCGGGCGGGCCGAGCCGCCGCACGCCCTCGTTGCCGGATGCGTGCGAGGCACCGCGATCGGTGGCCTTGGCCTCGTTCGGGCGAATGTGCACCGGATGGCTCATCGTGCAGATCCCTCTCTTGGCTCAGCCGCAACTCCGGCTCGCGCATGGCGGGAGGCTGACCGACGAGGATGGCCGTGCACGCGATCACGGCGCGCCGGGCGATCGAACAGTGGGTTCAGTCTGGACAAGCTTTCCTCGCTGCGACGTCGATGGAACAATCGACTCGTCGCGGAGGCGTATGGCGAAGGTAGGTCACATCAATGACCCGACAGGTAGAGCATTGTGACGATTCTCGATCTCGTCGCGATTTCGGGAAAAAGTCCCGGGCGGCCCGATCGCGAAATCACCTGTAACCAGCGGCGCGCCTTGGTTTTTTGTCGAGCGCCGGCGCCGTCGGGTGCGGCCCGCGCCGCGCCGGCGCGAATACGGTAGAAGATGTCTAAGAATACTTCTAACGCTCAAGAAGAAACATGCCGACGCGTATTGGACATCCGATCTCCACCGTGAGGCGAGGCTTTGGCCGCGCTTCGGCCACAGCGGTGCCGCCGGTCGGACTGAACCCCGAACCCGGCGCGCCACAACCAACCGCAGCGCTCTCGGCCGCGGAGCTCGACCGCAATGTTCGCCATTGCGAGGCGCGAAGCGACGAAGCAATCCGGGGTTTCTTGCATGGCCCCTGGATCGCTTCGCTTCGCTCGCAACGACGGCAGAGAGAGCCCTCTCGCCGCGTCCGCGGGTTGCCTCCGAAAAGCGGCCTGCTTGAAACCCCGGAAAAGCTGAAGTAGCTGTTGTTACAATGACAACAACGTCGTCCAGACGTTCCTCGGGCGATGGGGCCGCACGGCATGGTTTGGCATCCGATGAGAGCTGCGGCCGCGTGCGGTGCAATTCTGCTGACGCTGATCGGCTCGTCATGGACGGGTGTCGCGCGGGCGGAAACGGCCGGCCGTGAGCCCGCCACCGTCAAGCTTTCCGCGACGCAACAGAAGCAGATCGGACTTCAGACGGCCGTGCTGTCGGCGGAATCGCATCCCGAACAGTTTCGCGCCTACGGCACGGTGCTCGATGTCGCCAGGCTGACCGAGCTCACCAACAACTACGCCAACGCCCAGGCTCAATTGCAGACGGCGCAGGCGAAGCTGGATGTCGCCAGGCTCGCCTTCGAGCGTGCCCGCGACCTGGTGCAGTCGGCGGCGATGCCGCGCAAGGAAGCCGAGGCCGCCGAGGGAACGTTCCGCACCGACCAGGCGGCGTTGGCGGCCGCAGAGTCGCAGGTGAAGACCTTGATGGCCACCGCGCGGCAGGAATGGGGCGCGGTGATCGGACGCGGCATCATCGAGCGCTCGCCGCAGGTGGTGCAGCTGATCGAGCGCGAGCAGTTGCTGGTTCAGGTCACGCTGCCGCCGGGCGTGACGCTCGCCGAGCCGCCGCGCGCGGCGTTGGCGCAGGCGCCGACGCGCAATGCGAATATCGACCTGCGCTATCTGTCGCCGGCGACGCGAACGGACCCGCGCATCCAGGGCGTGAGCTATTACTTCGTGGCGTCCGGCGACAGCGGACTGCTGCCCGGCATGAACACGACCGCCTATGTGCCCTCGGGCAAATCGTTCGACGGCGTGTTCGTCGAGGACACCGCCATCGTGCAATGGCAGGGCCGCGCCTGGGTCTATCTGCGCGCCGGCCCGGAGACGTTTAAGCGGCATCCGATCCGCACCGACCAGCCGGTGTCCGACGACGACTATGTCGTGCAGGACATCCCGGCCGGCTCCGAGATCGTCCTGCGCGGCGCGCAGGTGCTGTTGTCGGAGGAAGCCAAGAGCGAGCTGCGCGGCGGCGACGATGATTGAGGGACTTCGTCGTGAGGGCTTCGGCGCGGCCGTGACCGGGCCGCAGGCGGCGCTGATCGCGTTTGCGATCCGCTTCCGCGGCGTGGTGCTGGCGCTCGCCTGCACGATCCTCGGTTATGGCGTGGTCTCGCTCGGCAGCGCCCGGTACGGCGTTTTCCCCGACTTCGCGCCGCCCCAGGTCTCGATCCAGACCGAGGCACCGGGCCTGAGCCCTGAACAGGTCGAGGTGCTGGTCACGCAGGCGATCGAGACGTCGATCAACGGCCTGCCCGGCATCGAGAGCATGCGCTCGTCATCGATCCAGGGCCTCTCGGTGATCTCCGTGATCTTCCAGGCCGGCACCGATGTGTTCACGGCGCGCCAGCTCGTGACGGAGCGGCTCGCGGTAATCGCCTCCAACCTGCCGCAGGGCGTGCGCGCGCCGTCGATGACGCCGCTGGTGCCGGCGGCCGGAACCGTGCTCGCGATCGGGCTGACCTCCGAGCAGCGCTCGCTGATGGACCTGCGTACCATCGCCGACTGGACCGTGAGCCGGCGGCTGCTCGCGGTGCCGGGCGTCGCGCAGGTCACGACCTACGGCCGCGACATCCGCTCGCTGCAGGTGCAGGTGCGCAGCGACGACCTGGTGCGGTTCGGGCTCGGCATGAACGACGTGCTCGCGGCGGCCCGCAAGGCCACCGGCGTGCGCGGCGCCGGCTTCGTCGACACCGCCAACCAGCGTGTCATCCTGCAGACGCAAGGGCAGTCGCTGACGCCCGAGCAGCTGGCGCGCACCGTGCTGCTGCACCAGGCCGGCGCCAGCGTCGTGCTCGGCGACGTCGCCACCGTCGTCAATGCGCCGGAGCCGCCGATCGGCGGCGCGCTGATCAATGGCCAGCCCGGCGTGATGATGATGATCAGCCAGCAATATGGCGCCAACACCCGCAACGTCGCCGCCCGGGTGGAGGCCGCGCTGCAGGAGCTGCGGCCGGCGCTGGAGAGCGACAAGGTCCGGCTGCACGCCGATCTGTTCCGGCCGGCGACCTTCATCGACACCGCGATCGAGAACGTGCTGTTCGCTCTCTCGATCGGCGCCGCGCTGGTCGTGATCGTGCTGTTCCTGTTCCTCTACGACTGGCGAACCTCGGTGATCAGCTGCACCGCGATTCCGCTGTCGCTGTTCTCGGCCGTGCTGGTGCTGCAATGGATGGGACAGAGCCTGGACACGATGACGCTCGGCGGCCTTGCGATCGCGATCGGCGAGGTGGTCGACGATGCCGTGATCGGGGTCGAGAACGTGGTGCGCCGGCTGCGCGAGAACCGCGCTCTGCCGTTACCGCGCCCCGAGGCGCGCGTCGTCTATGACGCCATGCTCGAGGTGCGCAGCGCGGTGGCCTATGCGACCTTCGCGGTGCTGCTGGTATTCGTTCCCATCCTGGCGCTGCCGGGGCTCGCCGGCCGTCTGTTCGGCCCGCTCGGCATCGCCTACATCCTGGCCGTCGTGGCGTCGCTGATCGTGGCGCTGACGGTGACGCCCGCATTGTCGATGATGCTGCTCGCCGGCCGCAAGCCGCGCGCCAGCCGCGAGCCGCCGCTGGTGCGTTGGTCGCGTCGGTATTACGAGCGCCTGCTGCGCGGCTTGAGCCGCTTCCCCAAGCTGGTGACGACGGCTGCGCTGCTGGTAACGATCGGCGGCGCCGCGCTGGTGCCGCTGTTCGGCGGCACCTTCCTGCCCGACCTCAAGGAGGGCCATCTGATCCTCCACGTCTCGACCCTGCCGGGCACCTCGCTCGATGAATCGCTGCGGCTCGGCACCCTGATCGCAGCCGCCCTGCGCGAGGTGCCGGAGGTGCGCAGCGTCGCCCAGCATGCCGGTCGCGCCGAGGCGGGCGTCGACACCGCGGGCACGCATTCCAGCGAGATCGAGGTCGACCTGAAGCCCGGCCTGTCCGGCGACGCCCAGGAGCGCGCCGAGCAGAACATCCGTGCCGCGCTCGCCAACTTCGCCGGCATCAACCTGTCGATTAAGACGTATCTTACCGAGCGCATCGAGGAGACCTTGTCGGGCTTCAATGCCGCGGTCGTCATCAACGTGTTCGGTCCCGACCTCGACGATCTCGAGCGCGCGGCCAACGACATCGCGCGCGAACTCGGCGAGGTCTGGGGCGCGATCGACATCCAGCAGCAGTCGCCGCCCGGCATGCCGCAGGTCAACGTGACCCTGCGCCCGACCGATCTGCAGTCCTGGGGCCTCGACGCGGTGGAAGTGCTGGAGCTGATCCGCACCGCCTATCAGGGCGACGTCGTCGGCCAGGCCTATGAGGGCAACGTCGTCTTCAACGTCATCGTCAAGCTCGATCCCGACGCCAGCGCGCGCCCGACCGAGATCGGCAACATGCCGATCCGGACGCCCAGCGGCGCCTACATCCTGCTGAAGCAGGTCGCCGACGTCTACGGCACGGCCGGACGCTACGTCGTGCTCCATCGCAACGGCCAGCGTGTGCAGACGGTGACGGCGAATGTCGGCGAGCGCGACCTCGAATCCTTCGTGGCGGCCGCCAAACGCAAGATCGCCAAGGAGGTCAAGCTGCCGGCGGGCGCGCATGTCGAGTTCACCGGCGCCGCCGAGGCGCAAGCCAAGTCGCGGCGCGACCTGCTGGTGAACGCGCTGCTGGCGACGATCGGCATCGTGCTCTTGCTGTCGCTGGTCACCGGGCACTGGCGCAACCTCGTGCTGGTGCTGATCAACCTGCCATTTGCCTTCGTCGGCGGCGTGATTGCGGTCGCGCTGACAGGAAGCGTGCTCTCGCTTGGATCGATGGTCGGCTTCGTCACGCTGTTCGGCATCGCGCTGCGCAACTCGATCCTGATGATCTCGCACTACGAGCATCTCGTCAGCAAGGAAGGGCGCTGCTGGGGGCTCGAGACGGCGATCGCCGGTGCCGCCGATCGTCTCGTGCCGATCCTGATGACCTCGCTCGTCACCGGCCTCGGCCTGCTGCCGCTTGCGCTCGGCGCCGGCGAGCCGGGCCGCGAGATCGAAGGGCCGATGGCCATCGTCATCTTGGGCGGTCTGCTGACCTCGATGGTCCTGAACCTGCTGGTGCTGCCGACGCTCGCCCTGCGCTTCGGGCGCTTCGTCGCCGATGTTCCATCGGCGCGCGAGGCAGGCGTTCCGATCACCTGATTCGATCGAAACGCGCAGGCTTGAGCGGCCATTCCGTCTCGCCCATCCGCGCGCCAGGGACGATGTTCTGAAAAAAATAAATGCATTGCGCGTGAACAGAAAGTGTGGTTCTCTTCCACCCATCCCGCCTCGAGCAGAGGGACGGACGCGTCGTCACGAACGTGGGGTGGGGTGCGATGGACGTGGGGGCTGTGCCAGACGAGCACAGGCCGGCACGGACGGAGAAGTCGTGTGGTCCTGATCTCTCGACGCTGAGGTCAAGTCCGCGATCGGTTGCTTGACGGCACGCGCGGGCGATGGGGGCAAGAACGCCGATCCCCAGGGAGAGCACGAAGGACACCGTAACACCATTGCGCGGGGGAGGCCGCTTGGTGGCCCGACCTGTGGTGACTGCCGCCTGCTTTCTTGTCTGCAGGCGGGCCATAGGCCGTGGTCAGCACCCGGCCTTCCCCGCGCCCTCTCGCTTCATGAGGGCTGACGGCCGTAACACCCGGGCACATGCTGCCGCGGGATCGCGAGCGCACGCATGCCGGATCGCAGCGTCACCACATCATCGTTCGGCGGCGGAAAGAGCGAGAACCTCCGTCGCGCTCATCACGCGATGACGAACGACGGCAGCGCCGATAGGGCGCCGTCGCCGTCCTGGTCGAGGGTCTCAGAGTTGCGTCGCGCGCAGCTCGATGGTCACCGGGGTCGAGGTGCGCTTGGTCGCCGGATCGGCCGGCATCTGCAGCACGCGGGCGCGCTGGCCGGCGGCGAGGTCTGTGACCTTGACGATGCGGCCGTTGGAGAATTCGAGCGCGTCGTGGTGCTCGGTCGGCTTGTTGGTGTCGACCTGGCGGAAGCGGGCGAGATGGGCGCCGACCTTGCGGCGGAAGAACAGGCCCTTGATGCGGACGTCGCCCTCGAAGGCGAGCTCGGTGCCCGGACGCAGGCACACCGCGGTCAAGGGATCGTCCTTCGTCGAGAAGCCGCGGGTCTCCGTGCCGGGGAAGCGACAGGAGACCAGCACGTCGTCGATCTTGGCATCACGGGAGGAGACAGTATGGAGGCTGTAGTCACACATGGAAAGCTCCTGAAGGCACCACCAGCACTGAGGCCGCAACGGCGCAGCAGGGAAGTCGTTCCATGATGTTGAACGTCCAGCGCAGTTCCACCGCCCGCGCGACGGGCAGTGGCAGCGCGCGCGGCGCATCAGCTGAGATGCGCGGCCTCTTCGGCGTCTTCTTCCTCGGCGGCGCCCCACTGCGCGGCGTCCTTGATGGTCGGGTCGATCAGCTCCCCGCGCAGCAGCGCCAGCGGCGATGTCCAGTACAGCGCGATGTTGTGAAACGGATCGGTCAACACCTTGAACGCCCAGATCAGGCCGGTCGCGACATCCTGCGTCGCAAACAGCTGGATGACGCGGAAAAGCCCGCCGCCGACGCCGACCGTAAGCCAGAGCACGCCGACGTGACGGACGAACTCCATCCGGCTCGCCGGCACGTCGAACAGCCCGAACATGGTCGGGAAGGCGAACAGCGCCACCGGCACCAGGCCCCACACCGTGAGCAGCACGATCTTGCGGGTCTGATTGTAGCCGACCTTGACCGCTTCCTTGTAGTCGTTGGTGACGTCGTTGACGTGGTCATAGCCGTTCGGCTCGAAGAAGAAGTGCCCGGTCTGCCGCGTCAGCATCGCCAGCCAGCCCACGAGGCCGGCCATCGCCGGATCCTTGAACAGCAGCGCGTAGCAGACCAGGAAGATCACGGCGCTGACCAGGTGCAGCGTCTGATTGACCCGGCTCTGATGATAGTAGCGATAGTCGTCGAAGCGCTGCGTCTGCAGGACCTTGTAGTAGCGCGGCATGCGAATCCCCGTTCGTGTGTGGAACGAGGCGGAGACGTAGAGAGCCTCAGTGAAGGTGGCGTGACATTATGATGTTGTCACAATGAAAGAGGCCGGCTTCAGAGATTATTTGTTGCAGATGCAACAAACTGGCAATTCGTCGCGCCAGACGCATCCGTTCAGCCTCCTCGGCGGCAGGGTCCCGGTCATTGATCCATGTCAAATGCGCGCCATTCTTCCCGATCTGCAACCCTGCACCGCCCATGCAGCCCGCGAATACTTCGCGTTCGCGCCACAAGCACGCCGCGCCCCCTGTCCCCGTTCTTCACACGGGGACAGGGGGCGGGGTGCCTTGTTGTCGCCTGCGTCACCCGCCCGGCGTCCGCGCCAGCCGGATCGCCTCGCTCAACGTCGCGCGGTCGCCGACATGGTTGGCGAGCAGCAGCACCAGCCTCGCGTTCATGCGCAGCGCCTCGTCCTCGCTCAGCTCGCGCTGGCTGCCGATCAGCTCGGCATAGAAGTCGTCGGGATCGCTGATGTTCGGCGTGAGGGTCAGACTCATGCGGCAAGCTCCTGCTGGGCCACGCCGGACCTGCCGCAGGCGCGCCGGACTGCCGCGGCGATCTTGGCCTCCTCGAACTGCGGGAAGCGGGCGGTGACGTATTGATCCGGGCGGAACACATAGGTCGTGCCGGGTGCCGCGCCGTAGCGCTGCGCGAGCAGCCCCTTGGTGTCGGCGATGTCGCGGCCTGCGACGAGCACGCGCGCCACGAGGCCATCAATGCTGGTCTCGTTGGCGGTTACGGTCTCGTCGAACGTCAGCACGGTGAAGCCGGCGCCGAGGCTGTTCAGCAACCAGCCTGGCTGTCCCGCGATCCGCACCGGCGCGTCGGCCGCGTTGGTGCCCGGCGTCATCGCGCCGCTGTCCGGCGCACCGTCGGGCGTGTTCAGCGACGATGCGACATAGGGCGTCGGCGTCGACAGCCGGCCGCTGTTGACCAGCGGCCGCGCAAAGGCGTGATGCTGCGCGAGGTCGAGCACGGCGTCGCGGAAATGCCGACTGACCTGCGTCTTCGGCGTGATGAAGTCGGTGGCGCGGGTCGAGTTCAGGATGTTGTCGTCGGCCGCGTAGGCCCGCTCCTCGTGAT
The DNA here is from genome assembly GCF_000026145.1 of Bradyrhizobium sp. ORS 278. Lineage (NCBI taxonomy): Bacteria > Pseudomonadati > Pseudomonadota > Alphaproteobacteria > Hyphomicrobiales > Nitrobacteraceae > Bradyrhizobium > Bradyrhizobium sp. ORS 278. The sequence goes on along the minus strand of NC_009445.1, from coordinate 6,541,894 downwards.
AGCTGTCGATCAGGCTTTCCGGCGCCTCGCCGCGCAGCACCAGCGACAGCTTCCAGGCGAGATTGTCGATATCCTGCACGCCGGTGTTGGCGCCGCGGGCGCCGAACGGCGATACCTGATGCGCCGCATCGCCGGCGAACAGCACGCGGCCGTGGCGGAAATTGTCGATGCGCCGGCAGGCGAACTGATAGATCGAGACCCATTCGAGCTCGAACTCCGCGCCGTCGCCGAGCATCGCGCGGATCCGCGGGAGCACGCGCTCGGGCTTCTTCTCCTCGTCGGGATCGGCCTCCCAGCCGAGCTGGAAGTCGATCCGCCAGATGTTGTCGGACTGGCGATGCAGCAGCACCGACTGTCCCCGATGAAACGGCGGATCGAACCAGAACCACCGCTCGGTCGGAAACTCCGCCGTCATCCGGACGTCGGCGATCAGGAAGCGGTCCTGGAAGAACTGGCCCTTGAACTCGGCGCCGACCATCCGGCGGGTGTCGGAATTGGCGCCGTCGCAGGCGATCACCCATTGCGCTTCCATGCTGAAGATGCCGTCCGGCGTCTCCAACGCGAGCACAGCGTGGTCGTCGGTCTGCTTGAGGCTGACCAGCCGGTGCTTCCAGCGCAGGTCGACCAGCGGGCTCCTGCTGCAGGCATCGACCAATATTTCCTCGAGATAGTATTGCTGCAGGTTGATCATCGCCGGCCAGCGATGGTCGGGCTCGGGCAGCAGGTCGAACTGGTAGGACAGCCGGTCGCGGAAAAACACCTTGCCGATGTTCCAGCTCACGCCCTTGTCGACCATCGGCGCGGCGCAGCCGAGCCGGTCCCAGATCTCCAGCGGGCGCTTGGCGTAGCACACGGCGCGGGAGCCGATGCTGACGGTGTCGTTGTCGTCGAGCACCACCACCTTCTGGCCGCGCGCGGCGAGATCGAGCGCGGCGGTGAGGCCGATCGGCCCGGCGCCGATCACGACGACCGGATGGCGGCGGGTCTCGCCGCTCGCCTGCTCGGTCGAGCGGATGTAGGGAAATCTCGGATAGACATAGTTGCTCATGGCGGCCTCGTCTGGCGCGTGACGGGAAGGAACGCTCGTTCAGTCGGCGCTCGCGAATTCCTTCTCGTGCATCCAGGCGGTGTGCCGCGGCGGCTTCTTGGTGGTGGCCCATTCGTCGACCATGGCGTGGGCGACCGACTTCATCCGCGTGATCTGCTCGGGCGTGGCGGTCCACGTCGCGATCTCCAGGCGGTGGCCGCTCGGGTCATGGAAATAGATCGACTTGAAGATGGTGTGGTCGGTGATCCCGACGACCTCGAGCCCGGCGGCCTCTGCGCGCGCCTTGGCTTCTTCCAGCTCGTCCATGTCCTTGACCTGGAAGGCGATGTGCTGGGTCCATTCCGGCGTGTTCGGATCGCGGCCCATCGGCGGCGAGTTCGGCAGTTCGAAGAAGGCGAGGATGTTGCCGTTTCCGGCATCGAGGAAGATGTGCATGTAGGGATCGGGCGCCTTGGTCGAGGGCACCTTGTCCTCGGCGATGGCGCCGAGCAGGTCCATGTTCAGGACCTTCTTGTAGAACTCCACAGTGGCCTTGGCGTCGACGCATCGATAGGCGACGTGATGGATCTTCTCGATCTGCATGATGGTCCTCCCATGATCGTTGTTGGCATGATAGTAACAGATGATACGATCTGGCGGCTTTGATCCAGATCAACCCGGGCGGGGTCGGATTGGCGGTCGCGAGAGACGAGCGGAGAGGGCAGGGGGAGCGATGACGAAGGCGGCCAACGAGACCAGCGACCGGAGGGACGGCGAGGGCGTGCCCGCGCGCGAGCTTCGGCTGCAGCGCTATTTCCCCTATCGGCTGGCGCGGCTCGCCGAGCAGGTGTCGCTGGCGGTGGCGGAGGTCTATGCCGACCGGTTCGCGCTGTCGCGGCAGGAATGGCGGATCCTCGCGGCGCTTGGCGAGCAGCCGCGGCTGCCGACCAAGCAGATCGGCCGGCTGACGACGCTCGACAAGATGAACGTCAGCCGCGCCATGCAGAGCCTGGAGGCCCGCGGCATCGTCAGCCGCAGCCGCGACCCGGAGGATGGCCGCGAGCGGATCGTGACGCTGACGGCCGCGGGGCGGGCGCTGTATCGCAAGATCGTCCCCCATGCGCTGGCGCGAGAGGCCGATCTGCTGGACGCGCTGACCCGGGAGGAAGTCGCCACCCTCAATGCCGTCATCGACAAGCTGCTGGACGCCACGGAGCGGCCGGCATGATGGAGCGCCGCTTCCCGGGGACCTGTGACCGTCAAATACGCGCAAGTCGCGATCCGGCAGCCGCCCGCGCAGCAGCTGGGGTTGGGAACAGGCAAGCCGGCTTTCCAACCCCAGCCGTCATGCCCGCCTTCGCGGGCGATGACAGCGGAGCCCAGGTGACAGCTTGGCCAATACGGACGGAACGAGCATTGGCAGGGGGCGATCGAAGGCTTGATCGACGCCGTCGCCGCGCTATATCGACGGTCTCACCTTCATTGCAAGCACGGGCCAACGCACGACGATGACCGACACCGCCACCGTTAGCCATTCCTTCCAGGCCGAAGTCTCCGAGTTGCTGCACCTGATGGTGCACTCGGTCTACTCCGAGACCGACATCTTTTTACGCGAATTGATTTCGAACGCCTCCGACGCCTGTGACAAGCTGCGCTACGAGGCGATCGCCAGGCCGGAGCTGATCGGCGACGGCGAGCCGCCGCAGATCCGCATCATTCCCGACAAGGCAGCCACCACCCTGACCATCGCCGACAGCGGCATCGGCATGGACCGCCATGAGCTGATCGACCATCTCGGCACCATTGCCCGCTCCGGGACCAAGGCGTTCGTGCAGAAGCTCGCCGAGGCCAAGGACGGCACCGGCCTGATCGGCCAGTTCGGCGTTGGCTTCTACTCCGCCTTCATGGTCGCCGACCGCATCACCGTGATCAGCCGCCGCGCCGGCGGCAGCGAAGTCTGGACCTGGACCTCGTCGGGCGGCGCCGGCTTCGAGGTCGCACCGGCCTCCGAGGAGGACGCCCAGCGGGTCACGCGTGGCACCGAGATCGTGCTGCACCTCAAGGACGACGCCAAGAAATATCTCGAGACTTATGAGATCGAGCGCATCGTCACCGCCTATTCCGACAACATCCAGTTCCCGATCATGCTAGTGCAGGCCGAGGGCGAGCCGCGCCAGATCAACTCGGCGAGCGCGCTGTGGCAGCGGTCGAAGTCGGAGCTGTCGGCCGAAGACTACGCCAAGGCCTACAAGTCGATCGCCAACGCCTTCGACGAACCGGCGATGACGCTGCACTATCGCGCCGAGGGCCGCTACTCCTACGCTGTGCTGCTGTTTGCGCCCTCGACCAAGCCGTTCGACCTGTTCGAGCCGGCGCGCAAGGGCAAGGTCAAGCTCTATGTCCGTCGCGTCTTCATCACTGACGACGCCGATCTGATGCCGGCGTACTTGCGCTTCATCCGCGGCGTGATCGACAGCGAGGATCTTCCGCTGAATCTGTCGCGCGAGATGCTGCAGAACAATCCGCAGCTGGCGCAGATCCGCAAGGCGGTGACGACGCGCGTGATCAGCGAGCTGGAGCAGCTTGCCGAGAAGGACGCGGCCAACTTCGACAAGATCTGGGACGCGTTCGGCGCTGTCATCAAGGAAGGCCTCTACGAGGATTTCGAGCGCCGTGACAAGCTGCTGGCGCTGTCGCGCTTCACGACCACCTCGGGCGAGCGGCGCCCGCTGAAGCAGTATGTCGAGGGGCTCAAGGAGAACCAGACCGAGATCTACTTCCTGGTCGGCGACAGCATCGAGCGGTTGAAGTCCAATCCGCGGCTGGAGGCCGCAAAGGCGCGCGGCGTCGAGGTGCTCTTGCTGACGGATCCGGTCGATGCGTTCTGGACCTCGGCGCGGCTGGAGTTCGACGGCAAGCCGCTGAAGTCGCTGAGCCAGGGCGACATCAATTTCGATCCGATCCCGGTCACCGAGAAAGAGGCCGAGGACGAGGCCAAGCCGGCTGCCGACGAGGCCAACACGATCGCGCTGATCAAGGCGAGCCTCGGTGACCACGTCACCGACGTGAAGGTCTCGACCCGGCTGACCACCAGCGCCTCGTGCCTGGTGGCCGGCAGCCATGGGCCGGACCGCGAGCTGGAGCGCATTCTCTCGCAGCAGGCACGCGGCGCCCGCACCAAGCCGATCCTAGAGATCAACCTGCGCCATCCGCTGGTGGTCGCCGTCGCCAAGGCGGCGGCCGACAAGGCCAAGGTCGACGATCTCTCGTTCCTGCTGCTCGAGCAGGCGCAGATCCTCGACGGCGAACTGCCGGAGGATCCGGCGGCGTTCGCGGCGCGGCTCAACCGGCTCGTGCTGCAGGGCGTGGCCGCGTGAGACGGACTACGGCAGGCGCCGCCGCTATCGGGTGGCGCTCGCCTGCGCGGCGACGATCTTGCGCCAGCGCATCACCTCGGCCCGGTAGGTCGAGGCATAGATCTGACTGTCGCCGGTGATCGGCGTGGCGCCGGCCTCGGTGAATTCCCTGGCGATCGCCGGATCGGCCAGCGCCGCATTGATCTCGCGGTTGAGCAGATCGACGATGGCCTGCGGTGTCCCGCGCGGCGCCGCGACGCCGTAGAAGCCGGAGGTCTCGAACCCCGGCAGAACGTCGGCGACCGGCGGCAGCTGCGGAAAGTTGTCGAGGCGCTCGCGCGTGGAGACGGCCAGGGCGCGGATCTTCCCGCTGCGCAAGAGATCGGTCGCGGAGGCGGTGTTGTCGAACATCGCGTGGATGTGCCCGGAGGCGAGGTCGGTCAGCGCCGGGCCCGAGCCGCGGTAATGGACGACCGACCAGCTGATGCCGCCGAGCATGCGGAACAGCTCGGCCGACAGCTGCTGGACGGTGCCGGGACCGGCGGAGCCGACGCTGAGCTTGCCCGGGTTGGCCTTCGCATAGGCCAGGAACTCGGGCAGCGACTTGACCGGCAGCTCCTTGTTGACGAGGAGCAAGAGCGGCATCCGCGCCATGCCGGCGACGGGCACGAGCTCGCCGTCCGCGTCGGGCGCGGCGCCGGAAGAGGCGTGGATGATGTTGGCGGTCGAGGTCGCCAGTAGCGTGTAGCCGTCAGGCGCGGCATTGGCGACGCTGCGGGTCGCGACGTTGCCGCCGGCACCGGGGCGGTGGTCGAGCACGAAGGACTGGCCGAGCCGCCGGGTCAGCCGGTCGCAGATCAGGAGGGACAGGCGGCCGGTCGCGCCGCCGGGCGCAAAGGGGATGACCCAGGTGACGGGGCGGGCAGGATAGGGAGCTTCGGCTTCCGCCGCCGCAGCCGGTTCCACCGCGGCGATGGCGCTCCAGGCGGCACATTGCAGCAATGCACGTCGGGTGATCGTCGTGTCGTCGGGCATGCCGGCCTTCGCGTTGGCACGTTCAGGGAGATGCAACCTAACCGGTATTTGCGATTACTTCGTAAAAGGCCATATTCGCATGAATCCCGCCAGGCTCTCAGGCGGTTAACCGTTCCGGTTAACCGTCAGTCAGGCGCCGCCGCCTATAACCACGCCGAACTCGAGGCGGTAGCAGTGATGAACATCGAGCGCGCGGATCGGTCTGCGGAACTCATGAGGCCCGCTCCGCGGCCATCCGCAGCAAAGATCTGGCTGAGGGCCATCGAGCTGACCGCGCGCATCGAGGCCGAGCCGACGCGGCTGTTCGCCGATGAGATCGAGGAGTGGGCGGCGAAGCAGCCGGAGCGACCGGCGCTGATCGCCGATCGCGGGACGCTCAGCTATTCCGCGCTGTCCGCGCGCATCAATCAATATGCCCGCTGGGCGCTCGCCCAAGGCATCGGCTCAGGCGAAACCGTTGCGCTGATCATGCCGAGCCGGCCGGACTATCTGGCCGCGTGGCTCGGGATCAGCCGCGTGGGCGGCGTTGTCGCGCTGATCAACACCAACCTCGTCGGCGCCTCGCTCGCGCATTGCATCGACGTGGCCAAGCCGGCGCATGTCATCTTGTCGGATGAGTTGCGGGAGACCTATGCGACTGCCCAAGCGCTGATTTCAGGCACGCCCCCAGTCTGGATACATGGCGGCGATCTCGACGCCGCGCTGGCTCCGATGCACACGCATGCGCTTGATCAGAGCGAGCGATCCGGCGTGACGATCAACGACCGCGCACTTCTAATCTATACGTCCGGCACCACCGGCCTGCCCAAGGCAGCGAGCATCAGCCACCGCCGCATCCTGAACTGGGGCGGCTGGTTTGCGGGGCTTACCGGGGCCAGTCCCGACGATCGCCTTTACGATTGCCTGCCGGTCTATCATTCCGTCGGCGGTATCGTCGCGCCCTGCAGCATGCTGCGCGCCGGCGGAACCGCGGTTCTGGCTGAGAAGTTCTCGGTGCGTCAGTTCTGGCGCGATATCGTCCGCCATGATTGCACGCTGGTGCAATATATCGGCGAGCTTTGCCGCTATCTGCTGGCGGCACCTGCGTCGGATCTCGATCGAGCACATCACTTGCGGCTGGCTTGCGGCAATGGCCTGCGCGGCGACGTCTGGAAGGCGTTCCAGACGCGCTTTGCGATCCCGCAGGTGCTGGAATTCTATGCGGCCACCGAGGGCAACTTCTCGCTTTACAATGTCGAAGGGAAAGTGGGCTCGGTCGGTCGCGTGCCGTCGCTGCTCGCGCATCGCTTTCCGGCGTCGCTCATCCGGCTCGACGAGGACCGTCGCGCGCCTCTGCGCGGGCCCGATGGACTATGCCTGCCATGTTCGCGCGGCGAGATCGGCGAGGCCATCGGGCGCATCGGCAAGGCCGACGACGGCGGCGGTCGCTTCGAGGGCTACACGGATAGCGCGGAGACCGAGAAGAAGATCTTGCGCAATGTCTTCGCCCCGGGCGACGCGTGGTTCCGCACCGGCGATCTGATGCGCCAGGACGAGCAGGGCTTCTTCTACTTCGTCGACCGCGTCGGCGACACCTTCCGCTGGAAAGGCGAAAACGTCGCGACCAGCGAGGTCAACGAAGCCATTTTGCAATGCCCGGGGGTCGCGGAAGCCTCGACCTACGGTGTCGCAGTGCCGGGCACCGATGGTCGGGCCGGCATGGCGGCGCTCGTCGTCACGGAGGATTTCGATCTTGCAAGGTTGTCGTCCGAGCTTGCGCGCCGATTGCCGGCCTATGCGCAGCCGGTCGCGCTGCGCATCACGCCCTCGCTGCAGTCCACCGAAACGTTCAAGCAGAAGAAACAGCAGCTGATGCACGACGGCTTCGATCCCTCGGTCGTTTCAGCGCCAATGTACATGCGCGATGCCGCTACTGGAGCCTACCGCCCGCTCGACGCCGCCCTCTATGCGCAGATCGCGACCGGAGAGATCCGCTTGTAGATGATTTTAATCATAGGCGACGCGGTGCATTTACCAGTGGTCTCGAAACGTATCGCGAAGGTCCGGGTTCCTTCACCATCTCGCTCTAGGGTCGAGTTTATCGTTTGAACAATGACGGAATTCGCCATGTCGGTACGGTTAAGAATCATTGCAGCGATCAAGCAGATTGCCGAGGAGCAGAAGGTCAAGCTGCCGCCGCTCACCGATGAGCTCACCCTGCACGAGACCGGATTCGACTCGCTCGCCTTCGCGATCCTGGTCGCCCGTCTCGAGGACGATCTCGGCGTCGATCCGTTCACCCTGTCTGAAGAGGTCACGTTCCCCAACACGATCGGCGACTTCATCAGGGCTTATGAGAATGTCCCCGCGTGAGGTCTTTGCGCTGCGCGACCATCTCGGCACTGACCTGACCGAGCGGACCATTTCGGATCCGCGTCACGTCGTCGGGCTGGCCGAGCTGTCGCGCAAAAGCTGTCTCGGCGGCCGCATCGGCGAGCTCGACGGCCGCTCGGTGCTGGTCGCAACCTCCGGCCAGCTGCTGGCGGGCTTGGCCTTGGTCGAGATCGACGGCGTGGCCCGGCGCATGCTGCTGTGCCCGCCGGATCTGAAGAGCGAGCATCTGACCAGCATCATCGCGGACGCCGGAATTGATGCTGTGGTCACCGACGAGCCGGAACGCTTCGCAGATTGCGGGATCGATCGCGTGGTCCTGGTCGGGCTGCCGCAGCCCGTCGCATGCATGGCGCAGACGGTGCGGGCGACCGAATGGCTGATGCTGACGTCGGGAACGTCGGGCGTTCCGAAGATCGTCGGCCACACGCTGGATGGCCTATGCGGCGCCATCATCGGCGATCGACCGGCCCCTGGCGATGCGCTTCCGGTGTGGGCGACGTTCTACGACATCCGCCGCTATGGCGGACTGCAGATCTTTCTCCGCGCGATCGTCGGCGGCGGCTCCATGGTGCTGTCCGATCCGGGCGAGGCGCTGTCCGATCACGTCGCGCGTCTGAATGCGAGCGGAGTCTCGCACATCTCTGGCACGCCGTCGCATTGGCGCAAGCTGCTGATGAGCGGCTCGGCCGAGCAATTCGCTCCGCGTTATGTGCGGCTGTCGGGCGAGATCGCCGACCAAGCCGTGCTCGACGGTCTGAAGCAGGCGTTCCCGAATTCCTCGATCGGACACGCCTATGCCTCGACGGAAGCGGGAGTCGGCTTTGCTGTCAATGACGGACTGGAGGGCTTTCCCGCCACGCTGCTCGGCGAGGGCCTCGGTGCCGTTGACATGAAGATCGTCGACGGATCGTTGCGCATCCGCTCCAAGCGTGCGGCGCATGCCTATGTCGGGCGCGCCGCGGCGGCGCTGACCGACGCCGACGGCTATGTCGACACCGGCGACATGGTTGAGCTGCGTGGCGATCGCTACTACTTCGTCGGACGGCGCAACGGCATCATCAATGTCGGCGGCCTGAAGGTGCATCCCGAGGAGATCGAGGCCGTGATCAATGGCCATCCGGCCGTCCGGATGTCGCGCGCGAAATCGCGCCGCAGCCCGATCACCGGCGGCATCGTCGTAGCCGAGGTCGTCCTGACGGCGGACGGCGATCCGGCGCGCGCCGACGCTGTTCGCAACGAGATCCTCGCCGAGTGCCGCGCGCGTCTCGCGGCCCACAAGGTGCCGGCGATGCTCCGCTTCGTGCCGGCGCTCGACGTCACTCCGGCCGGCAAGCTGGCGCGCACCGATGCGTAACGTCCTGGTCACCGGTGGAAGCCGCGGCATCGGACTTGCGATCGCCCGCAGGCTCGCCGGCGCGGGCTTTGATGTGATCGCGGTCGCCCGACGCGAGAGCGAGGAACTGCGCGCGGCCGTCGCCGAATTCAGCGCGAGCAGCGCCGGCATCCATTTCCGCGCCTGCGACCTCAGCGCGGTCGATGCGATCCCGGCCTTCGTGAAGTCGGTACGCGACGAGTTCGGCCCGCTCTATGGCCTCGTCAACAATGCCGGCATCGGGACCGAGGGCCTGCTCGCGACCATGCACAATTCGGAGATCGAGGGCCTCGTGCGCCTCAATGTGCTGGCGCCGATGATCCTGACCAAATACGTCGTGCGGCACATGATGGCCGCGGGCGAGGGGCGTATCGTCAACATCTCCTCGATCATCGCGAGCACCGGCTATAACGGCCTGTCCGTCTACGGCGCCACCAAGGCGGCGGCCAACGGCTTCACCCGATCGCTGGCGCGCGAGGTCGGCAAGGTCGGCATCACCGTGAACGCGATCGCGCCGGGCTTCATCGCCACCGAGTTGACGCAAAGCATGGACGAGTCGCAGCAGCAGCGCATCGCCGGCCGCAGCGCGCTGCGTAGGTTGCCCGAGACCTCGGACGTCGCCGCGATGGTCGAGTTCCTGCTCGGCGAGGGCGGGCGCAACGTCACCGGCGCGGTGCTGACCGTCGATGCGGGCAATACCGCCTGACGCGATGATCCGCCGCATCAGCGTTGATTTCGCTCAAGCGTCCGAGGCGCGGTCGCGGCGATAGTGCCGGCGCAATCCGGATCTGATCGCCATGTTCGAACGCATCCTGCGATGGACCCTCGTCGCAATCGCCGTCGCGGGCCTCGCCGCGGGCGGCCTTGCGTATGCGGTCGGCCGATCCGAGCTTGCCGGGATCGCCTTCACCGCCTCCACCGTTCCGGTCATCGCCGGCCTGATCGTCTCGATCGTCCGCGATGTCCTGGCCGGCCGTGTCGGCGTCGACGCGATCGCGCTGGTGTCGATGAGCGCGGCCATCGTGCTCGGCGAGCCGCTGGCGGGCGCCGTGGTGGCGCTGATGTATTCCGGCGGGAACGTGCTCGAGGACATCGCGGTCGCGCGTGCCGAGCACGATCTGCGCGCACTGGTCGACCGGGCGCCACGCCTGGCGCACCGCTGGCGGGATGATCGCATCGAGGATGTCGAGGTCGCCGACGTCGCCGTTGGCGACCGGCTGATGGTCCGGGCCGGCGAGATCGTACCGGTGGACGGCGTGGTCGAGACGGTCCTGGCGGTGATCGATGAATCGGCGCTGACGGGCGAGCCGATCCCAGTGTCGAAGACGCGGGGCATGGCGATCCTGTCGGGCTCGCTGAACACCGGTGAGACGTTCGAGCTGTCGGTTACCGCGACCGCGGGGGAGAGCACCTATGCCGGCATCGTCAAGCTGGTGACCGCGGCGCAGACCGCGAAGGCGCCGTTCGTGCGACTCGCCGATCGCTATGCGCTGATCTTCCTGCCGGTGAGCCTGGCGATCGCAGCCGCGGCCTGGTTTGCCTCCGGCGATTTGATCCGGGCCCTTGCGGTGATGGTCGCTGCGACGCCGTGTCCGCTGATCCTGGCGGCGCCGGTTGCCTTTATCGCCGGGGTGGCGCAGGCCGCGCGCAGCGGCATCCTGGTGAAGGGCGGCGGCAAGCTGGAAGCGCTCGCGCGGGCGCATACCGTGCTGTTCGACAAGACCGGCACGTTGACCGTCGGCGGTGCGCGGTTGCTCTCTGTGGAGGCGGCGCCCGGCGAGGATGCTGACAGCGTGCTGCTGCTCGGCGCCTCGCTGGAGCAGGCCTCCCACCATGTCCTGGCGCATGCCATTGTCGAGGCCGGCCAGGCCCGAGGGCTCAAGCTCAAGGTCCCGGAGCGTGTCAGGGAGGCGATGGGCTCGGGCCTCGAGGGCGTCATCGACGGCCGCCGCATCAGCGCCGGTTCGCCTGACCTGATCCTCGGCAATCACGCCCCGCCGCCGTGGGCCGGACGCGCCATCCGCCGCGCGTCCTGGCGCTCGGCGCTGATCGTGCTCGTCGCCGTCGATGGCAAACCGATCGGCGCGCTGTTGCTGGCAGATGAATTGCGCGCCGACACGCCGCGCGCGATCCGCTGGCTGCGCGAGGCCGGTATCGCCCGCATGGTCATGGTGACCGGCGACCGCGCCGCTGCAGCGCAGGCGATCGGCGCGGCGCTCGATCTCGATGCGGTTCTGGCCGATCGCGTGCCATCGGATAAGGTCGATGCCGTCAGGAGCGAGCAGCGGCTTCACCCGACCATCATGGTTGGCGACGGCATCAACGATGCGCCGGCGCTCGCCTCGGCCGATGTCGGCATCGCGCTCGGCGCCCGCGGCGCCAGCGCCTCGTCGGAGGCGGCTGATGTGGTCATTCTCGCCGACCGGCTCGATCGCGTCGGTGAGGCGATCGTGATCGCGCAGCGTGCGCGGAGGATCGCGCTGGAGAGCATCATCGCCGGCATGGCGCTGTCATTCATCGCGATGGGCGCCGCGGCATTCGGCTTGCTGCAGCCGGTGCCTGCTGCGCTGGTGCAGGAGGCGATCGATGTCGCCGTGATCCTCAACGCGCTGCGGGCGCTGCTGCCGGCCGGCCGGGCGCGGACGGGCCGGATCACGGTGGAGGACGGTCAGGGCCTGCGGCACGATCATCAGGCGCTGCTGCGCGGACTGGATCGGCTGCGCGCGATCGTCGATACGCTCGATGAGGCCCCGCCGGAGCGAGCGGTGTCGCTGATCGTCGAAGCCAATGCCGTTGTGCAAGACCAGGTCGTCGCACATGAGCGCGATGACGAAGGCTCGGTCTATCCGCGGCTGGCTCGGCTGCTGCAGGACAGCCACGGCCTGTCCGCGATGAGCCGGGCGCATCGCGAGATCCTGCATCTGGCGCGCCTGCTTGGGCGGGTGGTCGAGGACCTGCCGTCCGAGAAGGTCGACCGCTATCTGATCCGCGATGCCCAGCGGGTGATCGAGGCAATCGAGACGCTGGTGCGCATGCATACCGCGCAGGAGGACGACATCTACGAGGCCGTGGCGGCGCGCTCGGCCGCTTGATTTGGCGCAAGTCGGACCACAATGATCGGTATCATAATCATTCTAAAGAATGAAGCCTGATGGTGTGGGACGGGGGCTGCTGGACCAAGCGGCGATTGCGCCTCCGATAGTATCATGCGCGACGAGAGTGCGAGATACGAATTCAATCCCAACGCTCTCCTGGGACAGCCGAGCAACGGTATCGTACTCGAGCGATACCAGAAGGGGAGCCGGATCTTTGTTCAGGGTGACTCTGCTGACTCGATCGGCTTCCTACGAGCGGGAACGGCAAAGGCTACGACACTATCTGCGGTCGGCAAGGAAGCGATTGTCGCGATCCTGAGGCCGGGCCAGTTCTTTGGCGAGGCTTGCCTGCGGGGATCAACCCTGCGAACCTCAACGGTGGTCGCGTTAGAGGACTGCCAAGTCACGTTGATCACCAGGCAAAGAATGCTGGCGCTGCTACATGACGAGCCGAGCTTCTTGGACTTCTTCCTCGCATATCTGCTGTCGCGCAACGATCGGCTGGAAGGAGATCTGATCAATCAGCTACTCCACTCGGCCGAGCAGCGGCTGGCGCGCGTGTTACTATTGCTCGCCGGGTTCGCCCAAGAAGATGATCAACCGATTACTGTTTCTCTCAGTCAAGAGTCTCTCGCGGAGATGGTCGGCACGACCCGGTCGCGGGTTTCGACCTTCATGAACAGGTTTCGCGAAAAGGGGTTCATCAGCTACGACAGCCGCGGGCGCCTCCAGGTCTATACGGCGCTGCTGCTATCGGTGCTCGCAGGCTAGAGCAGCCGGTAGCAATGGATCATCGATGGGACGGCGCCTCATGGCGTCAGCTATTCGAGAGTGCTGACATAGGCAGCGACCTGCTTGATCTGGACCTCGGTCAGATTGTGGGCGATCGGCGCCATGATCTCCGAGCTGTCGGGCTTGGTCTTGTCCAGGCCGCGCTCCTTGCTCCAGTTGGTCAGCTTTGTCAGGATATAGTCGGGCAACTGGCCGGCCAGACGCGGGACGGCGCCAGATCCCTTGCCGTCCGCGCCATGGCAGGTCGCGCAAGCGGGAACTTCCGCGCTGAGCACGCCATCAGTGAAGATCTGTCGCCCCGCGGCAATTCTCGTCTTGTCACCTCCGCCGAGTGGCTTCGGGTTCAAATTCAGAAAATAGGAGGTCAAGGCCTTCAAAATGTCCGGGCTCAAACTGTGCGCGACGTTGAACATGATGGGATTGGTTCGCCGCCGCTCGTTGAAGGCCCGCAACTGGTTCTCGATATATTCTGGCTGCTGTCCGGCAAGGCGCGGCATCGGATAGCTTCCTCGAAATCCTTCGGCCTGCAAGCCATGGCAGGTCTTGCAGTAGGTGACCTTGGCGTCCAACTCCGCCTTAGAGACGCTCCCCCCCTCCGCAGCCTGTCCTGATCCGCAGCCGATGACGAGGACAACGGCCGGAGCCGTTCGCTTCAACCAATTCGCCAGCATAACGCCATCCCCTCGAAGATATCTCGCGCGCGTCTTACACCCGCTTGCATCTCTTGTTGCAGGAACACCTCACATCAAAGCAATCCGATTTGCTGTTCTGTTTTGAACAGTCGCCGTTCCATTGCGCATCTATCTCAACCCTCAAGTTCATTGTGAGTGCTCGCCTCGCTTCGGGGCGGGAAGGGGGCTCGATGCAAATGCGGTGGATTCGCATCTCGCAGTTGCAACGTCACTCGGGACGTCTGTCGCTCATCGCCGCGAAAATCGTTGCGCTTGCCATCGCGCTGATGGTCGTCGATGGCAACTCACCAGCCCTGTCCCTGCCGAGCTTCGCACGCCAGACCGGCCAGCCCTGCGGGACATGTCACACCGATTTTCCGGCGCTCACGCCATTCGGCCGACGCTTCAAGCTGATGGGCTATACCACCGGCGGCGGTGAGTATCAGACCACGCCGTTCTCCTCGAAGGGAGCGCGCGACGCACGCGCAGAGTTGGACAAGCTGCGCGGCTACGCGCAGTCGACCTTGAGTCAAGACTCTGCAGAGCAGCCCAAGGGATGGGTTCCGCCGATCTCCTTCATGGCCGTTACCGGCTTCACGCACACGCAAGTGCCGTCCGTCGCTCCGCCGACTGATCCGTACAGTGCGAACGACAATTTCGTGCTGTCGCAGTTCAGCGGCTTCTGGGGCGGCGCGATCACCGATCATGTCGGAGCCTTCGTGCAAGTGACGCGTTCGGCGCCAGATCCGGCGTCGGCCTTCAGCGGGACGCCGTCCGATCAGTTCAAGCACACCTGGTCCTGGGACAACGCCGACTTTCGCTACGCAAGGACTGCGAGCGTCGGGCCTCTTGATCTCGTGTTCGGTATCACCGCCAACAACAATCCATCGGTCCAGGATCTCTGGAATACGACGCCGGCGTGGTCGTTTCCCTATGTCAGTTCATCGCTCGCTAACACCCCGGGCGCCAGTACTGTGCTGGAGGGAACGTTTGCCCAGCGTGTCGGCGGCATCGGCACGTACGCGATGATCAATGATCTGCTCTATCTCGAACTGACGGCCTACAAGACGCTTGGCTTCAATGCGCAGAACTCGCTCGGCCTGAATCCCTTCGACGGGCCGGGACTGGTGGGACGCGTCGCGCCTTACTGGCGCGTTGCACTCGAACCGCATTGGGGACGGCATTCGCTGATGGTCGGGACATTCGGAATGTATTCCGAGATACACCCGTGGCTGGACCCGACTTTCGCTGCCGGATCGACCGCGGTCGATACGCTGGCCGATAGGTTCACCGATATCGGATTCGACAGCCAATATCAGTACCAGGGCGACAATTTCTGGTTCACCCTGCGCGGCAGCTTCATTCGAGAGTATCAGCGGCTTGACTCGACGTGGGCCAGCACGACCGCCGCATTCAACGCCGATCCTGTCAACAATCCGCTGCCGTCGAACCCGACCAACGTGTTGAACAGCCTGAAGCTGCAGAGCTCGCTGGCATTTGGTGCCGACAATCGCGTCGTGCTCACTGGACAGTACTTCAACGTCTGGGGGACCGCCGACCCGAACAGATACGGGGTCGATGCGAACGGCCTGGCGCTCACGCCGAACAGCAACGGCTGGATTGCGGAGATCGCCTACATTCCGTTCGGCGCGAGCAAGTCGCCGCTATGGCCCTGGTCCAACGCGCGAATCGGTTTGCAGTACACGTACTACAACAAGTTCAACGGCACCACGGTCGGCGCCCAGGACAACAACACCCTTTTCCTGCACGCATGGTTCGCGTTCTAGGCGGGAACGAGAGCGTATGGAGAGCCTGTCATGAGCAAACGTCTGGTCTGCCTCGGAGGAGTCGTGGCCGTCTTGATCCCGGGCGGTTCTGTGTTTGCCGCCGATCTTCCGGTGAAGGCGCCGACGTTTGCCGAGCGGTTCGCTTGGTCGGGCTGCCATCTCGGTCTGCATCTCGGAGGTGCTTGGGCGAGCAATTCCATCACCGATCCAGTGCTGCTGGTGCAGGACAATGGAAATCTTGGCGGACCGGGATTCACGACCGTGGGGACGACGGTCAAGACGGGCCAGAGCGGCGGCATTGCCGGGGGCCAGATCGGCTGTGACTATCAGTTCCCGTCCAGCGTCGTCGTTGGCGCGGAGTTCTCTGCCTCTGGTGCTGCCCTGAATGGATCCCGGACCTTTGCGCTGCCCGACAGTCCTCCGGACATCGCGCAAGCGAAGATCAAGACCGATTTCATCACCGACCTGACCGCGAGAGCCGGTTACGCAGTCGATCACTGGCTGTTTTACGCCAAGGGCGGCGTTGCCTGGGCCAGCACGAAATACAGCGTGACCGGTGGCTTCACCAACGCGGGCGCGAATCCTGCAATTGCATTCGACTTCGAGGGGCTGAGCGTCCGTACCGGATGGACGGCCGGGGCGGGCGTCGAATGGGCCTTCGCGCAGGATTGGTCGGCGAGGTTCGAGTACGACTATTACGATTTCGGCACCCGCGCGGTGAACATGGTCGATGTTCTGAACGGCAATGCCGCAGCCGGCCCATTGAGCTTCAAGACGTCGGTTCAGACGGTCAAAGTCGGAGTCAATTTCCATGTCGGAGGGGCTGGTCTCTAGGCGGCGGCGAACGGGCGGGTGTGACGATCAGGCGACGCAGAGGCGAGAGCGATGAGGTTTACCGATCCATGGCGGCTGGTGGGATGCGTCACGTTGCTGATCGTGGTCGGCGGCGGTGCCAGCCGAGCCGCGGACACGATCGACCGAAACGGCTTTGAAGCGAAGCTGCTGTACTGCAAGACCTGTCATGGACAGTCCGGGCAGGGCTATCACGGCTTTTTCCCAATTCCGCGTCTCGCCGGACAGCCGTCGCAATATGTCGAGAACCAGTTACGTGCTTTCATCGAGCATCGGCGCAGCAATCCGGTCATGTTCAACGTAGCCCACGCGCTGAGCCCGGCGATGGTGACGGCGCTCGCCAGCCATTTCAAGGCGCTCGATCCAAAGCCCCTCGGCGGGGCGCCGCGCGGATCGGTTGCCGCCGGCAGGCAGATCTATGAGTCCGGTCTTCCGGACAGCAACGTTCCCGCCTGCTCCGCCTGTCACGGTGATGACGGCAAGGGCCAGCGTGACATTCCGCGCCTTGCGGGTCAGCTCTATGCCTACACAGTCGGGCAGCTCACGGGATGGCGAAGTGAGCGCGGGCAGGGTGCCGCGGCCGACAGCTCCGCCATCATGACGCAGACGGCGCACAATCTGACCAGGGCGCAGGTCGAAGCCGTCGCTGCCTATGTTGCCAACCTGCAATGAGCGTCCGCGTTTTGGTGGCTTTGGCCGGTCGGGACCATGAGCGAGGGTCTGCAAGCATGAAGCGCTCGATTCGGAAGATAGCAGTCGTTGTGATCTTGGCTATCACTGCACCGGCCCAGGCAGACGAGGCCCGAAGCGCCCGAAACTGCACCTGGTGCCACGGCACGGCTGGTCAGGGCTTCACGGTCGCACCGCGTCTGGCCGGACAGCAGCCGCAATACATCGAGAGCCAGATCAGGAGCTTCCACGACCATACCCGGGACAATCCGTTCTCCAAACAATACATGTGGGGCGCGGTGGCGTCGCTCGATCCGGGCACGGCTCAAGAGCTGGCGCGCTATTTCGCGTCGATCGCGCCAAAGCCGGCCAATGACGGCGACCCAGCGCTGATCGCCAGGGGGCGGAAGATCTATCAGGAAGGCGTTCCGGAAGCGAATATCGTCTCCTGCTATGCCTGCCATGGCCCCGACGCGCAGGGTGTGCGCGACATTCCGAGGCTCGGAGGTCTCAGCTTTTCCTACCTCAAGGGACGGCTCGACCAATGGGGCAGGGGCTATCATTCGACCCCCGCCTCGCCGATGCCGTTGGTCGCCGGATCGCTGGGGCCCGCGGAGATCGACGCCCTTGCGTCCTATCTCAGCTTCGTCAGATAGGGGCAATACGCCGGCAGGGCCGGTCGACGTCGCGTGGAACGACCCCGGTTCTCGATGCGCCGGACCTTTGGGTCATGCCGTTCAGCTCTGCCTGGAAGGCTTCGGCAAATCGATACGCTCGCCGACAAACTCGGCCGGCCCCTCGATCAGGCGGCGGATGCGCCGCTCGCGTTCCTCGGCCGGAAGGTTCGGATCGAGCATCTGATCGATCAGCTGAATGGCAGTCTGCTCGATCGCCAACGGATCGCGGAGCTTCGGGGGCGCCGCCTGCGCCGGCGGTGAGGCGTGCAGTCCGATCGCAAGCAGTTGGCTGATGGCGTCGGATCGCGTCACCTGATGGGTCTCGGCCCACGCGTCGATGTCGGCAGTGAGCTCCTGCGACAGCTTCACCGCGCTCACCGCGTCTTGTCCCAGCCGGACAGCGGGGCTGTGATCCCTTCGAAGGTCGGACGAGGACGTCATTTTGGGCGTCATCTGCCTGTTGATCATGTCAGCCTAGAAGATGCTGGAGGGATCGGGATTTGATTTCGATCAAGGACGGCCTAAGAAGACGGCGTTCTCGCGGCAATCCGGCCGTCGGAGGACATTTGTGTGTCTGCTGCCGGGCAGACGGTCCGGCATAGGACCGGAGACAGCTCCTGCTCATGCGATTCCTGCATACCTTCCAGCTTTTTGATTTCCTCGACACCCTGGTCAGCCTGTTCGCGGCCTTCGTGCTGGGCACCTTGATCGGCGCCGAGCGGCAATTCCGGCAGCGCAGCGCCGGCCTGCGCACCAACGTCCTGGTGGCGGTGGGCGCCGCCGCCTTCGTCGATATCGGTAATCGCCTCACGGGCGCGGACGGTGCCGTGCGCATCATCGCCTACGTCGTCTCGGGCATCGGCTTTCTCGGCGCCGGCACGATCATGAAGGAGGGCATGAACGTCCGGGGCCTCAACACCGCGGCGACCTTGTGGGCCTCCGCGGCCGTCGGCGCCTGTGCAGGCGCGGATCTCGTCGCCCAATCGGTGGCGCTGACGCTGTTCGTGCTCGCCGGCAACACGCTGCTGCGGCCGCTGGTCAACGCGATCGACCGCATCCCGCTCAACGCGGCGACCTCCGAGGCCAACTACGAGATCGTGGTCACCACCGACGTTCTGCATGCCGCGCAATTGCGCGAGGCGCTGGATGAACGGCTGGAGGCCGCCAAATACCCGGTGCGCGAGACCGAGGTGGCCTACCGATCCGATGACATCGCGGAGATCACCGCAACCCTGGTGCCGCTCGCGGCCGAGACCGCCGATCTGGACCGGGTCACCGCGGAACTGGCGAAGCTGCCCGGCGTGCGGCACGCGACCTGGAACATCAGCGCGCTCGAGTGATGTACCGCGTGATCTGCTACTTGATGCAGCGGCCGACATCGCCGGCGGCGGTCGGCGATTCATAGCCTCCGGGGGACGTCGGCTGGCCGTTGAAGAACACCGCAAGCTGGTTGGCGATGCCATAGTCCGTCGCACCCCGGCGCCGATCATTGATCATGCGCGCAATGTTCCATTCGTCGTGTGAACCATAGCTGAATGCGACGGAGGCGCGCAGGCCGTAGTAGTTGCGGAAGCCGTTGCGGGTCAGGCCGCCGTTGGCGATGGCGTCCTTGAACTTCGGATCGGGCGCGATCTTGTCGTCGAACCAGGCTTCGAGCTTCTCGAAATCATGCGTCCCGGTGAGCTCGAAGTATCTGCCGAAGTCGTTCGGGCCGGAGAAGTAAACGAAGTCGAACGCCTCGCCGAGGCCCTTGTCGCCTTCGAGAATTTGCGTCCACATGTACATGTAGTCGGCGCCGCTCGCGCCCTGCAGGCCGTCGCCCCCCTCGGCGCCGGGGTTCAGCACGAATACCGCGCGCGGGCCGAACCGCTCCGTGACGCGCTCGGTTATTTTGGCCGCGATGGCGGTGTTGACGACGAAGGAGCCGCCGCCGGCGGCGGAGAGCGGCACGCTGAGATAGCCGATCGCCTTGCCCTGCGCGCGCTGATCGGCGAGCAGCGCCCGCACGCGCGCGACATTCGCGGCGATCGCATCCTTGAACTCGGGATGGACACAATAGCAGATGTCAAGCGCGGTGCAGGCGGTCACCGGCTCGGACGCGGCCCGCGCTGGCGCGCTGATTGTCATCACGGCCGCGGTCGCGAGCGTGGCTGCCACGGCGGCTCCGATTGCTGGCCTCGAACGTGCAGCGCGGCTCGTCATGGTACCTCCGTGATCCCCGGCAGGACTGCGGCGAATGATAGAATGCCGGCAAGGAAATACAACCAGAGATCCATGACACGTCCGTGGCAGGCCGGTGTGCTCAATGCCCGCCGCGGGCGAAGATCTCGTAGAAGCCGAGCACGATCTCGCAGGCGATCAGGATCACGACGATGATCTCGAGCCGCAGCGAGCGCTTGGTGTCGATGATGTCGGCGACTGCGGTCGCCGTCTCGGCGATCACGACGAGTTTGCGATTGAGCGTGTCCTCGCGCTCCTTCAGCTCGTACTCGTCCTCCAGCCGGGCGTAGAGCCGCTCGAGATCGGGCCGGTCCCACAGCACATCGGGCTTTTCGCTGACGGCGACGCGGCCGGAGACGCGGTGCTGCACCAGCAGCGCGGCGCCGAGCAGCCTGACCATCGCGACCCGGCTGCGCGATGTGCGTCCGAGCGAGGCGAGCTCGCGCGCGAACGGCTCGATCGTGTCGAACACGTTGGCGATCTCGCGCTCGCTGCGGCCGAGCACGACGCTCTTGGCCAGCGCATCGGCAACGATGAGCAGGCGCTCCAGCGACAATTCCTTGACCTGGATCGGCCCACCCACGGGAATCGGCTCGTCGGACTCGCCCGCGACCTGGACCCTGGCCGTCTCTTCCTCGTGCGGGGTGATCGCGCCGAACAGCCGCGAGCTCAGCTGGTCGAGGAAGTTGAGCTCCTCGGCGACGGTGAGGCCGATGAAGACGACGACGCCGTAGCGAAAAACCACCGCGATGCCGGTCTCGCCGATGCGGACGGCGAGCGGGGTGGCCGACAGAACCTGGCCCTCGAAGCCGGCGGTATTGATGCGGTCTGCGATCTGCAGGGCGCGGGCGGCGAGTTGGGGGACAGGCGGGGTGTCGGCACTCATGAGCCAAGGCTAGCATGTCGAATCCGACGAAACGATAACATGGCGCGGGCGTGGCAGCCGATGTCCCTGCTGTCCCGAAGCCGAACCCGCTTGACAGGGATATCCGTAGCTCCGCATTGAAGGCGCTCTCCGGATGGATGACTTGGCGATGTCGAACATCACCGCTGCAGACTTCTACGCCTCGATCCCCGTGTTTCGCGGCTTCTCGCGGCTGATGGACCCTGGGCTGTACAAGCCGTTGCCGGA
Source organism: Bradyrhizobium sp. ORS 278 (assembly GCF_000026145.1). Lineage (NCBI taxonomy): Bacteria > Pseudomonadati > Pseudomonadota > Alphaproteobacteria > Hyphomicrobiales > Nitrobacteraceae > Bradyrhizobium > Bradyrhizobium sp. ORS 278. The sequence goes on along the minus strand of NC_009445.1, from coordinate 6,520,836 downwards.
TGATTGGTTGATCGGAACGGCCGACATCGTCGAGTCGACCAAGGCGATCGCGGACAGGCGCTACAAGGCGGTCAACATGGCCGGGGCGGCGGTCATCGCGGCCGTCACCAATGCGCTGGAAGGCCGCGAATTCCCGTTCGTGTTCGGCGGCGACGGCGCGAGCTTCGCGGTCGGGCCGGACGATGCTGCGGCGGCCCGCGAGGCCCTGGCCGCGACGGCGCGCTGGGTCAGCGAGGATCTCGAGCTTTCGATGCGCGTGGCGCTCGTGCCGGTCGGTGCGATCCGCGCCGCAGGCCATGACGTGCGGGTGGCGCGCTACGGCCCCTCGGCCAATCTGTCCTACGCGATGTTCGCCGGCGGCGGACTTGGCTGGGCCGAGGCGGCGATGAAGCGCGGCGAGTTCGCCATTGCGCCGGCGCCGCCCGGCACGCTGCCTGATCTGTCCGGGCTGTCCTGCCGGTTCGAGGAGATGCCGTCGGCGCGCGGTCTCATCCTGTCGGTGCTGGTGCTGCCGGCCGTGGGCGCCGACCCGCAGGCCTATCGCCGCGTCATCGAGGACATCATCACGCTGACCGAGCGCAGCCCCGAGGCCGGGCGGCCGGTGCCGCCAGGCGGGCCGGCGCTGCAATGGCCGCCGCAAGGCCTGGGCTACGAGGTCCGCGCATCACGCGGCCCGGGCATCGTGCGTTGGGTCCGCGTGCTCGGGCGCACGCTGTTCGTCTACGCCATCATGCGCTTCGGCATCAGCATCGGCGGCTTCGTGCCGGATCTCTACCGCCAGCAGGTGGTGGAAAATTCCGACTTCCGGAAATACGACGATGCCCTGCGCATGATCCTCGACTGCACCGAGCAACTTGCCCAGGAGCTGGAGCGGCGGCTCGGCGCGGCGGCGTCACAGGGCATCGTCCGCCACGGGCTGCACCGGCAGGCTTCGGCCATGATGACCTGCTTCACGCCCTCGGCGATCCGCCCCGACCACGTCCATTTCATCGATGGGGCGCAGGGCGGCTACGCGTCGGCGGCCACCGCGCTGAAGGCGGCGGTCGCCTGACGAGGCGATCAGCGCGCGCGCGTCCAGGTCTCGCCGCCGCACAGCGCGCCGACGCAGCCTTCGACCTTCAGCGTATCGGGGCCGGAGACCGAGATGTGGCTGGTGTAGCTCTGACCGTCATCGGCGTTGTAGATCTTGCCGGACCATTTGTTCGGCCCGTCGGGATGCACGCCGTCGAACAGCTGCAGGCCGATGATCGGACGGTTGGCGAGCGCGCGATTGGGATTCTTGTTGTCGATCGCCGGCTTGCCGGTGTCGGTGTCCATGGGTTCCTTCAGCCACACCACCGTGCCGCACAGATTGGCGCCGCATTTGGCGACCTTGATCTTGGCGTCACCGGCCTGGGTGAGCCAGGTGCCGCTCGGATCGTCCGCCGCCATGGCTGGCTGCGCGATCACGAGAGCCCCGAATGCCAGACCGACCAGACGCAATTTCCAGATCATTTGACCCCCCGTTCAAGCCGCGCTTCCATAACAGCAAACTGCGGAGTTGCAACCTTCGAGGTGCGGTTGTCCCAAGTGTCGTCATCACGATCAGGTGCATTGGTCGCTGTCGTCTCAATCCCTTGCGCCGTTGCCTCATGGCATGCGTGGGGAGAAGGTTTCCACTGCCGCCACACTCCGCTGTCGTCCCGGCCTTGAGCCGGGACCATACCCCAGGGAGCAATTGGATGCACGGTGGCGATTGGCTTTTTCGCGGATCATGCTTGTCACGGAGTATGGATCCCGGATCTGCGCCATGCCGCGCTACGCGCGTCAGGCTTGTCCGGGACGACAGCGGTGGTGAAGCGCGATGCACGTTTCAAACAGCCAGCGGAGAAACGAGGGACACGTCGTCGCCATCTCGCGGCACATGATGCCCGAGGCCTGCGATCAGTTTGTCCCTCTCATATGCAGAGGGCGCAGGGAATGCCGGGTGAGGGCCTCACCCATGGCCCGCCTGCGTAAGAAAATGCAGGCGGCAGATACCACAGGCAAAGCCGAACACGCCGGCAATCCCTGCGCGATGGGTTTCACGCTTATACGCAGTCTCCCTGGTGCGCCGGCTTGTTGGCCACCATTCGCGACGAGGCTTGCGCCTTGCGCGGGACACCAGCTTCGGGGTGTCAGGACGCTGCGACTTCACGTCCGCGCCAGATCGTTCGTCCGCGCCCTCGAAGAGAAGACGCTGCGATCTCTCGCGGCCACCGCATCCCCGCCTCGCGTGTCGTGACGATCGCGCGCAACGCCCCTTCTGCAGTGAGGCGGGATGCGCGGAGGTAATCATGAATTTTGAAAAATAGCAAGGTGATTATTTTTATCGGAAGTCAGGCCATGCACTTCGCTGTCGTCCCGGCCTTGGGACCCATACTCCGCGGCGAATGTGTGAGGCAAAAGGCCAACGGCCAGTGTGCCTCGAACATCTCCCTGGGGGTATTGGTCCCGGCTCGAGGCCGGGACGACAGCTGAGCCCTCACCACGGCAAACCGCACAGGTCGATGGTGCCGCGGGTCGGCGCGGTGCGTTTGACGTCGTGGACCATGGCGGACAGCGTGTCGAAGCGGATGCGGCCCTTGTCGGGCTGCTCGGCATAGACCTCGCCGTCGAACGGAATAAAGCCGCGCGCGCCGTAGAAGGCGACGCGATCGGCTGCGCAGAACAGCAGGGCGTAGTTGACGGAGTCCTCGTGCCGCAGCGTCTGAATCGCGGCGTTCAGTCCGAGCGTGGCCAGGCCGCGATTGCGCCTGTCGGCGCGCGTCAAAACGCCGCCGATGCCGGCGATGTTGACGTTCTGCCCGTTCCACTTGACGAGACGGCGATAGATGCTGACATGGCATAGCGCGTCGCCGCTCTCGTCCTGTACGAAAACGCGCAGGTCGGCATGCGCAAATGCGATACCGGCCCAGGGTAGTGTGGCGACCACCTCGGGCGGCCAGATCGCATCATAGAGCGGCTTGGCCTGCGGCCAGGACGCGTCGCCATTCAGGACCTCGATTTCGATGCTCATCAAAACGGCTCGCTTTTTCCAGAATCACAGTGTTTAGGAGTTCGGAACCTTCTATAAGGAGGTCCCGTTAAATCCCGTCTTCCCACAAGTTGCGGAACCGACCCCATGACCTTTACGCTTCCCCCCCTGCCTTACGCCTATGACGCCCTCGGCGCCTACATGTCCAAGGAGACGCTGGAGTATCATCACGACAAGCATCACCAGGCCTATGTGACCAACGGCAACAATCTGATCAAGGGGACCGAATTCGAAGGCAAGTCCCTCGAGGAGATCGTCAAGGGCTCGTTCGGCAAGAACGCACCGATCTTCAACAATGCCGGCCAGCACTACAATCACATCCACTTCTGGTCGTGGATGAAGCCGAATGGCGGCGGCACCAAGCTGCCGGGCGCGTTGGAGAAGAAGATCAACGAGGACCTCGGCGGCTACGAGAAGTTCAAGACGGACTTCATCGCCGCCGGCGTCGGCCAGTTCGGCTCGGGCTGGGCCTGGCTCTCGGTCAAGAACGGCAAGCTGGAGATCTCCAAGACCGCCAATGGCGAGAGCCCGCTGGTGCATGGCGCGACCCCGATCCTCGGCGTCGACGTCTGGGAGCACTCCTATTACATCGACTACCGCAACCGCCGTCCCGACTACCTGAAGGCCTTCGTCGAAAACCTCATCAACTGGGAATACGTCGAAGAGCTGTACAGCAAGGCTGTCTGATCCGGTGTGATCGTCAGGGAAGGGCGGCGGGCTCGGGCTCGCCGCCCTTTTTCTTTGTCGCCCCTTTTCTCTGCCGCGCCTGTTCTCTGACGCCGATATGGCGGGCGCGATCTTGCAAGGGTGCGGTCGCTGCGGCAAAACTCTTGCATCATTTGAGATGAAGGCAGGGTATTCGTTCTGTCGATGCCGTGCGAGATGGGGCTTTCGTGAATCAGCTGTTCGGTTATCTCCTCGTCTTCTTCGGCGGCGGTTGCGGCGCCTCGATCCGGCATGCAGTCAACATGGCGAGCGCGCGGGTGCTCGGCACCGACTTTCCGTGGGGCACCTTCATCATCAACATCACCGGCTCGACCGTAATGGGCCTGATCGCCGGCTATCTCACCTTCAAGGGCGGCGCCACCCAGCACTGGCGGCTGTTCCTGATGACCGGCATCCTTGGCGGCTACACGACCTTCTCGGCGTTCTCGCTGGACACGGCCCTGCTGTATGAGCGCGGCGCGCTAGGGCTGGCGGCGGCCTATGTGCTGGGCTCGGTGGGAATCTCGATTGCGGGCCTGTTCGCAGGTCTGGCACTGGTGCGGATTTTGAGCTGAGGCGGCGACCGTCGGGAGCAAAGGGCAGAAGCGGCACCGTTTGCTTGGCCCCTGGATCGCTTCGCTGCGCTCGCGATGACGGAGGTTGTGGCACCGCTCGGTGCCCGCCTCATTCGTGATTGCGGCACGGCTCCCGAACCTTGCTCCGTCATCGCGAGCGCAGCGAAGCGATCCAGGGGCCAAGCACGAAAGTGCCGCCGGAACCCAGCTGGCCCTCTCAATCGCGGAGGCAAGTCGCCGCTTACCTGCGGTGGACAGAGGTGATGTTATAATGTAACATCACCACGAAATGACCAAGTCCGCGCTCCAAAGCCACGATCACAGCCATGCGCATGGCGCGCACGGGCATGGCCACGGCCACAATCACGTTCATGCCCATGGTCCAGGCGCGCCGCATCCGGCGCAGCCGGCGTCCTGGTCGATCCTGCGGATGCCCGTGACGACCCGGCTGGGGGCCGCGATCGCGGCCAGCGCGGTGCTGTGGGTGATCGTTATCCTGGCGATGCGGTGATGGCGATGGCGCAGCTGCAGTTTCGCGACGTCACCCTGGGCTATGACCGCCATCCGGCCGTGCACCACCTCTCCGGCGAGGTCTCCGAGGGCGCGCTGCTGGCGGTGATCGGGCCCAACGGCGCCGGCAAGTCGACGCTGTTTCGCGGCATCGTCGGCCTGCTCAAGCCGCTCGCCGGCAGCATCTCCGCCATCGGCGTGATGCCGCGCGAGATTGCCTATCTGCCTCAGATCGCCGACATCGATCGCACTTTCCCGATTTCGGTATTCGACTTCGTCAGCACCGGGCTGTGGCGCAGCACCGGCATCTTCGGGGGCATCGGCGCTGCCGCGCGCGACAAGATCGCCCACGCCATTGCCGCCGTCGGCCTCACCGGTTTCGAGGGCCGCGGCATCGGCACGCTCTCCGGCGGGCAGATGCAGCGCATGCTGTTCGCGCGCGTGCTGCTGCACGATGCCCGGGTGATCGTGCTCGACGAGCCGTTCAATGCCATGGACTCCAAGACCTCGGCCGACCTGCTGCAACTGATCGAGCACTGGCACGGTGAGCGGCGTACTGTGCTGGCGGCGCTGCACGACATGGATATGGTGCGCGCGCATTTTCCGCAAACCCTGCTGTTGGCGCGCGAGGCGGTGGCGTGGGGCCCGACGGCCGACGTGCTGACCACGGACAATCTCCTGGCGGCGCGGCGGATGTGCGAGGCCTTCGACGATGCCGCCGCGCCCTGCGTGCCCGCGCCAGCCACGCGGGCGGCGTGATGCTGCGCGAGGTGCTGTTCGCTCCATTCTCGGATTTCGAGTTCATGCGCCGCGCGCTCGCGGCCGTGATCGCGCTGGCGCTCGGCTCGGGCCCGATCGGCGTGTTCCTGATGCTTCGGCGCATGAGCCTGGTCGGCGACGCCATGGCGCATGCGATCCTGCCGGGGGCGGCGATCGGCTTTCTGCTCTCCGGCCTCAATCTGTTCGCGATGACCACCGGCGGCCTCGTGGCCGGCTTCGCCGTGGCGCTGCTGTCCGGCCTGGTGTCGCGCTCGACCGGGCTCAAGGAGGACGCATCGCTTGCGACCTTCTATCTGGCCTCGCTGGCGCTCGGCGTCACCATCGTCTCGGTCAAGGGCACCAACATTGACCTCTTGCACGTGCTGTTCGGCAACATCCTGGCGATGGATGATCCGACGCTGCTGATGGTCGCGACCAACGCGACGATCACGCTGATCGTGCTGGCGGTGATTTACCGCCCGCTGGTCGTCGAGAGCGTCGATCCCTTGTTTCTGCGGACTGTGAGCCGCGCCGGCGCACCGGCGCATCTGATCTTCCTCGGCCTGATCGTCGTCAATCTCGTCAACGGTTTTCAGGCGCTCGGAACCTTGCTCGCGGTCGGCCTGATGATCCTGCCTGCGGGCATCGCGCGATTCTGGTCGCGCGACGTCACGCCGATGATCTGCATCGCGGTCGGAGCCGCGATCGTGTCCGGCTACATCGGGCTGGTGCTGTCGTTCCAGACCCGCATTCCCTCGGGCCCCGCGATCATCCTGGTTGCATCCCTGATCTATCTCGGCTCGGTTCTGTTCGGACGGGTGGGCGGCGTGCTTCCGCAATTGTTTCCAGGACGCCATCTCGAAGCTTGAGCCTCATCATGACACGTCTGCTGCCCGTCCTCGGCTTGCTGCTTGCTCTCACGATCCCCGCCTCTGCCGAAACCAAGCTGAGCGTCATCACCAGCTTCTCGATCCCAGCCGATTTCGTCCGCCAGGTTGGCGGCGACAAGGTCGCCGTCACCTCGCTGGTCGGGCCGGACAGCGACGTGCACGTCTACACGCCGACGCCGCATGACGCGAAGGAGGTCGGGGCTGCGAAGCTCCTCATCGTCAACGGCCTCGGGCTGGAAGGCTGGCTGCCGCGCCTGCAGCAGGCGTCCGGCAGCAAGGCGCCGATCATTGTCGCCACGGCCGGCATCACGCCGCGCAAGCGCGGCTCCGATGCCGATCCGCATGCCTGGCAGTCAGTCAGCAATGCCAAGGTCTATGTGAAGAACATCCGCGACGCCCTGGTCGCAGCCGACCCGGCCGATGCCGAGACGTTCAACGCCAATGCCGAGCGCTATCTCGGCGAGCTCGATGCGCTCGACCGCGAGGTCCGCACCGAGATCGACAAGATCCCGGCCGACCGGCGCAAGGTGATCTCCACCCACGACGCCTTCGGCTATTTCGCCGATGCCTATGGCATCGCCTTCGTCGCCCCGCTCGGCGTCTCGACCGAGACCGAACCGTCGGCCCGCGACGTCGCCGAGATCATCCGCCAGGTGAAAAAAGCCGGGATTCCGGCCGTCTTCCTGGAGAATTTCAACGATGACCGGCTGATCGGCCGGATCGCGGCCGAGACCGGCGCCAAGGTCGGGGGCACGCTGTATTCGGATGCCCTGAGCGACGAAAAGGGCCCCGTTCCCACTTACATTGCCCTGGTCAGGCACAATATAAGGGCCCTGAAGAGCGCGCTGGTCCGTTAGGGTTTTGGCCCTCGCGGGCCGCAGCGCTTTTGAGCCATTTTCGACGCGACCTTAAGTTTTCGGAGTGAGCATGTCCGACGCGAGCAAGACCCCCGTGACGGTGCTGACCGGCTATCTCGGCGCCGGCAAGACCACGCTTCTCAACCGCATCCTCTCCGAAGACCACGGCAAGAAGTACGCCGTCATCGTCAACGAGTTCGGCGAGATCGGCATCGACAACGACCTCATCGTCGGCGCCGATGAGGAAGTGTTCGAGATGAACAATGGCTGCATCTGCTGCACCGTGCGCGGCGACCTCGTCCGCATCATCTCCGGCCTGATGCGCCGCAAGGGCAAGTTCGACGCCATCATCGTCGAGACCACCGGCCTCGCCGATCCGGCGCCGGTGGCGCAGACCTTCTTCGTCGACGAGGACGTGCAGAAGAACGCGCGGCTCGATGCCGTCGTCACCGTGGCCGACGCCAAGTGGCTGTCGGACCGGCTCAAGGACGCGCCGGAAGCGAAGAACCAGATCGCGTTTGCCGACGTCATCGTGCTCAACAAGACCGATCTCGTCACCAAGCCGGAGCTCGCCGAAGTCGAGGCGCGGATCCGCGCGATCAACCCTTACGCCCGGCTGCATCGCACCGAGCGCTGCCAGGTGGCGATCGCTGACGTGCTGGAGCGCGGCGCGTTCGATCTCGATCGTATTCTTGAAATCGAGCCGGAATTTTTGAACGCGGGCGATGATCACGATCATCACCACCATGATCACGACCACGGCCATGATCATCACCATCATCACGATCACGGCCTGAAGCACTATCACGACGAGGAGATGCAATCGCTGTCGCTGCGCTCCGACAAGCCGCTCGATCCGTCGAAGTTCATGCCGTGGCTGCAGAACCTGGTGCAGACCGAGGGCGGCAAGATCCTGCGCTCGAAGGGCATCCTGGCGTTCCAGGACGATGACGACCGCTACGTCTTCCAGGGCGTGCACATGATGCTGGAGGGCGATCACCAGCGGAAGTGGAAGCCGGACGAGTCGCGGCAGAGCCGCGTCGTCTTCATCGGCCGCGAGCTGCCGGAAGACGCCATCCGCGAAGGTTTTGAGCGCTGCATCGTATCCTGATGAGCTCGTTCGATCAGAGCGGCGAGGCCGCATCCATCGTCTCCGTCACCGACAAGGTGAAGCCGATCTCGCTCGGCATGGCGGTCACATCCGTGCACTATCTCGGCGACCGCGCCGCCTTCGTCGGCACCGAGGAGAGCGTCGCCGTCGTCGATGCTGATGGCGAGATCAGCAAGGTCGAGGTCACCAGTGGCGGAATCCTGTCGGCGGTGTCGGACGGATCGCGCATCCTGTTCGGCGGCGATGATGGCAAGGTGTCGTCGTTGGACAAGGCAGGCAGCGTGAGCGTGCTCGCGACCGATCCGAAGCGGCGCTGGATCGACAACGTCGCGATGCATCCGGACGGCGCCATCGCCTGGTCGGTCGGCAAGACCGCGTTCGTGCGCGCGCCGAAGGGCGAGGAGAAGTCGCTCGAGGTGCCCTCGACCGCCGGCGGGCTGGCGTTCGCCCCGAAGGGCCTGCGGCTGGCGATCGCGCATTACAACGGCGCGACCTTGTGGTTTCCGAACATGGCCGGCGAGCCGGAGTTTCTCGGCTGGGCTGGATCGCATCACGCCGTCACCTTCAGCCCGGACAACAAGTTCCTGGTCACCGCGATGCACGAGCCGGCGCTGCACGGCTGGCGGCTGGCCGACTCCCGGCACATGCGCATGACCGGCTACCCGTCACGGGTGAAGTCGATGTCGTGGGGCAGCGGCGGGCGGTTCCTCGCCACCTCCGGCGCCGACATGGTCATCCTCTGGCCGTTCGTCGGCAAGGACGGGCCGATGGGCAAAGAGCCGGCGATGCTGGCGCCGATGAAGGCCAAGGTCACCGCGGTCGCCTGCCATCCCAAGCAGGACATTCTCGCCTGCGGCTATGAGGACGGCACCGTGCTGATGGTGCGGATGCAGGACGGCGCCGAAATCCTGGTGCGCCGGAACGAGACGCCGCCGGTGGTGGCGCTGGGCTGGAATGCCGCGGGAACCTGGCTCGCGTTCTCCGACGAGAGCGGCGAGGCGGGGCTGCTGCGGCTCTGAGAGGCCGTTCCAGTGGTTCATGGGGCATAGCGGCGCAGGCCCAAATGGGAACCTCGCCGCTATCAGTCCGTTGTTCCCGCGCATGATCCGATGCAAGCGCCACATGTGGTGGCGCGATGTGCGTCGGACGATGCGGAGGACAGACGATGGCCCCGATCAACAGCAAACGCACTCTGCGCCGCGACCTCTGGCTTGCAGCCGGCCTGCTCGGCCTCGGCGCGCTGGTCGCGATCGTCTCCTTCACCGAGATCAAGGCCGGCCATCTCGACCAGATGGCGCAGGCGACGCCCGAGCCGTCGGCGACTCCCGCCGAAGCCAAGCCCGGCGGCACCCGCCCGACCACGCCGGCGCCCGAGCCGGCACGGCCTGATATCGAAGCGCAGAAGGAAGGTGCCAAGCCGGCCTTGCCGCCAGCGCCCGCCGAAAAGGTCGCGCCGCCGATGGAGAAGAAGTAGTTCGGTGAGCCCTAGCGGCGCCGCACACTCCGCCGTCGTCCCGGCGAACGCCGGGACCCATAGCCACCGGCCGTCATGAGGCTGGCCGCTGACAGCCACGTTCCTCGATAGCATCCGCGGTATGGGTCCCTGCGTTCGCAGGGACGACACCTGTTATGAGGGCACGCTTTGGCAAAACACTCCGCTGTCGTCCCTGCGGACGCAGGGACCCATAACCACAGGGAGAAGTTCGAGGCAGGCTGGTCGCTCCAGCGCGGCCATATGGCTGCTGCGGAGTAGGGGTCCCAGGTCGGCGCCGCGCTGGTGCGCGGCGCAGTTCGCCGGGACGACAGCTCAGGCTTACCGCACCAGGATGTTGCGGAACTGCCAGGGATCTGACGTGTCGATGTCCTCCGGGAACAGGCCGGGCCGGTCGTTCAGCGGGGTCCAATCCGTGTAGTAGCCCTTGACCGGGCCGAGATACGGCGTCTGGATCTCCAGGCAGCGGCGGAAGTCCATTTCGTCGGCTTCGACGATGCCGGCGTTCGGGTTTTCCAGCGCCCAGACCATGCCGGCGAGCACGGCGGAGGACACCTGCATGCCGGTCGCGTTCTGGTACGGCGCGATGCGGCGGGTTTCCTCGATCGAGAGCTGCGAGCCGTACCAATAGGCGTTCTTGCCGTGGCCGTAGAGCAGCACGCCGAGCTCGTCGATGCCGTCGACGATCTCGTTCTCATCTAGGATGTGCCACTTCTCCTGCATCTTGCCGGTGGCGCCGAAGATCTCGTGCAGCGACAGCACCGCGTCATTGGCCGGGTGATAGGCGTAGTGGCAGGTCGGGCGGTAGACGACCTTGTCGCCGTCGCGCACCGTGTAGTAGTCGGCGATCGAGATTGACTCGTTGTGCGTCACCAGGAAGCCGTATTGCGCGCCCGGCGTCGGGCACCACGAGCGGACGCGGGTGTTGGCGCCCGGCTGCAGCAGATAGATCGCCGCGCCACAGCCCTCGGTGTGGCGGCGGCCGTTGTCCGGCATCCAGGTCTCATGCGTGCCCCAGCCCAGCTCGGCCGGCTGCATGCCCTCGGAGACAAAGCCCTCGACCGACCAGGTGTTGACGAACACGTCCATCGGCTTCGGGTTCTTGGAGCGCTGGGTGTCGCGCTCGGCGATGTGCACGCCCTTGACGCCGAGCTTCTGCATCAGCTGCGCCCAGCCTTCGCGGCTCTTCGGCTCGACGATCGCGGTCTTGGTGTCCCGGGCGATGTCGAGCAGCGCCTGCTTGACGAACCAGGACACCATGCCGGGGTTGGCGCCGCAGGTCGACACGGCGGTGGTGCCGCCCGGGCTCTTGCGGCGCGCGGCGAGCAGCGTCTCGCGCAGCGCGTAGTTCGAGCGCTTCTCCGGGCCCATCTGCTTGTCGAAGTAGAAGCCCGCCCACGGCTCGACGACGGTGTCGATGTAGAGCGCGCCGATCTCGCGGCACAAGGTCATGATGTCGACCGAGGAGGTGTCGACCGAGAGGTTGACGCAGAAACCCTGGCCGCCGCCTTCGGTGAGCAGCGGCACCAGCAGGTCGCGGTAATTGTCGCGGGTCACACCCTGCTGGATGAAGCGCACGCCGTGCTTCTTCGCGAGCTCGCCGTCATCATGGGGATCGATGATAACGAAGCGGCTCTTGTCGTAATCGAAATGGCGTTCGATCAAAGGCAGGGTGCCCTTGCCGATCGAGCCGAAGCCGATCATGACGATGGGGCCGGTGATTTTGGCGTGGATCTGCGAGCTCATGAGGGGATGGTCTCCGGACAGGTGCTTTCGCGTTCGTGGAATGGATGCCTCAGGCGCTGCGCCACTCTCTAGGAGCCGCGGCGCTTGGCGGTGACTTCGATCTCGACCTTCATCTCGGGCTTCAACAGCGCCGCGACGACCACCAGCGTGGCGGCCGGGCGGATGTCGCCGAGGACCTCGCCGCAGACCGCGAAATGCGCGTCGGCATCGTTGACGTCGGTCAGGTAGTAGGTCGCGCGGACGATGTCGGCCATCTCGAATCCGCCCTCCTGCAGGGCGGCCGCGATGGTCTTGAAGCAGTTGCGTGACTGGCTCGTGACATCGGCCGGCATCGTCATCGTGCTGTAGTCGTAGCCGGTGGTCCCGGCGACGAAGGCGAAGTCGCCGTCGACCACCGCGCGGCTGTAGCCGGCGGTCTTCTCGAACGGTGATCCGGTAGAGATCAAGCGGCGCGCCATGGGACACCTCGTCGGGGGATTTCCGGGGGTTAAAGAGCTTTTGCTGCACCTGCGCAACCCCTGGCGGGGCGCAGGAACCAAGGCTTGCCGGCATGCCTAACGCAGGCGCGTGACGTCGGGTCCGGCGGCCGGGGAACTGCTCCAGCGCCTGACCACGATGTCGCGGACGATCATGATGCCGAGCAGGATCAGCACCAGCGTGGGGAGCCACGTCCGCCGCGGCGGCTGGGCCGCCGCCTCGGGCCTCACGCCGCGCATGGCAGCGGCCGCTCCTTGCGGCGGCGGGCTTTTCGTTCGGCAGAGCCGGTGGCGACGATCATGCCGGATGCGCCGTCCAGGGCGCCATCGACCAGCTCGAGGCCGAGCAGGCGCGCGCGTTCGAACGCGCCGGGCAGCTCCAGCGCGGCCGCCTTGGCCGCATCGAAGCCGAAGCGGGCGTAGTAGGGCGCATCCCCGAGCAGAATCACCGCGCCATGGCCGCGCGACGCCGCGATCATCAGCGCGGCATTCATCAGCGCAGCGCCCACGCCAAGGCTGCGCGCCTCCTGGGCGACCGCCAGCGGCCCGAGCATCAGCGCATCGCGTCCGCCGGCGCTGACGTGCCACAACCGCAGCGTTCCCACGAGGACGCCGCCGCGCATCGCCGACAGGGCAAGGCCTGCGGCTGGCGCGCGTCCGTCGCGCAGGCGCTGGCAGGTGCGCTCATGGCGGTTGTCGCCAAAGCAGGCATCGAGCAGCGTCTCGCGCGCCGCCACGTCGGAGGCACGTTCCGCACGGATCACGAACGGAGCGGCAGTCCGAAGGGGCGTCGTCATTTGGGAGCGGAAAGCAGTCATGGCACGTCAGTCCCCGGCCTGCGCCGCAGGCTGTCGCCCGCGCGCAAACACGTGATGTCAGGTTGAAGGTGACGGTCTCTCGCTCCCTCCCCCGCTTGCGGGGGAGGGTCGGGGTGGGGGAACGCCCCACCCAGGGCTCTTGCCTATCTCACCCGCGCACGGGCGAGGGCAGCCAGATCAGATGTGATACGTCTTCAGCGGCGGGATGCCGTTGAAGGCCACCGACGAGTAGGTCGAGGTATACGCCCCGGTCCCCTCGATCAGCACCTTGTCGCCGATCGAGAGCGTCACCGGCAGCGGATACGGCAGCTTCTCGTACATCACGTCGGCCGAATCGCAGGTCGGGCCGGCGAGCACGCACGGGGTCGTCTCCGCGCCCTCATGCGGGGTGCGGATGGCGTAGCGGATCGACTCGTCCATCGTCTCGGCGAGGCCGCCGAACTTGCCGATGTCGAGATAGACCCAGCGCAGCTCGTCCTCGTCGCTCTTCTTCGAGATCAGCACCACTTCCGACTCGATGATCCCGGCATTGCCGACCATGCCGCGGCCCGGCTCGATGATCGTCTCCGGGATCTGGTTGCCGAAATGCTTGCGCAGCGCGCGGAAGATCGAGCGGCCGTACTGCACGACCGGCGGCACGTCCTTCAGGTACTTAGTCGGGAAGCCGCCGCCCATGTTGACCATGGAGAGGTTGATGCCGCGCTCGGCGCAGTCGCGGAACACCGTCGAGGCCATCGCCAGCGCGCGGTCCCACGCCTTCACCTTGCGCTGCTGCGAGCCGACATGGAACGAGATGCCGCACGGCTCCAGGCCGAGGCGCTTCGCCAGGTCCAGCACTTCGACGGCCATCTCCGGATCGCAGCCGAACTTGCGCGACAGCGGCCACTCGGCGCCGGCGCAATCGTACAGGATGCGGCAGAACACCTTCGCGCCCGGTGCGGCGCGCGAGATCTTCTCGACCTCGGCGGCGCAGTCCACGGCAAAGAGACGGATGCCGAGCGCATAGGCGCGCGCGATATCCCGCTCCTTCTTGATGGTGTTGCCATAGGAGATGCGGTCCGGCGTCGCACCGGCGGCCAGCGCCATCTCGATCTCGGCGACGGTCGCCGTGTCGAAGGAGGAGCCGAGCGAGGCGAGCAGCGACAGCACTTCCGGCGCCGGGTTGGCCTTGACCGCGTAGAACACGCGGCTGTCCGGCAAGGCGCGAGCGAAGTTCATGTAGTTGTCGCGCACGATGTCGAGGTCGACGACGAGACAGGGCTCGTGGTCCAGACCTTCCTCGCGGCGGTTGCGCAGGAATTCCCGGATACGTTCGGTCATAGCACCCTCCAAACGGCCCGTTTGCGACGTGGCCCGTTCAAAATGATCCCGACACGGGTGCCTTGGCCTCGACGCCCGATGGAAAGGCGCAGAAACCTCGAACCCGAAGCCGAATTGTGCTGCCGTGGATTGGTTGGGAATTTCCCGCCCGCACACCTGGCAATGAAGGACAAGCCTTTTCAGTAGCCCGCGCCGGCGTTGGACCGCCGGTAGAGACCAAAAAAGCCCGATCCGTCGTTGCTTTAAGTCGCGTCCCCCGTTGAGAGCGGGGTGCGCCGGTTCGCCTCCGGCTGCCAGTCACGGTTGCAAGAGGTGAGGTGACCTTCAGCGGCATCTCTTGAGAGAGATGCTGGGCTCCTGGAGCATGACGATCTCGATCGAACTGATCTTGATCGCAACGATCCGAGCGCCCCTCGGTTCCTCATCCCTTGGCGGCTGTCCGGCCTCTTGTCCGGATACCTACCGACTGACACACGACCACAGGCACGTGCGAAATTGGGCAGAACCGGAAATATGCGTTTTGAATTTCGTTCGCAAGGAATTTTTGAGCGCCGCGAAAGATTTCCCTAATCTGTGCTTACGCGACACAGGGAGCGACGCTTTGTCTGAACGCGCGTTAAGCGAGTTTAAAGTTTCGTAACGCGTTCACCCTTGCAGGACAGTGTTTTTGCTGATCTCACGCGCGTTCGGTGAACGGCTCGATGCGCTGTGCGCCGCGGACGAAGCCGATCATCACGAACACGCCGATCGCGAACAGCACGGCCTGCAGGATGTGCGCGCCCTGGTCGCCGAGCCCGAACAGAATGGCGAGCGCCCAGCCGCCGGCAAAGGCCGCGCCGAACACTTCCGCACCGATCAGGATCGCCGCCGAGATGACGGTGATCACGCTCTGCCAGGCGATCTGGCGGGCGGGCTTCGAGGTGCTGTCTGCGCTCATGGTCGATGGTCCTTCTGAGGGGCGCAATCTCTCCGAAATGGTCCCGGCCTTCAAGGGGAAATGACCCAAAAAGGACCGGCTCCGTGGTAAGAGGGGCGCCTGTTTGATCCGGAGAGCAAGAGCCGATGTCCGACACGACCGCCTCGATCGACGCCGCAAGCAATCCGCTGCTCGTGGCCTGGGACACCCCGCACCAGACACCGCCCTTCGACGCGATCAGGCCCGAGCACTTCCTGCCGGCCTTCGAGCGCGCCTTCGCCGACCACACCGCTGAAATCACCGCGATCACCCACGATCCGGCGGAGCCCGACTTCGCCAACACCATCACGGCGCTGGAGCGCTCGGGCAAGCTGCTGTCGAAGGTCGCCGCCGTCTTCTATGATCTTGTCTCGGCGCACTCCAACCCGGCGATTCTGGAGATCGACAAGGAAGTGTCGCTGCGGATGGCGCGGCACTGGAACCCGATCATGATGAACGCCGTGCTGTTTGGTCGCATCGCGCTGCTCTACGACAACCGCAAGACGCTGACGCTCACCGGCGAGGAGCAGCGGCTGCTGGAGCGCACCTACACCCGCTTCCGCCGCGCCGGCGCAGGCCTCAAGGACGAGGCCAAGGCGCGCATGGCCGAGATCAACGAGCAGCTCGCCCAGCTCGGCACCACCTTCAGCCACCACGTGCTCGGCGACGAGCAGGACTGGTTCCTGGAGCTCGGCGAGGATGACCGCGCCGGCCTCTCCGACAGCTTCGTCGCCGCCGCCAAGGCTGCGGCGGAGGAGCGCGGCATGCCCGGCAAGGCGATCGTGACCCTGTCGCGCTCCTCGGTCGAGCCGTTCCTGCAGAGCTCCTCCCGCCGCGACCTGCGCGAGAAGGTGTTCAAGGCCTTCACCGCGCGCGGCGACAACGGGAATACCAACGACAACAACGCGGTCATCGGCCAGATCCTGGCGCTGCGCGAGGAGTCCGCCAAGATCATGGGCTTCCCGAACTTCGCGGTCTATCGCCTCGAGGATTCCATGGCGAAGACCCCGGAGGCGGTGCGCGGCCTGTTGGAGCGGGTCTGGAAGCCAGCGCGCGCCAAGGCGCTGGCCGATCGCGACCAGCTGCAACAGCTGATCACGGAAGAGGGCGGCAACTTCAAGCTCGAGGCCTGGGACTGGCGCTATTACGCCGAGAAGCTGCGCCAGGCGAAGGCGAACTTCGACGACGCCGCGATCAAGCCGTATCTCGCGCTCGACAACATGGTCGCGGCGGCCTTCGACTGCGCGACGCGGCTGTTCGGGATCACCTTCGCCGAGCGCAAGGACATCCCGGTCTGGCACCCGGACGTCCGGGTGTGGGAGATCAAGGAAGCCGACGGCCGCCACAAGGCGCTGTTCTATGGCGACTACTTCGCCCGGCCGTCGAAGCGCTCCGGCGCCTGGATGACCTCGCTGCGCGACCAGCAGAAGCTCGACGGCGACACCGCGCCGCTGATCATCAACGTCTGCAATTTCGCCAAGGGCGCCGACGGCCAGCCCTCGCTGCTGTCGCCGGACGATGCCCGCACGCTGTTCCACGAGTTCGGCCACGGCCTGCATGGCATCCTCTCCAACGTGACCTATCCGTCGCTGTCGGGCACGTCTGTCTTCACCGACTTCGTCGAGCTGCCGTCGCAGCTCTACGAGCACTGGCAGGAGCGCCCCGAGGTGCTGCAGACCTTCGCGAAGCACTACCAGACCGGCGAGCCGCTGCCGCAGGACCTGCTGGAGCGCTTCCTCGCCGCGCGCCGTTTCAACCAGGGTTTTGCCACCGTCGAGTTCGTCTCGTCGGCGCTGATCGATCTGGAGTTCCACACCCAGCCGGCCGCGGCATCGAAGGATGTGCGCGCGTTCGAGACGGCCGAGATGGAGAAGATCGGCATGCCCAAGGAGATCGCGCTGCGCCACCGGCCGACCCAATTCGGCCATATCTTCTCGGGAGACCACTACGCGGCGGGCTATTACAGCTACATGTGGTCGGAGGTGATGGATGCGGATGCCTTCGGGGCCTTCGAGGAAGCCGGCAACATCTTCGATCCCGCCGTCGCCAAGCGGCTTCACGACAACGTCTACTCCTCTGGAGGCTCGCTCGATCCCGAGGCGGCTTACGTCGCGTTCCGCGGCCGCGAGCCCGAGCCCGACGCGCTGCTCCGCCGGCGCGGCCTGCTCGACATTCCCGCAGCGGCTTGAGGTGAGGGCGATGATCCGTGCCGTTATGGCGGCGCTGCTGCTCATGCTGGGGGCGGGCGCGGCGAGCGCTCATCCCCATGTCTGGGTCACCGCGACCAGCGAGCTGCTCTATGCGGCCGATGGCACGCTGACCGGCGTGCGCCACGCCTGGACCTTCGACGACATGTTCGCGACCTATGCGCTGCAGGGGCTCGAGACCAAGCAGAAGGGCGTCTACACCCGGGAGGAGCTGGCGCCGCTGGCGCAGACCAATGCCGAGTCGCTGAAGGAATATGCCTACTTCACTTTCATCAAGGCGGATGGCCGCAAGCAGAAGCTCCTCGATCCCGTCGACTATTACCTCGAATACAAGGACACCAAGCTGACGCTGCACTTCACCCTGCCGCTGAAGGCGCCGGTGAAGTCCGGCCAGCTCCAGGTCGAGGTTTACGATCCCAGCTATTTCATCGATTTCCAGATGGCGGAGAAGGATCCCGTCAAGCTGGTCAGCGCTCCCGCGGGCTGCAAGTTCGGCCTGGTGAGACCGAGCGACGGCGGCTCCGTCGCGCAGACCATGAACGAACAGACATTCCTGAGCGGCGGGGCGAACGCCAATTTCGGAATGAACTTCGCCAACAAGATCTCAGTGGAATGTCCATGACACCTCGCCCCAGCTCCGTCCGACCGTTTCTGATTTGCGCCGCGATCCTCGCGGCGCTTTTGTCTGCCGACGCCGCCTCGCATGTGCTGCTTGCCAAATCGCCGTTCGGCGCGCCCGCGGGCGAGCCGCAGGTCGGCGGCATCGTCGGTTGGCTTCTCGCGAAGCAGTCGGAGTTCTACCGGCAGATGTCGGGCGCGATCCGCTCCGCCAAAGAGGACGGCTCGGCGGTGTGGTGGCTGCTCGCGATCTCCTTTGCCTACGGCATCTTCCATGCGGCTGGCCCCGGCCATGGCAAGGCGGTCATCGCCTCCTATCTCGTCGCCAACCAGGAGACGGCGAAGCGCGGCATCGTGCTTTCATTTGCTTCGGGCCTGATGCAGGCGCTGGTGGCAGTGGCGATCGTCGGCATCGGCGCGGTGCTGCTCAACGCGACGGCGGCCACCATGTGCAGCGCCGAGAAGGTGGTGGAGATCGCGAGCTACGGCCTGATCGCGCTGCTCGGCGCGCGGCTGGTGTGGGTCAAGGGCGCGGCGTTCCTGCGCACGTGGCAGCCGGCGACGCCGGCGCTGGCGCTGGCTGGTGGGCCGGCGGCTGCGGTGGTGTCGTCGGGGCATGATCACGGCCACGCGCATGATCATCAGCATCGCGCGCCTCAAGATCACCATGGGCATGACCACCATCACGGCCACGACCATCATGGACATGATCATCACCACGGTCATGCTCACACGCAGGCGGCCGCGGCCCATGGTCACGCCGCTCACGATCACGTCCATCACGATCACGTGCATCATGATCACGTCCATGGCGACGATTGCGGTTGCGGCCATTCGCACGGACCCGCGCCGAGCGAGCTCGCCGGTCCCGGCGGCTGGCAGCGCGGCTTCCAGGCGATCTTCGCGGCCGGCATCCGTCCTTGCTCGGGTGCGATCCTGGTGCTGGTGTTCGCGCTGGCGCAGGGAATGTTC
Source organism: Bradyrhizobium sp. ORS 278 (assembly GCF_000026145.1). Lineage (NCBI taxonomy): Bacteria > Pseudomonadati > Pseudomonadota > Alphaproteobacteria > Hyphomicrobiales > Nitrobacteraceae > Bradyrhizobium > Bradyrhizobium sp. ORS 278. The sequence goes on along the minus strand of NC_009445.1, from coordinate 6,501,770 downwards.
TGGGCCGGCGTCGCCGCCACCATCGTGATGGGCATGGGCACCGCGATCACCGTCGCCACCATCGCGGTCATTGCGGTGGCCGCCAAGGACATCGCCCGCCGCCTCAGCGCCGGCCGCGACGGCGGCGGCGCGCTGATCATGCGGGGACTGGAGTTCGGCGCGGCCGGGCTGGTGCTGCTGTTCGGCGTCGGCCTGCTGTTCGGCTACATGGCGGCGGAACGCACGACCTGCTTCTGAGCGGGCTTCGTTCAGCGGCTACGCTTCTGCCCAACACGTCCGCCGCGGCATACTGGATGCCCCGCCTGCGCGGGGCATGACAGCGACTGCGAGGGCCCGGCTGTCGCATCAACCAGCAGCGTCGTCCCGGCCTTGAGCCGGGACCCATGCTCCGCGGCGGTCGTGAGTGAGCGAGTTGCCAACGACGCGCCTGCCTCAAGCCGCGTCCTGGGGGTATGGGTCCCGGGTCAAGCCCGGGACGACAACGGAGTGTGTGGCGCGAGGGTGCCCTACAGAAGATGTCGGCGCCGCGAACGCGGGGACCCATCGCGCGGGTGATCGAGGGGCGTTGCCGGCAGCGAACCCGGCAACCGCGCCGCGGAGCAGAGGCCGCCTCAAGCGCGGAACGCCGGGGGCAGGCGTTGCGTTTCGCCTGCGCTGCGGATCAGTTGCAGCCCCCACGCGATCATCGGCTCGCGTTCGGCGCCGGCGCGCCAGACGAGTTGCTCGGTCCAGCGCGGCAAGGCCAGTGGCGGCTCATGCAGGCGGCAGTTCGGCGCGCTCGCCGCGGCAAAGCGCGACGGCACCGTGGCGATCGCGTCGCTGAATGCGAGCACGGGGGGCAGCGCCAGAAAGCGCGTCAGCGTCGCGGCCACGCGGCGGTGCAGTCCTATCGCTTCGAGCGCGTCGTCGACAGCGCCCTTGCGGTCGTCGCGCAGCGTGACCAGCAGATGCGGCAGCTCCACATAGGTCTCGAGCGTCAGACCCGTCGCCAGGCGCGGATGGTCGGCGCGCGCCAGGCAGACGAAGCGTTCCTCGAACAGCGGTGCTGAGCGAAAGCGCTTGGGCAGTTCGCGGAAGACGCCGACCACGGCGTCAAGCCGTCCCTCGTCGAGCTCGGCGAACACCCGGTCCTTGTCGAGCGGCCGCGCCTGCAGGGTCACACCTGGCGCGGTGCCGGCCAGTTGCGCCACCAAACCCGGCAGCAGCACGAACTCGGCCGCATCCGACATCGCCAGCCGCAGGCTGCCGCGCGCCGTCGCCGGATCGAACGGAAGTTCGGCCGCGACCAGCGCCCGCACCCGCTCGAGCACCAAGGCGATCTCCGGCGCCAATTCCAGCGCCCGCGGCGTCGGGCGCATGCCGCCGGGCGCCCGCAGGAACAGCGGGTCGCCGAACAGGTGCCGCAGTCGGTCGAGCGCCTTGCTGGCGGACGGTTGCGCCAGGCCGACCCGCACGGCCGCGCGGGTCACGTTGCGCTCGGACAGGAGCGCCTCGAACAGCACCAGAAGGTTGAGGTCGACATGGGCAAGGCTCGGCATCTGATCATTCTTCAAGGGAATGATCAGAATTGCCAGATGTCATTTTCGGAATGACAGGACGTCGGGCAAAACAGCGGCAGTCCCAGCCATGGAGCCCGTCCCATGTCCTCCCCCACGCCCCGCGACATTGCCGAGACCTTCATTCGCTACGGCCTCGGCAAAGCCGACGCCGCCGTCTTCGATGCCCTGACCGCCGCCGACATCGTGGTCGAGACCGGCCTCAGTCCAGTGGAGCCGATCCGCGGCCGCGACGCCTACAAGGCGGTGTTCATGGAGTTCGCCGCGTCCTGGCCGGTGCGCGACCTCACCATCCACCGCATCGACGTTGCCGGCGACACGGTCATGGTCGAGTTCACGGCGACCGCCGAATTCGCTCGCGACTATTACGGCGTCGCCGCGACCCATCAGCTGGTGCCGATGCGCGAGATCCATCGCCTCGACATGTCCGATGCCCGCATCGTGCGCAGCGTCGTCGCGGCAGTGAACCTGCCGTTCGAGTTCATCATGTACCCGGCGCTCAAGGATGCGGTGCTCGGGCCGCTGCAGAGCGTGGCAAAGGCTTAAGCCGCCCAGCAAAAGGAGACGTCAGATGTCCCAGAACAAGCCCGTCGCACTCATCATCGGCATGGGCCCCGGTCTGTCGGCCGCGCTCGCCGAGCGCTTCGCCGCCGGCTGCTGCGCCGTGGTCGGCTTCGCCCGCCGGCCGGAGAGCTCCGCGGATCTCGTCCGCGCGCTGGCCGCGAAGGGGCTGCATCTCGAGATGCGCGCAGCCGATGCCGGCGATGCCGCATTCCTCGCCCAGGCGATCGCGCAGGTCGAAGCCGAGATCGGCCCGGTCGAGGTCCTGATCTACAACGCCTATCGCGCCACCTATGCGCTGCCGTCTTCCGTGCCGGTGGAGGAGCTGGTCGCGGACTTCCGCGTCAACGTCGCCGGCGCGCTGGCCGCCGTGCAGGCGGTGTTGCCGGGCATGCGCGCGCGCAAGCGCGGCACCATTCTGCTGACTGGCGGCGGCCTCGCGCTCGATCCGACCGGCTGGCTGCAGGCCGCCTCGCTCGCGGTCGGCAAGGCCGGCATCCGCAACCTCGCCGCCACGCTGCACAAGGAGCTCGCCGGCGACGGCATCCGCGTCGCGACCGTCACGATCAAGGGCCAGATCGCTGCCGGCACGGCGTTCGCGCCTGAGTTGATCGCCGAGCAGTATTGGCGCCAGCACGCCGCGACGGAGGCCAGTCCGGCGGAGGTGATTTATGGAGGGCGGTCCTGAAGCAGCGAGGGATCTCGCCGCGCATCAACCACCAGCGTCGTCCCGGCCTTGAGCCGGGACCCAAACTCCGCGGCGGTCATGTTGGACGAAGTGCCAACAACGTGCCTGCCTCAAACCGCTCGCTGGGGGTGTGGGTCCCTGCGTTCGCAGTGACGACAGTGTACTGTGGCCACAGTGTGCGTCACACGTCCGGTGTCGTCCCCGCGAACGCGGGACCCACACCGCGGATGCTATCGGGTGACGTTGCTGCCAGCGATCCACCTCATCAAGGCCGGTGGTTATGGGTCCCGGCTCAAGGCCGGGACGACACCGAGGGGAGGGATGCAGTGTACCGGACGGCGGAGAGCCGACAGTGCCTAACCATGCCCCTGCGGCCGCAGCGCGCGGCCGAGCGCCATCAGCGGGAAGTAGTGGCGGTACATGCCGTAGCGGAGCATGAAGGCGCGGGAGAGCTCCGGGCCCTGCATCAGGCGCTCCTGCAACGACGGATCGGTCAGCTTGATGGTCTGGCCGACGCCGTAGCCCGGGAAGCCGGTGCCGGTGAACTCCGGCTCGTCCCAGGTGCCGGCGGACTGGCGCTCGACCAGCCACATGCAGCCGCGCTCGATGGCGTCCTTGTCCTGGGGACGGTTGGCGGCGAGCAGGGCCATCAGGGCCCACGCCGTCTGCGACGCCGTGGTGGTGCCGCGGCCGACCGCCGAGATGTCCATGTAGGAGGCGCAGCTCTCGCCCCAGCCGCCGTCAGGCTGCTGGTGGGCGACCAGCCAGTCGCAGGCGCGGCCGATATAGGGCTGGGTCATGTCTTCGCCGATCGCCGCCAGCGCCGGCAGCACCGCGCCGGTGCCGTAGACGTAGTTGACGCCCCAGCGGCCGAACCACGGACCGCTCGGCTCCTGCTCTTTGCGGATATAATCGAGCGCCTGCACCATCGACGGATGGTTGCGCGAGATGCCGAGCTTGCCGAACGCCTCGACGATGTGGGCGGTGACGTCCACCGACGGCGGATCGAGCGCCTCGCCGTAATCGCAGAATGGGATCTTGGTCAGGATCTGCTGGTTGTTGTCCTTGTCGAACGCTCCCCAGCCGCCGCCCTGGCTCTGCATCCCGATCAGCCAGTCGACGCCGAGCTGAATCGCCTCGTCGATGCCCTTGGCCTTCCATTTGGGATCATGGCGCAGCGGGGCCAGCGCGATCAGCGCCACCGCGGTGTCGTCCGTGTCGGGATAATGGTTGTTGGCGTATTCGAACGCCCAGCCGCCGGGCTTGACGTGCGGCAGCTTCATCGACCAGTCGCCGGGCACGCGCACCTGGCGCGCGAGCACCCAGTTCACCGCCTTGTCGACCGCGTCGGGATAGTCGCCGAGCACGCCGGCATCGTCGAAGGCGAGCAATGTGAGGATCGTGTCCCACACCGGGCTGTTGGTCGCCTGGATATAGGTGGCCTCGCCGACATCGACGCGCCAGCCGGGATCGTTCAGCGCATCGAGTCCCTTGGCGAGCACGGGATGATTGAGCGGATAGCCCTCGGCGTAGAGCGCCATCAGGCCGTAGATCCAGGGCGGCTGGATGCCGCCCCAGGCGCCGTCGAAATCCTGGTGGCGGATCATCCACTCCAGCACGCGGCTGGTCGCGGCCGGGCGGAACAGGCCGAGATTGAGCCTGTTGCCGAAGTTCTGCAGCGCATGCAGCACCTTGTCGGCGCCGCGGAAGAACTTGTCCCAGCCGCCGGCATTGGCCTTCACCGGCAGCTCGTAGTCGAACGCGTCGCGCCCGCGCGGAAACAGCGTGTCGAGCCGGTTCTCCGGCGGCAGCGGCCGGCTCGGCCGCCGCGCCGACAGCAGCGCGATCGGCATCAGTGTGGCGCGCGCCCATTGTGCGAAATTGTAGATCGAGAACGGAAACCAGAGCGGAAACCAGATCACCTCGGGGGGGATGTTCGGGGTCTTCTCCCACGGCCATTCGCCGATCAGCGCCAGCCAGTAGCGGGTGAACACCCGGATGTTGCGCAGGCCGCCCTTGGCCTCGATCCACTCGCGCGCGCGGCGCACCGCCGGCTCGCTGTCCGGATAGCCCAGCGAGCGGAGCGCGGCATAGGCCTCGACCGTGGCATTGATGTCGCCATTGGGCGCGTTGAAATAGACCTGCCAGGCGCCGTCCGGGCGCTGGGTGTCGAGCAGCGATTGGCCCAGGCGCTTGCGCAGCGGATGATCCTCGAGGCCCATGAACCACAGCGCGAGGCACCATTGCGCCTCCATGCAGGCGTTGGATTCGGCGCGGCCGACCCAGTGCCCGTCAGGCTTCTGGTTTGCGATCAGCCAGTCCGCGGCCGCTCGGACCGTGGATTGCAAGGCGGTCTGATAATTCCCCGGGTCGCGCGGCGCGCGCGCGGAGGCCGAGCTGGTCAAGGTCATCACAATTCCTCTGGCGGCCTGACAGCGCCGCGACAGCCGTCGAATTCACCCCGCCCTATAGGGAATTTCGCCGCCAAATCCAATCAACTGGCTGTAGCAGGCCAGATCAAAAGGGAAACGAAACACGTACAGATAGAGGTCTTCGACGGTCGTGGTTAGCACCCGGGCGGGGACGGCGATGTGACGCCGCTCACAGGAAAGCGCTCCGCTCAAATCGGCAGGTAGTGGCGGAGCAGGGGGAGGAAGAAGATGGCGACCGTGATCAAAAAGCCGATCGTCCAGAGAATCGTGCGCAGCGAGGGCCGGTTGCCGATATAGGTCAGAACATAGGCGGTGCGCACGATCAGGAACAGCACCGAGAGCTCGTTGATCAGGTTCTGCGGCGCTGATCGGAACTCGGCCAGCAGCACGGCAGCGGCAAAGAACGGGAAGGCCTCGATGCCGTTCTGATGGGCACCGAGCGCCCGCTCGCGGATGCCTCCGTCATAAAAGGCGGGATCCCGAGGCCTTGCATTGTCGTAGCGCCCCGCGCCATCGACGCTGATCCATTTCGCCGGCACGATCGTTAAGAGGTAGAGCATTACGCTGGCAAAAATGCATAACTCGGCAATCGTCATGGCTCCTCCAGCCGGATGACATCGGTGAAATGGCCCTTATCTTGACAACGTTGAAACAAGCCGCCAAGCCACGCCCTTCACCAGTCACGGGCATCATGACCGCCGCCATCTCTCTCGACAATGCCAGGTCTGTCGAAGCCAAGCCGGTTGAAGCAAAGCCGGTTGAAGCAAAGCCTGTCGATTTGAAGCCGTCCTCCGCCGCGAAGACGGAGCGGGTCGGCGTGCTGCTGGTCAATCTCGGTACGCCCGACACGGCCGATGCCGCCGGCGTGCGCGTCTATCTCAAGGAATTCCTGTCCGATCGCCGCGTGATCGAGGACCAGGGCCTGCTGTGGAAGATCATTCTCAACGGCATCATCCTGAACGTCCGGCCGCGCAAGAAGGCGAAAGATTACCAGTCGATCTGGAACAATGAGAAGAACGAATCGCCGCTGAAGACGATCACGCGCGCGCAGAGCGAGAAGCTCGCGGCCGCCATGGCCGACCGCAGCCATGTCATCGTCGACTGGGCGATGCGCTACGGCAATCCGTCGATGAAGGCGGGCATCGACGGGCTGAAGGCCAAAGGGTGCGATCGCATCCTGGTGGTGCCGCTCTATCCGCAATATTCGGCGGCGACCTCGGCAACGGTGTGCGACGAGGCCTTTCGCGTGCTGACGGAGATGCGCGCGCAGCCGACCATCCGGGTGACGCCGCCCTATTACAACGATGATTTCTACATCGAGGCGCTCGCCGTCTCGATCGAGGAGCACCTCAAGACGCTGTCGTACACGCCCGAGCTGATCGTGGCCTCGTTCCACGGCATGCCCAAGGAATATGTCGACAAGGGCGATCCCTATCGCGAGCAATGCATCGCCACGACCGAGCTGCTGCGCAAGCGGCTCGGCATGGACGAAACCAAGCTGTTGCTGACCTTTCAATCGCGCTTCGGCTTCTCGGAATGGCTGCAGCCCTACACCGACAAGACCATCGAGAAGCTCGCCAAGGACGGCGTCAAGCGCATGGCCGTTGTGATGCCGGGCTTTTCCGCCGATTGCCTGGAAACGCTGGAAGAGATCTCCGGCGAGAACTGCGAGATCTTCAAGCACAATGGCGGCGAGGAATTTTCCGCTGTGCCATGCCTGAACGACAGTGAACCGGGCATGGAGGTCCTGCGGCAATTGGTGCTGCGCGAGCTGCAGGGCTGGCTCTGAGCATCCTCGGCCGTTGCCGACCGCTAGGTCGGCTTCACGCGGGAACAAGGTTAACGGCCGCGCGGCCGCCGAAATATCTTTCCTGAACCGCGCCCATCGGACCCCCGACAAAATCATGCAGCAATCCCTAGATTGTGATTGCTGCAGAGGTCGGTGAGGAGGCGGCTGTCTCCTCCCTTGGAGGATCCATGAGCGGTTTCGACATTTTCGCCATAGCGCTGGTGCTGCTGGTCGTCTTCACCCTGTACTCCGGCGTGAAGACGGTGCCCCAGGGGTTCGACTGGACCGTCGAGCGGTTCGGCAAATACACCCGCACCCTGTCGCCGGGCCTCAACATCATCGTCCCGTTCTTCGACCGCATCGGACGCAAGATCAACATGATGGAGCAGGTGATCGACATCCCCGAGCAGGAGGTCATCACCAAGGACAACGCCACCGTGACGGTGGACGGCGTGGCCTTCTACCAGGTGTTCGATGCGGCAAAGGCGAGCTACGAGGTCGCCAACCTGAACCAGGCGATCATCACCTTGACCATGACCAACATCCGTTCGGTGATGGGCTCGATGGATCTCGACCAGGTGCTGTCGCATCGCGACGAGATCAACGAGCGGCTGCTGCGCGTCGTCGACGCCGCGGTGTCGCCCTGGGGCCTCAAGGTCAACCGCATCGAGATCAAGGACATCGTGCCGCCGGCCGATCTGGTCGAGGCGATGGGCCGGCAGATGAAGGCCGAGCGCGTCAAGCGCGCCGACATTCTCCAGGCCGAGGGCCAGCGGCAGTCGGAGATTTTGCGCGCGGAAGGCGCCAAGCAGAGCCAGATCCTGCAGGCCGAGGGCCGCCGCCAATCGGCGTTCCTCGACGCCGAGGCGCGCGAGCGCGCCGCGGAAGCCGAGGCCAAGGCGACGCAGATGGTGTCGGATGCGATCGGCAAGGGCGACGTCGCGGCGCTGAACTACTTCATCGCCGACAAATACATCAAGGCGTTCGGTCAGCTCGCCGACTCGCCGAATCAGAAGGTGATCATGCTGCCGATCGAGGCGACCGGCATGCTCGGCGCACTGGCCGGCATCGGCGAGATCGCCAAGGCGACGTTCGGCGAGAGCGCGGCCTCGGCGGTGGCCGCCGCGCGCCGCGGCGGCTCGGTGCCGCCGGCGGGCACGCCGCCGAAGCCGCCATCACCGCCGCAGTCGTGAGGCAGGAGGTCATCTCATGAGCGACATGTTCGTGACGCTCGGTACCTGGAACTGGCTGATCTTCGGTGTCATCCTGATGGCGATGGAGCTGCTCGCGCCGGGCGTGTTTCTGTTCTGGCTCGGCCTCGCCGCGCTGCTGGTCGGCCTGCTGTCATTTGCCGTCGCGCCGGGATGGCAGCTGCAGATCCTGCTGTTCGCATTGTTCTCGATCGCCGCGGTGCCGCTGTGGCGGCGCCTGGCGCGCGCCAATGCGGCGGCGTCAGAGGACAATCCGTTCCTCAACCGCCGCTCGGCCGCGCTCGTCGGCCGCGAGTTCACGTTGGAGAAGCCGATCGTCAACGGCAACGGCACGGTGCGCATCGACGACACGGTTTGGCGCGTGGCGGGCCCGGATATCCCTGCCGGCAGCCGCGTGCGGATCGTGCAGGCGGATGGCGCGCAGCTGACGGTGACGGCGGCGTAGCGCTGCGGGTGACGTCGCTCGATTGATGCGATGGCCTCACCGCGTCATTGCGAGCGCAGCGAAGCAATCCAGGGCCGAGTGCGCAGCCCCTGGATTGCGTCGTCGCTGCGCTCCTCGCAATGACGAGGAGAGAGCTGGGCTCAATTCTGCAATCGCACGCCCAGCATCACGACGGTGCCCGACGATCCCGCACCCGTGATGTTCGAGTCGAGCTTGTCATATCGCAGTGACCCTTTGACCCACAGGCTGCGCGTCATCTTGTAGATGAGATTGCCCTCGGCCGAATACGTGCGATCGTTGCGGCCGTAGCCCTGATAGTCCAGCGTGCCGAAGGTGAACTTGCCGATGCCGGTCAGCCAGCGGCGGAAGTCGTGATCGACCTGCACCGTGTAGGTGCGCACCAGCACACCCGAGGCGCCGGCGACGGTGGTCTCGGCGACCTGCGTGTCGGAGAGGAAGCGCGCCGTCGTCAGCGGTGTCGCCGACCACACCAGCGAGGCCGAGGTCAGAAAGCCCTGCAGCCGGTTGAGGCGCGGATCGGTATAGCTGCGCGTGGCGTAGCCGAGCGAGAGCTCGCCGGTCAGAAGCCGGGTGAATTCGAAGGAGCTGCCGGCCTTGGCGTAGCCGCCGGCGGAATCGCGCTGATAGCCGGAGCGGTCGAACTGCAGGTCGTAGGTCCGGGTGTTGCCCTGCACCTCGGCGAACGGCTTGAGACCGGGCGTAACCTCGTAGGACACCCGGCCGATGCCGCCGAACTGGTTGTAGTTGCGGTCGTCGTTCGACGTCATCGTGCCGTCGGTCAGCTTGCTCTCTTGATAGCTGGTGCGGTCGGCGGTGGCGCCGGCCGAGATCTGCAGCCGGTTGAAGCGCTGGTCGAAGCCGACTGTCGTGCCGAGCGTGGTGTAGACCGGATAGCGGGCGAGGCCTGCCTGCACGCTCGGGCTGCCGGGATTGTCGGTCGCGGCGCGCAGGCGGAGCTGGGCGCCGACCGAGGTGTCGCGGCTGATGTCGAGGCGGCCATCGACATGGCCGGTGAAGTCGGGGCGGTCGAGCGTGGTCGGCGCCGAATTGATGCCGCCGTCCATGAGGGCGGGCAGGGTGCCGCCATAGCCGGTGAACGAGCCGCGCAAATCGGCGACCAGCGCGTGGCGCTCCCAGTTCGACACGGCGAGGAATTCCGGCGCGATCATCCAGGCGGGCATGCCGCGCGCGTTGGCGAGCCGGGCCGGATTGCTGTCGTAGCCGGCCGACAGCTCGACCGCACCCTTGATCAGAAAGGGACCGACATAGTCGCCGACAGCGCCGAACGGGTCGTCGTCGAGCTTGAGCCGCTTGCGCGGCGGCTGGCCGGGCACGGTGCCCGCCATGGCGGCCGGGACAGGCTGCCGGTTGGCGGAGGCCGATGGCGGCAGAGTTGGGCGCAACTGCCCGGTCAGTTCGCCCGAGGGGCGCGTGCCGGGTCCCGGCGCCGGCTGCGGGCGGGGCTGCGCGGGATAGTATTTCGGCTTCTTGCGGGTGCGGTTCAGCGAATCATAGCCGACATCGGCGGCGCCGCTGGCGGCGGGCACGCCGGGGAGCGGGACGCGGCTGGCGCCCGGGGCGGAGCTCGCCGGAGGCGAGGTGGTCGGGACGCCCGGCGTTGGCACGGGGTCGGAGAGGCCGCTCACCGCCGTCCGCCGCAGCGGCGAATCCTGCGGGGCGAGAAAGCCGTCGCGGACGGGGCGGAGCACGTCGAGGGTCTGGGACCGGGCCGCGTCGGGGCCGAGCACGCCGAGCAGCAGGCATGCGAAAGAGGCGCCGCGCAACATCGCGCGCCCCCCGCGGCCGCTGTCAGGCCTCCACCCCACGATGAAAATACTCCAACAAAATCAACTGCGTCGTCGGGGGAGTCCCGCGCCGCCGGCCAACACCGTCGTTAAGGGAGTAAAAACAAATATGGTTAATGGGCTGTTGATGGCGCCTTGCCGCCTTACCCATGCTAAAGAGCGGCGCCTGACTGTGTCAGCCTGAGTGTCTCAGCCCTGGAAGCGCGAATGCCGAGATCGAAGCCGTTGACCGACGCCACTCCCGCCAACGCGGACGTTCAATCGGCGCTGCGCACGCTCGACGCCGGCAGCAACGGTATTGCCGCGATCGCCGCGGCGCTGCGGGGCCCGTTGGGGGCGGCCTTTGCTGCCGCCGTCGGGCTGATCCGCCAGGCCAAGGGCCGCGCGATTCTCACCGGTCTCGGCAAGTCCGGCCACGTTGCCCGCAAAATGGCGGCCACGCTGGCCTCGACCGGCACGCCGGCGTTCTTCGTCCATTCCGCCGAAGCCGGCCACGGCGATCTCGGCATGATCACCTCCGATGACGTCGTCGTCGCGTTGTCCTGGTCCGGCGAGCAGCCGGAGATGAAGACGTTGGTGAACTACACCAAGCGCTTCGCGATTCCGATGATCGCGATCACCTCGAACGCGCAGTCGTCGCTGGGGCAGGCGGCGCGGATCGTGCTGGAGCTGCCGAAGGCGCGCGAGGCCTGTCCGCACAATCTCGCGCCGACCACCTCGACCCTGATGCAGGCCGCGATCGGCGACGCGCTCGCGATCGCGCTACTCGAGGGCCGCGGCTTCACCGCGCTCGAATTCGCCAATTTCCATCCGGGCGGCAAGCTCGGCGCCATGCTCAAGCACATCTCCGATCTGATGCGCTCCGGCGACGCGGTGCCGCTGAAGCCGCTGGGTACCGGCATGGCCGATGCGCTGGCGGAGATGTCGGCCAAGGGCCTCGGCTGCGTGGTCATCGTCGACGGCCGCGGCCATGTCGCCGGCATCATCACCGACGGCGATCTGCGCCGTAAGATGCGCGCCGATCTCTTGTCCGTCTCCGTCGACGAGATCATGACCGCCAACCCGCGCACCGTCCGCCGCGAGGCGCTGGCGTCGGAGGCGCTGGAGATCCTCAACTCCGCCAAGATCACCACGCTCATCGTGACCGACGGCGCCAGGCCCGTCGGCATCCTGCACATGCACGATCTCTTGCGCGCCGGGGTGGCGTGATCGTCTCAGACGGCCTCCGCTGCTCGCGGGAAGCGCGCCGCGCCACGCTCGAGCGGCAGTCCGAGCGCGTTCGCCAGGTATGAGACCGTGCGGTAGAAGCCGCAGAGCAGGATGATCTCGAGCACCTGGTCTTCCGCATAGCAGGCTCTCAAGCCTGCAAATTCGGCCTCGGTCAGGGTCGCGCGCGCATGCAGCGCGTCCACGGCTGCGATCAGCGCCTGCTCCTGCCCCGACCAGCATGGCGCATCCGCCGTGCCCAGAACCGTGGCGTCGGTCTGTTGCGGCGTCAGCCTCGCTGCGGCCGCAAAGGTTGCGACATGGACCCCCCATTCATATTCGCAGGCATTGAGCGCGCAGGTGCGATCGATGACGATCTCGCGGTCGCGCAGCGACAACGGGCCGCGATCCAGAACGCTCCCACCGCGGAATTTGTCCCAGGCGCGCGCGTGGCCGGCCATGACGCGGAACAGCATCAAGGGCGGCGCGCCGCGCATGATCTGATCGAACTGGATCTGGATGTCTGGCGGATAAGGCGGCTGCAGGGCGCTGATGCGGGGCATGATGACGTCCTCCTGCTCCTTTGCTACATTAAACGTAGCAATATGCTACATTTTTCATAGCGAATGGCAAGACCGGGGGAGATCACATCATGTCTCGCGCCATCAAGCCGGATCGCGTGCGCGGTTCGCGGAGCGGCCGTCCGATCATGGCACTGCTCGATCTGCTCGGCCGCCGCTGGTCGCTGCGCATCCTGTGGGAGCTGCGCGAGACCGAGCTTACGTCGCGTGCGCTGCGCGCGGCCTGCGACGATGCGTCCCCGACCGTGCTGCAGAGCCGCCTGGACGAGCTGCGCAAGGCCGGCTTCCTTCAGCTTGGGGAGGACGGCTATGGGCTGACGCCGCTCGGGCGGGAGCTGCTCGAAAATTTCCTGCCCCTGAACCGCTTCGCCGACCGCTGGCGCAAGCAGATGGAATGAGCGGCGGGGCAGGGCGACCATGCCCGCGTCCGGCTGTCTGCCCGCAGCGCCTCGTGCTATGGCTCCGGCTGTCACAAAAAGGCGGGGCAATGCCTGACCATTTCGATCTCGACAAATATCTTGCCCGCATCGGCTATCGCGGAGCGCTGACGGTAAGCTTCGAGACGCTCGCCGGATTGCAGGCGGCGCATGTCGATGCGATCGCGTTCGAGGGCATCGATCCCCTGCTCGGCCGTCCCGTGAATATCGATCTCGCTGCGGTGCAGGCCAAGATCGTCGACGGCCGCCGCGGCGGCTATTGCTTCGAGCAGAATGCGCTGCTGAAGGCCGCGCTGGAGGCGATCGGCTTCGCGGTGACGCCGCTGTCGGCGCGGGTGCGCTGGCGGCTCGACGCGTCCGCGCCGCTGACGCCGCGCACGCACATGATGCTCAAGGTCGACCTGCCGCAGGGACCGCACATCGCCGATGTCGGCTTCGGCTCCTGCCTGCTCGATACGCCTTTGCGGATGGTGCCGGACGTCGAGCAGGCGACCGCGATGGGCACGTTCCGACTGACCGTCTCCGATGGGCTGCATTGGCTTGCGGCCAGGCAGCCGGCGGGCTGGCGAATGATGTATGTGTTCGATCTGACGCCGCAGATCCACGCCGACTACATGCTGTCCAACTGGTTCACCTCGACCAGCCCGCTCACGCCGTTCACCTCGATGCTGATCCTGGAGCGGCTGACGTCGGAGGTTCGCTACAAGCTGGTCAACCGCCGGCTGGTGATCGAGGCGCGTGACGGCGAGATCAGGAGCGAACAGATCATCGAGACGCCCGAGGCGTTGCAGCGCGTCGTCGAGGAGGTGTTCGGGCTCACGCTCCCGGTCGCCGTCGAAACGATCTGGGCACGGATCGAGACGTGACGGGGTAGGGCGCCGCGATGGCCGATGAGTTTCGACTGGACTCCTATCTCGCCCGCATCGCCTGCCGCGGGCCGTTCGCACCCGATCTGCCGACGCTCAGCGCGGTGCAGGCCGCGCATGTCGATGCCATCACATTCGAGGCGCTCGATCCGTTGCTGGGGCGACCGGTCCATGTCGATCTGCCTTCGGTGCAGCGGAAGCTCGTGCATGGCCGTCGTGGCGGCTATTGTTTCGAGCAGAACGTGCTGTTTCAGGCTGCGCTGGAGGCGATCGGCTTCAAGGTCACCGGTCTCACCGGGCGGGTGCGCTGGCGCTCGCAGCCGACGGATCCGCTCGGGCCGCGCCAGCACATGATGCTGCTGGTGGAGGTCGAAGACCGGCCATACCTCGTCGATGTCGGCTTCGGCATCTGCCTGATGGATGCCCCGATCGCGCTGGAGGTCGGGCCCGAGCAGACCACGCCGATGGGCACGTTCCGCATCGGCACCTCGGATGAGCTTTACACGATCAGCGCCAAGCAGCCGACCGGCTGGCGCATGATGTACGCCTTTGATCTCGCGCCGCAGATCCATGCCGATTACGTGCTCGGCAGCTGGTACACGTCGACCAACGCAAATGTCCCGGCCACGCATACGCTGATGATGGAGCGGGTGGAGCCCGGCGTGCGGCACAAGCTGGTCAGCCGCCGTTATGAGCGTCAGGCGCGGGATGGCGAGCTGATCGAGGAGCGGGCGGTCGAGAGCGCTGAAGAACTCGGCCGGCTCATCGACGAGGTGTTTCGCGTGACACCGCCCGTGGCTGTCGAAGACATCTGGGCGCGGACGACGGCGTGATTTGTCAGTCACTCGATAGTCGGTGATCGATCCGCCGTCTTCCTGCAACGACGGTGCGCTCCCCTCCCCCCTTGCGGGGAGGGCTTGGGGTTGGGGGTACTTCGAGTCCACCTCGATATGAGGAGAGCTGAATTCTCTGACAGCAAGCGGGGACGCCTGCTGAGTCCCGATCATCCCACCGCGTCATTGCGAGCGAAGCGAAGCAATCCAGAGTCGCATGCGCGGCTCTGGATTGCTTCGTCGCTGCGCTCCTCGCAATGACGGAGAGAGTTGAGCTGAGTTGAGAAGAAGAGCGGGCGACAGTGAATGTCTGGCGCACGTTGAAACATACCTGAACTCAACGCTGTTCAGCGCCCGGAGACCCCCACCCCCGACCCCTCCCCGCAAGGGGGAGGGGAGCGCACCGGCTTCGGGGTAGGCAGTCCGGAAAATCTATTAAAGGCAATTATCTACGCGCTGACACGCAGCTCAGCGCGGCAGCTCGGTCTTGCCCATCAAGAACTTGTCGACGGCCTGGGCGCAAAGGCGGCCTTCGCGGATCGCCCAGACGACCAGGGACTGGCCGCGGCGCATGTCGCCGGCGGAGAACACCTTCGGCAGCGAGGTCTGGTAGTCCGACAGGTTCGCCTTGACGTTGCCGCGCGGGTCGAGGTCGACGCCGAGGCTCTTGAGCAGGCCCTCGTGCACCGGATGGACGAAGCCCATCGCCAGCAGCACGAGGTCGGCAGCGAGCTCGAACTCGGTGCCGGGGATCGGCTTGAACTGCGCATCGACCCGGACGCAGTGCATCTTCTTGACCGCGCCGTTCTCGCCTTCGAAGGTCTGCGTCAGCACTGCGAATTCGCGCGCCGCGCCTTCGGCCTGGCTCGACGAGGTCCGCATCTTCAAGGGCCAGTTCGGCCAAGTGAGCGCCTTGTTCTCACGCTCCGGCGGCGCCGGCATGATCTCGAGCTGGGTGACGGAGAGGGCGCCCTGGCGCAGCGAGGTGCCGATGCAGTCAGAGCCCGTGTCGCCGCCGCCGATCACGACGACATGCTTTCCGCCCGCGAGGATCTCGGTGGCGTTGACCGGCTCGTTGCCGACGCGGCGGTTCTGCTGCGGCAGGAAATCCATCGCGTAGTGGATGCCGGAAAGGTCGCGGCCGGGGATCGGCAGGTCGCGTGGCGCCTCGGCGCCGCCGGTCAGCGCCACGGCGTCATAATCCTTCAGCAGCGACTTCGGATCGATGCCGTCCTTGCCGCCGACATGGGCGCCGTAGTGGAAGACGACGCCTTCGCCTTCCATCTGAGCGATGCGGCGGTCGATGATGCCCTTCTCCATCTTAAAGTCGGGAATGCCGTAACGAAGAAGGCCGCCGGCCTTGGCGTGCTTCTCATAGACATGCACCTCGTGACCGGCGCGGGCGAGCTGCTGCGCAGCGGCGAGGCCGGCAGGGCCGGCGCCGACGATCGCGACCTTCTTGCCGGTCTTGACCGCGGCCGGCTCCGGCTTGAGCCAGCCGTTCTCCCAGGCCTTGTCGACGATGGCGCATTCGATCGTCTTGATGGTCACCGGGTTGTCGTCGATGTTCAAGGTGCACGACGCCTCGCACGGAGCGGGGCAGATGCGGCCGGTGAACTCCGGGAAGTTGTTGGTCGAGTGCAGGTTGCGCGACGCCTCTTCCCAGTTGCCGTTGTAGATCAGGTCGTTCCAGTCCGGGATCTGGTTGTTGACCGGGCAGCCGGTGGTGCCCGGCGCGGCCGAGCCGGTGCCGTGGCAAAAGGGGATGCCGCAATTCATGCAGCGCGCCGCCTGGTCGCGCAGCTCCTTCTCGGAGAGCGGCACCACGAATTCCTGGAAATGCTTCAGCCGCTCGGCAACCGGCGCGTATTTGCGATCGTGCCGCTCGATTTCGAGAAAACCTGTGACCTTGCCCATCTGCGTCTAATCCTCACCACCCACGAGATCGAAAATACCGTCCGGCCTTTGACTGATGACCAGCGTCCGATCTGTATCGTACGAAAAATTGCGCGGTACGTATCTTTCGCATGGCGACGGAGGTTGCCGAATCAGGAGGCTTTTTCCCGGCTTCAGAGAACCGTCCGTCGTGCCATTCATCACAGCGCTCAACTTCACCTCGTAGATCACGCCGAATTCCGTGCCCATGATCGTCGGCTGGCGCTCTTCATCCTTGTAGGATCGCACCAGCCGCGCCCGTACAACAAACTCACCTTGTCCGAGCTTGGACATGTCATCGCCTCTCGGCCACCCGTTCCAACCCCTACAGGCGTAAGCGGGATCCGACGACAGGATCGCCAACGCAAAGGCGAGATATGCCCAGTTGCGTCGGCGCACCGCCTTAAGCCCCGATCGCGATCTTCGGCTCGGCGTCGGCGTTGGCCGCCATTTCCTTCAGCGCGCGGCGGTACTCGACCGGCATGACCTTGCGGAACTTCGGCGCAAAGTCCTTCCAGTTTGCCAGGATGTCGGCGGCGCGCTTGGAGCCGGTGGCCTTGGCGTGACGCGAGATCAGGACGTGCAGGCGCTCGACGTCGGACGCCAGCAGGTTCTTGAACACGTCGACCCGGCCATGCGCCTCGAGGTCGCCCATCTGGTGATAGGTGTCCTCGGCGATCATCTCCTCCGACAGCACCGGCTCGAGCTCGACCATCGCCATGTTGCAATGCTTGTCGAAGTCGCCGGCCTCGTCGAGCACGTAGGCGATGCCGCCCGACATGCCGGCTGCGAAGTTGCGCCCGGTCTTGCCGAGCACCACCACGATGCCGCCGGTCATGTACTCGCAGCAATGATCGCCCGCGCCCTCGACGACGGCGACCGCGCCGGAGTTACGCACAGCGAAGCGCTCGCCGGCAATGCCGCGGAAGAAGCACTCGCCGGAGATGGCGCCGTACATCACGGTGTTGCCGACGATGATCGATTCCTCCGGCACGATACCGGAGTTGCGCGGCGGCTTGACGATGATGCGGCCGCCCGACAGGCCCTTGCCGACATAGTCATTGCCTTCGCCTTCGAGCTCGAAGGTGACGCCGTTGGCGAGCCAGGCGCCGAAGGCCTGACCGGCGGTCCCCTTCAGGCTGACATGGATCGTGTCCTGCGGCAGGCCGGCATGGCCGTAGATCTTGGCCACCGCGCCGGAGAGCATCGCGCCCGCCGAACGGTCGGTGTTGTTGATCTCGGCTTCGATCTTGACCGGCGCGCCGCGGTCGAGCGCGGGCCTGGCCTGCTCGATCAGCCTGCGGTCGAGCACGGCGTCGAGGTGATGATCCTGCTTCTCCGAGTGGAAGATCTTCTGGCCCGGCGCTTCCTTCTGCTTCACGAACAGCTTTGAGAAGTCGAGGCCCTTGGCCTTCCAATGCGCCACCAGCTTGGACTGGTCGAGCATCTGCACCTGGCCGACCATCTCGTTGAACGAGCGGTAGCCGAGCGAAGCCATGATCTCGCGGACCTCTTCGGCCACGAAGAAGAAGTAGTTGATGACGTGCTCGGGCTGGCCGGTGAAGCGCTTGCGCAGCACCGGGTCCTGGGTGGCGACGCCGACCGGGCAGGTGTTGAGGTGGCACTTGCGCATCATGATGCAGCCGGCCGCGATCAGCGGCGCGGTGGCGAAGCCGAACTCGTCGGCGCCGAGCAGGGCGCCGATCACGACGTCGCGCCCGGTCCGGAAACCGCCGTCGACCTGGACCACGATGCGGCTGCGCAGCCGCTCGCGCACCAGGGTCTGGTGGGTTTCGGCGAGGCCGATCTCCCACGGCGAGCCGGCATGCTTGATCGAGGTGAGGGGCGAGGCACCGGTGCCGCCCTCGAAGCCCGCGATCGTCACATGGTCGGCGCGCGCCTTGGCAACGCCGGCGGCAACCGTGCCGACGCCGACCTCGGAGACCAGCTTGACCGAAACCTGGCCGTCCGGATTGACGTTCTTCAGGTCGTAGATCAGCTGCGCCAGGTCCTCGATCGAGTAGATGTCGTGGTGGGGCGGCGGCGAGATCAGGCCGACACCCGGGGTCGAGTGGCGTACCTTGGCGATGGTGGCGTCGACCTTGTGGCCGGGCAGCTGACCGCCTTCGCCGGGCTTGGCGCCCTGCGCCATCTTGATCTGCATCATGTCGGAGTTGACGAGATACTCCGTCGTCACGCCGAAACGTCCAGACGCGACCTGCTTGATCGCCGAGCGCATGGAGTCGCCGTTCGGCAGCGGCTTGAAGCGGTCGGCTTCCTCGCCGCCTTCGCCGGTGTTCGACTTGCCGCCGATCCGGTTCATCGCGATCGCCAAGGTCGTGTGCGCCTCGCGCGAGATCGAGCCGAAGCTCATCGCGCCGGTGGCGAAGCGCTTGACGATCTCCTTGGCCGGCTCGACCTCGTCGATCGGGACGGGCTTGCGCTTGTCGTCCTCGGCGGACTTGATCCGGAACAGGCCGCGCAGGGTCAAGAGCCGCTCGGACTGCTCATTGAGCAGCTTTGCGAACGCCTGATAGCGGTCCTTGGAGTTGCCGCGCACCGCGTGCTGCAGGGTCGCGACGGACTCGGCGGTCCACGCATGATCCTCGCCGCGGGTGCGGTAGGCGTACTCGCCGCCGACATCGAGCGCCGACTTGTAGACCAGCGCATCGCCGAACGCGTCGCGGTGGCGGCGGGTGGTCTCCTCGGCGATCTCGGCGAGGCCGACGCCTTCGACGCGGGTGTGGGTGCCGTAGAAGAACTTCTGCACGAACTCGGCCTTGAGGCCGACCGCGTCGAAGATCTGCGCGCCGCAATAGGACTGGTAGGTCGAGATGCCCATCTTCGACATGACCTTGAGCAGGCCCTTGCCGATCGACTTGATGTAGCGCTTGACGACCTCGTAGTCGCTCAGCGCGCCCGGCAACTTGTCCTTCAGCGCGATGATGGTCTCGAAGGCGAGGTACGGATTGATCGCCTCGGCGCCATAGCCTGCCAGGCACGCGAAGTGATGCACCTCGCGCGGCTCGCCGCTCTCGACGACCAGACCGACCGACGTGCGCAGGCCGGTGCGGATCAGATGATGATGCACGGCGGCGCAAGCCAAGAGTGACGGGATCGGGATCCTGTCGTTCGAGACCATGCGGTCCGACAGGATGATGATGTTGACGCCCTCGCGGACGGCCGCTTCCGCGCGGCCGCAGAGATCCTCGAGCACCTGCTCGAAGCCAGCGGCGCCAAGGCTCGCATCGAAGGTGGTGTCGAGCGTGCGCGAGACGAAGTGGCTGTCGGAAACTTCAGAGATCGAGCGGATTTTCTCGAGGTCCGCGTCCGTCAGGATCGGCTGATGCACCTCGAGCCGCTTGGTCGAGGCGACGCCTTCGAGGTCGAACAGGTTCGGCCGCGGTCCGATGATCGACACCAGGCTCATCACCAGCTCCTCGCGGATCGGGTCGATCGGCGGGTTGGTGACCTGGGCGAAGTTCTGCTTGAAGTAGGTGAACAGCAGCTTGGGCTTGTCCGACAGCGCCGAGATCGGCGCGTCGTTGCCCATCGAGCCCGTCGCCTCCTCGCCGGTGGCGGCCATCGGCGTCATCAGGATGTTGATGTCCTCGGCCGTGTAGCCGAACGCCTGCTGCCGATCGAGGAGCGGCAAATTGGTGCGCGCGCCCTTGGTCGGCGCGTCCGGCAGCTTCTCGACCTGGATCTGCGTACGCGTCAGCCATTCCTGATAAGGGTGGCTGGCGGCGAGTTGCGCCTTGATCTCGTCGTCGGGAATGAGGCGCCCCTCTTCGAGATCGACGAGCAGCATCTTCCCGGGCTGCAGCCGCCACTTGGTGACGATCTGGTCCTCCGGAATCTTCAAGACGCCCATCTCGGACGCCATCACGATGCGGTCGTCCTTGGTCACGAGATAGCGCGCCGGCCGCAGGCCGTTGCGGTCGAGCGTGGCGCCGATCTGGCGGCCGTCGGTGAAGGCGATCGCGGCGGGGCCGTCCCACGGCTCCATCAGCGCGGCGTGATATTCGTAGAACGAGCGGCGCTCCTCGCTCATCAAGGGATTGCCGGCCCACGCCTCCGGGATCATCATCATGACCGCGTGCGGCAGCGAGTAGCCGCCCTGCACCAGGAATTCGAGCGCGTTGTCGAAGCAGGCTGTGTCCGACTGGCCCTCATAGGAAATCGGCCAGAGCCGGCTGATGTCCTTGCCGAACAGCTCGGATGACACCGACGCCTGGCGCGCCGCCATCCAGTTGACGTTGCCGCGCAGCGTGTTGATCTCGCCGTTATGCGCGATCATCCGGTAGGGATGCGCCAGCGACCAGGTCGGGAAGGTGTTGGTCGAGAACCGCTGATGCACCAGCGCCAGCGCGCTCTCGAAGTCCGGCTCGTGCAGATCGGCGTAGTACTTGCCGAGCTGGTCGGCCAGGAACATGCCCTTGTAGATCACGGTCCGGCACGACATCGAGCACGGGTAGTAGCCCGACATGCCGCGGTCGCGGCGCTGATAGATCGCCTGCGAGATCGACTTGCGGAGAATGTAGAGCTTGCGCTCGAACTCGTCCTCAGTCTTGGCGGCGCCGTTGCGGCCGATGAACACCTGCATGCTGCGCGGCTCGGTCGGCTTGACCGTCACGCCCAGCGAGGAGTTGTCGGTCGGCACGTCGCGCCAGCCGAGCAGCACGAGGCCTTCATCTTCGATCTGGTCGGCGATGATGCTCTTGATGACGTTCCGCCAGGAATCGTCGCGCGGCATGAACAGCGCGCCGATGGCGTATTCGCCCGGAGCGGGCAGCGTGAAGCCGAGCTCCCCAGCCTTGCGCGAGAAGAAGGCGTGCGGAATCTGCACCAGGATGCCGGCGCCGTCGCCGAAGCGCGGGTCGGCACCGACGGCACCGCGATGCTCGAGGTTGCACAGGATGTTCAGCGCATCCGAAACGATCTGATGCGACTTCTGGCCCTTGATGTTGGCGATGAACCCGACACCGCAGGAATCCTTCTCCTGCGAAGGGTCATACAGGCCCTCGGCCTCTGGGCGCCACGTGTGCAATTCGCGCGTGATCTCGGCCGGTTTTTCATGCGAATCCACAGCCAGCACCGCGCCGCCCAACTTTCCGTGCTCGACCTTCGATCCGCTCATATCCGTCCCCATCAGTTATTGGTCAGGGCCTTCACCACAGTCCGGTACACAGTCCAGCGCACCCCGGGCGCTGCGCGGGCCCCTCTCAGGAGCCAACGCTCGTCCTTCTCAGCGAGCCGCATTTGCAGAATTCAGGCCAGCCGCCGGGGGACGAAGTCCCCGCTGAACGCATGGCCTGTTCATGTCGCAGCGCCCATGTCTCGACGTCACCGTCTCAACGTCATTCGGCGCCGTAACATCATTGCAAAGTCTCGGTCACCTTTGCAACGAAATTTTAGACAGCAATTCTGTCCTAAACCGCAAGATGCCAAACTTTAACCTATCACACAAGCGCGTCAGAGTCCTGCCGTTCGAGCCCCGCGGGACCTGCACGGCCCGGCAAATCTTCCGGTTTTCGAAGCATCGAACGACGGGAACCGCCGGACCGATCACGCGCTGCGCGCAATTTTGAAATCCTTCGCCCCGTTCCCGCCAAGTCTCCGACCCAGGACCGCCGGAATCACGGCGGAACGTCAGCGCTCTTGAGAAGAAGCGAACAGCTTCACGTGCGGGGGCATGCAGGAGCTTTGAGCCATGAAGTTGCTAGTTGGAGCCGTCTCAGCCGCGTTGATCGCGACCATTGCCGCCGCGCAGGCCGAGCCGCTGCCACCGTACAATGGGCGCGGTCCGTATCGGGCAGTCTCCGATTTCGAGGCGCCTTATAGCGAGGCGCCGCCACCGGCCGTGGTCCCGGCGCCGCCGCGCTACGGCTACGGACCCGGCGCGGACTACGGCTACCGCGAGCCGCGCTACGCGCCGCCGGCGCCGGTCTACCGCCAGGACGGTTATCGTGACGGCTATCAGCAGGACTATGGCTATGCGCCGGCGTTCCTGCCGGTGCACGAGGTCTATGCCGTGCTGCGCGACAACGGCTTCTCGCCGCTGGGCGCGCCACGCCAGCGCGGGAATGTCTATATCGTCGCGGTGCTCGACCGTGAGGGCGAGGACGGAAAGCTCGTCATCGATGCCCGTTCCGGCCGCATCATCCGCTTCGTGCCCGCGTTCCAATGGGGCGAGGATTACGAGCGCATGCGTTTCGAGCCGCGCGGCGGCCTCGACCGCCTGCCGGCGCCGACCGTGATCCGCGCCGACCCGCGCGTGACGCCGCCCGCCGCGCCACGGGTCGCCAATGCGATGCCAGCGCAAGTGCCGAAGGTGCCGACGCCGGTTGCCCGCCCGGCGCCCGCGCCGCAGACGGCCGCGCTGAACCCGAAGCCCGCCGAGGCGGCCAAGCCAGTCGCGCCGACGCTCGCCGACATCAAGCCGGCCGAAGCCAAGCCGGCGGACGTTAAGCCGGTGGAGATCAGGCCGAGCGAAGCAAAGGCCGACGTCGCAAAGCCGGCTGAATCCAAGGCTGCTGAATCCAAGGCTGCTGATTCCAAGCCTGCCGACGCCACATCTGCCGATACCAAGGTATCCGAGGTGAAGCCGGCGGTCGCCAAACCGGTCCAGTCGGCCGCGGCGGCGCCGCAGACCACCGGATCGATCGCGCCCGCCGCCACCAAGCCGGCGCCGCAGATCCTGCCGACCGCGAAGATGCCGCCGGCCCAGGGGCTGGAATAACAGCAGCCTGCCAGCGGTTTGCCCCGCCGCCGGCCGCCACCAAAACTGTCATCGCCCGGCTTGACCGGGCGATCCAGTAATCACCGGCATTTCGGTCGATCACGACCGCCGCGGCGTACTGGATGCCCGCCTTCGCGGGCATGACGGCCGGGTGCGGGACATGTAGTCGGGCACCTCAAGGCGATTGCTTCAACAAGCCAGAACGGGGGGGGACGCGGCGAAGCCTCGGAGGATCTCGGCGCCACCCTTCCACGAAAAAAAAACGCCCCGGTATCCCGGGGCGTTCGTATTTCTCACTAGCGGTCTCGCTGATTACGCTGCGGCCTTGTCGGCCGAACCTTCGATCGCCGGCTGCTCGGCCTTGGCATTGGTCGAGATCGGGATCGACCGCGGCTTCTTGGCCTCGGGAATCTCGCGGACGAGATCGACATGGAGCAAGCCGTTCTCGAGGCTGGCGTTCTTCACCACCACGTGGTCGGCGAGCTGGAACGAGCGCTCGAAGGCGCGGGCGGCGATGCCGCGATAGAGCACCTCGCTCGTCTTGCCGTTCTCGTTGGCGGCCTTCTCGCCCTTGATCGTCAGCGTGTTTTCCTTCGCGACGAGGGAGAGCTCATCCTTGGCGAAGCCGGAGACCGCGACGGTGATGCGATAGGCGTTCTCACCGGTGCGCTCGATATTGTAGGGCGGATAGCCGGGGCTGGGCTCGGCGGTGGCCTGGTCGAGCAGCGAGAACAGACGGTCGAAACCGACGGTGGAACGGTAGAAGGGGGTGAGGTCGTACGTACGCATGGTCAAAGTCCTCCATTGAGCGACTGTTGGGCAAACCCGCCCGCCATCGGGCCGGGCTGTCGTGCAGCCGTGACGGCCTGCACGATTTCGATATGGTTCAGGCGTTTGCACCTTCAAGGGTCCCAAAGCGGGCTCTTTTTGCCATTCCACCCCTTGATTCCCCGAGCTTTTCACCTATTCGATGGGCGCCTCATGACGCTCGTCTCGATTCCCGCCAATCCCGTGCCCGAGAACGCCACCGCCGGCACCATCAAGACCCCTGATGGCGCCGAGCTGCGCTTTGCGCGCTGGGCGCCGCCCGCGGGGCGCAAGGGCACCGTTTGCGTCTTCACCGGCCGCAGCGAGATGATCGAGAAGTATTTCGAGACGGTGCGCGATTTGCGCGATCGCGGCTTCGCGGTCGCCATCATCGACTGGCGCGGCCAGGGCCACTCGTCGCGGCGGCTGCGCGACTCCCGCAAGGGCTACGTCCGCTCGTTCTCCGACTACGAGCTCGACGTCGAGACCTTCGTCACCGAGGTCGTGCTGCCCGATTGTCCGCCGCCTTACTTCGCGCTGGCGCATTCGATGGGCGGCACGGTGCTGCTGCGGCTCGCGCATTCCGGCAAGCGCTGGTTCGACCGCGTGGTGCTGTCGGCGCCGATGATCGACCTGCCGGGCAAGCGCACGTCGCTGCCGGCTCGGCTCCTGCTCCGCGCGATGCGCATCGCGGGGCAGGGCGGCCGCACCGTGCCGGGTGGCAACGACGAGATCAGCGGGCTGGCGCCGTTCGTCAACAATCCGCTGACGTCCGATCCCGTCCGCTATGCCCGCAACGCCGCGATCCTCGAGGAGGATCCGACGCTCGGCATCGCCTCGCCGACGGTCGCCTGGGCCGACGCGGCGTTCTCGGCGATGGCGACCTTCCGCGGCATGACCTATCCGTCGCAGATCCGCCAGCCGATCCTGATGCTCGCGGCCTCGAGCGACACCGTGGTGTCGACCGCGGCCATCGAGGAATTCGCCTATCATCTGCGCGCCGGCTCGCACCTCGTCATCGCCGGCGCCAAGCACGAGATCCTGCAGGAGCAGGACCGCTACCGTTCGCAGTTCTGGGCCGCCTTCGACGCCTTTGTGCCGGGCACGCCGCTGTTCGGCTGAACCGCAGACCCGTGCGCCGCAGAGCCCTGCTTATTTCGTCGACAGCACCTCGCCGAAGCGCTCCCACTGCTTGCCGGTGAAGCGCATGAACTGCACCTGCTCGACCGGCAGGTGGTCGCTCTCGGACGTGTTGACCGTGATGCCCGGCAGCAGCATCGGCAGCTCCAGATCCTTGATCGACAGCGCCTGCCTGAGGATGTTTTCGCGCGAGAGATCGTCGCCGGCCGCCTTCAGCACGTGCTCCAGCACCATGCCATTGTTGTAGCCGTTGACGTAGTTGGAATCGCGGACGTCGCCGTCGGGCACGTATCTGGCCATGAACTCGCGCCAGCCCTTGACGCCGGCATCGTCGGCCCAGGCCGGATCGAGCGGGTCCTTGACATAGGCGGTCGAGATGATGCCCGTGCCGGCCTCCAGGCCAGCCGGCTCCATCACCGACGACATCCAAACCGAGACATTGGTCAGGAAGGTCATCGGCCGCCAGTTGATCTCATAGGTCTTGCGGATCGCCTGCGCGGCGAATTTCGGCGTCGCGGCGATGATCAGCGCATCGGCGCCGGTCGATTTCAACTTCACGATCTGCGAGTCGATGGTCGGCTCGGTAGCCTCGTAGCTCGCTACCGTCACCGCCGTGTCGAAGCGCTCGCCGAGCACGTCCTTCAGGCCGGCGAGATAGTCGCGGCCGAAATCGTCGTTCTGGGCCAGCACGGCGAACGTCGCCTCCGGTTTCTTCTGCAGCGCGTAGCGCGCATACATCCGCGCCTCGTTGCGGAATGGCGCCATCACACCCATCAGAGTGAGCGGAAACTGCGCGGCATCGCCGAACTTCGAGGCGCCGGAGGCCACGAACAGTTGCGGCACCTTCTTCCCCTGCAGATATCTTGCGATTGCGGTGTTGTGCGCGGTGCCCATCGTCGAAAAGATGAAGGAGACTTCGTCGCTTTCCACCAGCCGGCGAGTCTGCTCCACGGTCTTCGGCGGCACGTAGCTGTCGTCGAGCGAGAGCAGGTTGACCTTGCGGCCGTTGATGCCGCCGCGGTCGTTGACCATCTTGAAATAAGCCACCTCGCCCTTGCCGAGGATGCCGAACGCCGACACGGGCCCGCTATAGGGCATGGTCTGGCCGATGCGGATCTCGGTGGCGGTGACGCCGGGCTGCTCGGCGGCGCGTGCGGCAGACATCGGCATCGATGACACTGCGATGAACCCCGCGGCTGCAATGGCGCTTCGCATGGAGACCTCCCTGTGCGCCGCGCTGTCGGCGGCGTTCTGTCGGGCAGCATAGGGCGCGGGTCAACGTATCATCAATAAAAATATATTTTTTGCTGAAAATGTATTTTCGATCTCTGTTATGGTGCTTCAAATCTCGGCCGAGTTCGCCATGTCCGGAAGCGCTACCCAGACCGTCTATGAGAAACTGCGCGCCAGCCTGCTCGCCGGCCTCTACCAGCCGGAGGAGAAGCTGAAGATCAGCGAGCTCGGGGCCGCGTTCGCGGTCAGCCCCGGAGCGATCCGCGAGGCGCTGGCGCGGCTGACGGCGGAAGGACTGGTGACGGCGCTGCCGCAGCGCGGCTTCCGTGTCGCGCCGGTGTCGGTCGCCGATCTGCGTGATCTCACCGACATGCGTATCGAGATCGAGACCAAGTGCCTGCGCCGCGCCATCGCCAATGGCGATCTGGGTTGGGAAACCGCGGTCATCGCCGCGCATCATCGCATGGCGGCAACACCGATCGCCGCCGACGACGGCAGCTTCTCGCCGGCCTGGACCATCGCGCATGGTGAGTTTCACGCCGCGCTTGCGCAGGCCTGCGGCAGCTTCTGGATGTTGCGGGTGCGCGATCTCCTGTTCGTCCACAACGAGCGCTATCTCGACCTCGCCCGCAAGGCCGATCGCGGCCGGCGCGACGCCGCGCGCGAGCACCGCGAACTGATGGAGGCGGCACTGGCGCGCGACGCGGAGCGCGCGGCCGCGGTTATGGCCGCGCATCTCGGCAAGACCCGGGACACGATCGAAGCGGTGCTGCTCGCCTCTGCTGCGCTCAGCGCGCAGAGGTAACGGCCATGACAGCATGGCGGCAGACTGTGCTCTGGCCGCTCTCGCGCAGTCCCGCGGCTTGCGTCATCTTTGCCCGCCCGCGCCGTCTCAGGGAGCGCGCCATTGATGCTTTCGACCCGATTCATCACGGGCCGCAGGCTGCCAACCGATGAGAAGCAGATGCAGGAACAGCGCGAGCCTCTGAAGGCCCTGCAGGCGTGGTACGCCTCGCATTGCGACGGCGAGTGGGAGCATCGGTATGGGATCAGGATCGGGACTCTGGATAATCCGGGATGGATCCTGAGGATCGACCTCTCCTCAACGGAATTGGCCGAACGCCCATTCACGGACGTGAAGGTGCAGGGCGACGATGATGATGATTGGTGCCATTGCCGGGTTCGCGACGGCGTTTTCGAGGCCTTCTGCGGTCCCCATCATCTCGAGGACGTCATCTCGATCTTCCTCGCCTGGGCCATCGCGGCCGTGCGCGAGGCAGAGCATTGAGCCTGATGAAACAGAGGCCGTTCGCCACTTTGAGGGGCTCTCTGCCATGACGACGAAGCAGATGTTTAAGAGGTATTATTGTACAACGATGCGGTGAGCGGTGTAAGGTCGGGGCTTGCTTGTCAGCATCACCCGCGAGGCCCCGTCGTGGATCAATCAGAGAAATACCGCACGTTCTACGCCAAGCTGATCTGCGCCGCCGCCAAGCTCGAGGATCCCCGGATCGAGGAGGCGTTCCGCAGCATCCCGCGCGAGCCATTCGCGGGGCCGGGGCCCTGGTGGATGATCCTCGGCGGCGGTCATCCTTATGTGCAGACGCCCGATGACGATCCTGCCTTCCTCTATCAGAACCTGCTGCTCGCGCTGGACTACGAACGCGGCATCAATATCGGCCAGCCTGGCGCACATGCGATGTGGCTGGGCGCCTGCGGCATCAAGCCGGCCGACACCGTGGTGCATGTCGGGGTCGGCAGCGGCTACTACACGGCGATCCTCGCGCATCTGGTCGGTCCGCACGGGCGGGTCCATGCCTATGAGATCGACGAGGCGATGGCCGCGCGAGCGCGCGAGAACCTCGAGCATGTGCCGCAGGTGGAGCTGCGGCTGCAATCCGGCGCCGGGGCGGACCTGCCGCCGGCCGACGTGATCTATGTCTGTGCCGGCGCGGCGCAGCCGAGCCGGTCCTGGCTCGATGGCTTGCGGCCGGGCGGACGGCTATTGTTTCCCTTGGCGCCGCAGGACGTCTTCGGCGGCATGTTGCTGATCACGCGTCCCGGTCAAGGCACGGTCTGGCCGGCGAAATTCGTCAGTCGCGCCGGGTTTATCGGATGCGTCGGCCTGCAGGACGAGAACGCGGGCCGCCGCTTGAGCGCGGCGTTCTCGACGGATTGGGCCGCCGTGCGCTCGTTGCGTCTCGACGGAGCGCCGGACGAGAGCTGCTGGTTCGCCGGCGACGGCTGGTGGCTATCGACGGCGGAGGCTTTGGGGTCCTCTGATCCATCCGAGCACGATCCGCGACGCTGACCTTGCGTCGACCGGATTCGCGCGGCGATCGTGATCGCGCGATCACGACGGCATCGTCCAGCCTTGCGGTCACCTCGTCAGGTGCGCCTCGGAGACCGCATGATTGAACATCGCGTTCAGCGCCGACGTGATATCCGCCGGCGTGTTCGCAGTGTAGAAGAATCCAGGCGATGCGCAGGCCTGCAGGCTCGGCGGAATGTTGGGGATGTTGTTGTTGGCATAGTCGTCCTCGTCGCCGGCGAACGACGCATTGACCGGGTTGATCGTCTGATAGGGGATGTAGAGGACGGAAATGATGATCCCGCGATTCTTCAGCGGCGTGCATGACGTGGTGGGGTTGATCGTGGTGGCATGATTGCTGCCGGACCACGAGCCGTTCGGCACACCCTTCACCTGCGGATCCTGCGCGCCGTCGGTGACCAGGAAGACATAGGGAAGCGTGTTGGTCGTGGCGCTGCCATCGCCGACGCTGGTGATCAGGCTGTTGACGCTCGAGAGCGCCGTGTCGATGTGCGTGCCGCCCGAGCCCAGCGAGGCGTTGGTGTTGGTGTCGAGCAGCGTCGCCAGGTTCGCCGCGGCATAGTTGATCGTCGAAGAATCGCTCGTCGAGCCGCTGATGTTGGTGGTCAGCGGATAATAGGAATAGAGGTAGCGGATGAACGGGTACAGCCCGATCCGGAACTGATTGGCGACCTTCTTGGTGGTATTGGCCGTCGTGAACAGCTGATTGACGGCGTAGCCGACGGCGTCCAGGCGCAACTGGATACAGTCATCCGTTCCGTCTGTCGGGCAGTTCGCCACCGTCGGCAGCTTGTTGTAAAGGGAGTTCGGCAATCCCGAGACGATCGACGACGGGAGCTGGACGCCCTTCGGATTGTTCTTGTTGGTGGTCAGCAGGCTCTTGTAGCCGCTCTGACTGACGCGCGAGATCGCATAGCCCAGGCAATAATTGTTGGTTGGATAGCCCTGGGTTCCAGAGTCGGTGCAGGCGCTGTTCTGCGGCGAGAAGTGGCACGCGAGCGTGCAGCCGGTCGGATATTGCCGGTAGTTGTCCGGGCTGATGGCCTGCATGCGCTGTGCTTCGGCCGATGTCGAGGGCAGACCCATCGATCCCGACACATCCAGGGTCAGATAGAAATCGAGATAGAGCGGCAAGGTAACCGACGAGGACGAGCTGCCGCTGACGGTGATCGACTGATAGCCGATCACGGTGAGGAACGTGGTCGGAACCGCCGCGGTGAACTGGACTTGCGATGAGAGCGTCGACCGCGTCTTGGTGACGGTGCTGGTTTCGGACGTCAGCGTATAGCCTCCGAACGTCGACGCGTTGCCCTTGAAAATGTTGTCGGCTTCGTTGACACCCGCGGTGACGGACCCGTCCGACGTCATCGCCATGGCCGCGGCATAGCCGGCCGAGTTGACGGAGATGGAGGCGATGCTGGCCGCATCCGCCGCGGACTGCAGCTTGACCTTCAATCGCATGGCCATGGAGTAGTCGGTTCCACAGCCAATCGCTGTCAGGATCGGCAACAGCGCCAGCGCGAACGTCGTGGCGATGTTGGCCTTGCTGTCCCCGACGAAGCGCGCAACGAGCGCGGTCGCCCGGCTCTTGGGTCCGTTGATACCCACGCTCGACCTCCATGATCCGGACTCGTTGGAGCCGGTCGTTGTTCTTGTTGGCCGTCCTGCCTTCGGATCGGCGGAGGCTGTTTGCCGCGCTGATCCAGCTGCGGCAAAACATCGCGCGCGTGTATTGCATTTCGGTTTATGTCACTGAGGAGTTGCGCGGTCCCGAGATACCACTTCACGGCTCAAGCTGAGCCGTCGAATAGTTCCAAGCAGGGAACTTCCGATCACCAGGGTGAGTCCAACGGAACGACGCCCGCCGGATCGCTGCGGAACTTAGCCGGTCAATCGCGTTTCGCTCTCGCTCTCGTCGTGGATGCGAAACTGCATCGTGCAGCGCAGGCCACCGGGATCGAAATCCAGCGTCACCGACCATCCGGTCTCGGAGCCGAAGATGCCCGTGATCATCTTCGTACCGAAGCCGCGTCGCGTCGGCTTGCGGACCAGCGGCCCATCGCGTTCGACCCAGATCAGTCGGACGATCCCGCTCTCCTGGCCGGTCCACGCAATATCGAGCTTCCCCGAGGGCGTCGAGAAGGCGCCGTATTTGGCGGCGTTGGTGCTCAGCTCCTGGATCGCCGCCGACAGTGCGAGCGCGAGCTTGGGCGGCAGCAGCAGGCTCGGACCGCTGATGGTCAGGCGGTCGGGGCCGGCATAGGGCGCCAAGGTGCGGTCGACGATAGCCCCGACGTCCGCGCCCACCCAGTTGTTCTCCGTCAGCAGATTGTAGGCCTCGGAAAGGGCGAGGATGCGTCCTTCTAAGGCAGCTACGTAGTCATTCACATCGCTGGCGCTCGAGCGTGATAGGCGTGCGATGGATTGAACCGTACCCAGCGTGTTCTTGACGCGGTGATTGATCTCGTCGAGCAGTTCACGCTGCTGGCGGAGGGCGCTCGCCAGTTCGCCGCCGACGCGGTGAAGCACCTGCTTCATGCGATTGACCTCGGCGATCCGCCCCATGGTGGGCGCGGCGACGCCGGCCTGAAGACCCGACACGTAGCGTTCCAGATCGGCAAATCCGGCCAGGAAGCGTTGTGCGAGCAGCCGCGCCAGCGCCATGCTCAGCGTGAAGGTGAAGACCGTGAGGGCGACGATCCACTCGACGGTCCGGTGCAGCGGTCCATCGATGGCATCGCGCGGCACGGCCAGATTGATCGTCCAGCCGCTCTGGTCGGAGCGCAGCAGCGATGTGTAGGTCGCGACCCCGGACCGCGACACGGCCTTGATCCACCACGCCGCGGCCTGGCCGATATGCGATCTCACCGCCGGGATGGTTAGCTGGCCGATCAGGTCGTCGTCGCCTAGCAGCGGCCGCCGCGCCAGCAGCAGGCCCTGCTGGTCGATGATGCTGCCGACGAGTCCTGGGGACACGTAGTCATCCATCAGCGTCGACAGATATTTCGGCGACAGCCCGACATTGAGCGCGTAGCGGATCTGGCCCGCGATCCGCACCGGGACGGCGATCGTGACGATCGGCTGGCCGTCGACAACCGCCTTCTGCAGGCCTGACATCTGCGGTCGTCCCGTCTCGATCGCCCGGCGCTCGGCCTCGAAGGCGGTGCGTCTGGGCAGCGGCGTTCCCGGATCGAGCCGGGTGTTGACGAGCTGCTGTCCATCGGGCGCATACAGCGCGATCGCCACCCCGCCGATCAGCTTGACCGCGTCGATCGCATGATCCCTGAACTCGGTGAAGCGCCCGGTCGCGAGTTGCGGCGACAGCGCGAGGATCTGCAGATCCTCGATGATGTTGGCGACCCGCAACTCGGTCGCGTTGCGCATCAGCCGCAGCCGATCCTCGTACTCGACCTTTCGGTATTGCGAGGACTCCGAGACGAAGTGATAGGCGAGGAACGCCGCGCAAGCGGTGATGGGTATCGACGTCGCCAGCGCCAGGATGAGGAGATAGGCCGAGATCGGCCAGGTGCCGGAGTTCCCGGCGATCCGCAATCTCCCACGAAACACCACGTCTTCTCCCCTCGCGCCGTTCACCGCATCGGCCGCACGTCGCCGGATCAGCTCTCAAGGGAAGCCTGTGCCCGCACGGAACTCGAACTAACATGTGGAACTTTTGTTCCAGCGAGTCTGACGCGCTTCAGCCGCCGTTGACAGATCGCGTCGTTAGGCTCGTCTGTCAACCAGAACCGCAGCCTCATCGTTCGCCCGTCGCATCGATCCGATTGTGCATCGATGAAGATTCGGGTGCGGCGCTCCGCGCGGAGTGTGGAGATCTTTGATTTCGACTTTTCAGATTCGGCGACCATGCGTTAGACCTCGATGTGGTCGGATGCGCATTCGCCATGGATGCTTGGCGCGCCGATTTGTTTCTTCGGCT
The DNA here is from genome assembly GCF_000026145.1 of Bradyrhizobium sp. ORS 278. NCBI lineage: Bacteria > Pseudomonadati > Pseudomonadota > Alphaproteobacteria > Hyphomicrobiales > Nitrobacteraceae > Bradyrhizobium > Bradyrhizobium sp. ORS 278. The sequence continues at coordinate 6,469,213 of NC_009445.1, read as the reverse complement.
CCATCAGGCGATGAGCCCCGCCGCCGGCTGTGAGTTGGAAGGTATCGCTCCTGGTCGGGTCTCAGGAGCCATGGGCTCGGTGGTCATGCATGACCGATCCGGCCGAAGGGCAGGCTGTGCCACGGTGCTCGCATTGATACCTGCTAATAGTCGTTAACGCGCAAAGGGCGTGCTCTGTCGCTGGGATCGTCGGTCGCAGGACGAGAGTCTGTCTGATCGCACAACCTTGTCGTGCCGAAATTCGTGCGCCAGTGTCGAACGACATGCCCGCGGAGCGAGCGTTAAGACGGCTTCATGCTGGCCCTGCAGCGCGTTCAAGGAGGCGTTCACCACGCATCATTTGATCTGTTCGTTTCTGTGATCCCGGAAACCCGCTGGTAACGCGCCGTCTCGCTTAGTTCGGCCCGTTGATAAGTTTCAGGAGGAAGCATTTATGATGAAGATGATCGCACGAAAGCTTGTTGGCCCCCATGCCCTCAATTCCGGCTTCGGTCTGGTGAGCATGTTTGCACTCACGGGCGTTGTCGCGTCACTCGTGCTGGTTCAGCACGGCGTGAACATCAGCCCGCCCGCAATGTTCTGATCAACTGTCAAGACGACAACACCTGCCTCCCGGCTAACGTGAACTGCGAGCTTTTCCGCCGAAAATCGCCAGCCCCTGCGGATCGCTCAACCTCAGAAGCTGCCCATCATCTGCCGCCGCGCCGAGCCGCCCGGGTCGACCCCGGTGTTTCGGCGCGTCCGCAGGATTCCTCGAACCCGGCGATCGGCCTCTGGTGGACCTGATAGCGTTCGCCTGACCGGCCGATCTGATTTGCCCAACGGGCACGCATTTGCAAAGCCTGTCCAGCCCTCCGGCGACCATCCTGATCTCGCATCGGCGGTGGGCACGGCGCGGGCGGGAATTGCGCACGGCAACGGCTGTCGGGCGCGCCTTTGCCCACTCTACGTTCTGTGCTGCGTGACGTGCGCGAGACTCACTCCGCCTTCTTGGACCGCGGTCCGATCAGCTCGGCGACCAGCGGGTTGGGGTAGCGGCGCTGCTGGCTGACGGCGAAGAACTGCTCCTTCAGGGCGCCGAGCCGCGCGCGCTCGACTAGCGCGCCTGAGCGCAATTCGTCGATCACGACGATTGACGGCACCAGTGTCATCGCGCCGCTCTCGCGGGCCATCAGCCGCAGCATCGCCATGTCGTCGACCTCGGCGGCGATGATCGGACGGATGCCGCTCGAGCCGACCAGGGCGTCGAAGGCGGAGCGCAGCGCGCTGCCGCGGCCGGGCAGGATCACCGGCGTCGTCGCCAGGTCCTGGGGAAACCGGAAGCGCGCCGGCCTGGGCGGCTTGCGGCTGACCAGGCTGACACGCTGCTCATCGATCAGCGTGTTCTCGAAATTGCTGCGCATATCGGGCGCCGCCGGGTGGTTGGCGAGCACGAGGTCGAGCTTGTGCGCATCGAGCTGCTCCAGCAGATCCGCGAACTGGCCGGTGCGGATGATCAGCTCGACATCGCCGCGGCCGATCAACGGCTTCAGGAAGGCGATCTGGAAGTTGCGCGACAGATTGGCGGCGGCGCCGACCCGCAGCAGCTGCCGTCCGGGCCGCAGGCCCGACAGCGTCTCGATCAGCTCATGGCCGGACTTGAACACGCTGCCGGCATAATCGAGTGCGATGCGTCCGGCTTCGGTCAGCTGCAGGGTGCGGCCGGTGCGCTCGAACAGCTTCTGGCCCAGCTGGTCCTCCAGCGCCTTGACCTGCACCGACAGCGAGGAGGGCGAGACGTTGAGCCGCTGCGCCGCGCGGCTCATGCTGCCTTCGCTGGCGATGATCCAGAAATAGCGCAGGTGGTGGTAGTTCAGATGCGGCATGGCGATCGTTCTATATTTTCTAACGATCATGTTCAATGATTGAAATTTTAAGAAGGCTTCGGGGCCGTTAAAGACAAGCAGCAACCGTCTCATTTGATCAAACCTCCGAGCCGCCATGACCCAGCTCCTTCCCTGCCTCGCGGCGCTTGCGCCGCTGACCCTTGCCCTGGTCGCCCTCCTCGGCGCGGAGGCCGGCGCCCGGGCGGTGGCCTCCCGCGCCATCGGCGCAGCCGCGATCGCCTTCGCCATCGCCACGACGGCGAGCCTCGCCGCAGCCGTGCTCGGGGCAGGGCGCACGCCGCTGCTCGGCGCCTCGGGGCTCGGCCTGTCCCTGCAGCTCGATGCGCTCGGCGCGATTCTCTCCATGCTGGTCAGCTTCATCGGCCTGGTCGTGGTTCGCTACAGCCGCAACTATCTCGATGGCGATCCCGGCCAGGTCCGGTTCACGCGCTGGCTGCTGCTGACGCTTGCCGCGGTGTTGATGCTGCCGATCGCGGGCAATGTGGTGCTGCTGTTCGCCGCCTGGGTCGCGACCAGCCTGGCGCTCGGCAAGCTGCTCTTGTTCTACGAGACCCGGCCGGCCGCGATCCGCGCCTCGCGCAAGAAGTTCGTGGCGAGCCGGCTCGGCGACGCCTTCCTCGCCCTCGCGGCGCTGCTGCTCTACATCCGGTTCGGCACGCTGGAGATCGCGGGCCTCGCGGCTCACGCCCGGGCGGGCGAGGGCGCCGGCTCGGCGATGGTGACGGTCGCGGCGCTCCTGATCGTCGCGACGGCAATGCTGAAATCGGCGCAGCTGCCGCTGCATGGCTGGCTGATCGAGGTGATGGAGACGCCGACGCCGGTGTCGGCGCTGCTGCATGCCGGCATCATCAATGCCGGCGGCTTCCTGGTGCTCCGGCTCAGCGATGTGCTGCTGCTGGCGACGCCCGCGCTCGACGTGCTCGCCGTGGTCGGCGGCGCCACCGCGCTGTTCGGCTCGCTTGTGATGCTGACGCAGACCTCGGTGAAGGTGCAGCTGGCCTATTCGACGGTGGCCCAGATGGGCTTCATGCTGCTGCAATGCGGGCTCGGCGCATTCTCGGCGGCGCTGCTGCACATCGTGGCGCACTCGCTCTACAAGGCGCACGCCTTCCTGTCCTCGGGCAGCATCATCGACCTCGCCCGGGCCTCCTGGACGCCGAGCCCCGGCGGCCAGCCGCATGCGGCACGGCTGATCCTGGCGCTGGTCGCAGTCATCGGCCTGGCGCTGCTGACCGGCCTCGCCTTCGGCATGACGCTCAGGAGCAACCCGGCGCAGATCGCGCTCGGTTCGGTGCTGCTGATGGGGCTGGTGCACCTGATGGCCAATGCCATCGACGAGCGGCCGAATGCCTTCGTCATCGCCCGTGCCGCGGTCACTGCAGCCGGCGTTGCAATCGTGTACTTCGCCCTGCAGGCCGGCACGGCCTGGCTGGTCGGCGGCAGCATCCCCGCCGCGCGGCCGGTCGACGGCGTCGTGCCGATGCTGATCGCGGCGGCGGTGGTGATCTCGTTCGCCGCGGTGACCGTGTTCCAGAACCAGATGATGCGCCGCGCCGACGCGCCGTTCTGGATCGCGGCCTATGTCCACCTACGCAACGGCCTCTACCTCAACACGCTTGCCAACCGCCTCGTCCTGACCGTGTGGCCGCGCAATTCCGCGACGTCTTCCTCCAACCCGTGATCCGAGACCTCACATGACCCAGGCCGCCCTCGCCATGTCCATGACCGACCCGATCGACACCACCGCCGATGCCGGGCTGATGGCCCGCATCGACAGCGCCTGTCAACGCATCGCGCCGCTGTGGCCGCTGAAGCACTTCGTCGCCGTCAACCCGTTCCTCGGCTTCACAGGCCAGAGCTTCGCGGCGACGGCGGCCACCTTCGAACGCGTGGTGCGAACGCGGATGCTGATGCCGCGGGCGTTCTACCGGCAGGCGCTCGACGATGGGCGGATCGACGACGCCGCGCTGGCGCAGGCGCTCGGCGCTCATCCCTCGACCGGGCTCGAGCTCAACGAGCTCAAGCAGAAGGCGCGGGCCGAGGCCGGGACGTCATCGCCGCCCGCCGTGGTGGCGACCGTCGCCGAGGTGCTCGACCGGCTCGCCGAGGGCGATCGCTATGTCTCGCTGGTCGCCTTCATGATCGACGAGATCTCGGCATTCTGCGCCACCTATTTCGACGAGGGCCAGGCGAGCTGGCCGAGCCCCGTGCGCAAGCTGAAGCCCTACGCCGCGTGGCGGACGATCGCGGCCTATGATCGCAATCCCGAGGTGATGGGGCTGACGGGATTCCGCAAAGCCATCGCCGAGCTGCCCGCCGATCCGGTCCAGGCGATCGGCGTGATCGTCGACCGTCTCGGCATCCCCGAGCGCGCCGTCGAGGACTATCTGGTGCGGGCACTGTTCGATCTCGGCGGCTGGTCGGCCTACGCGCGCTACATCGGCTGGAGCGCCGGGCTCGACGGCCAGCGGGATGATACGCTGCTGGAGCTGCTCGCGATCCGGCTGGCCTGGGGCTACGCGCTCTACCAGGCGCGCACCGACGATGCGTTCAAGGCGGCGTGGGCACAAGCGATGGCGGAAGCCGCCAAGCTGCCGGCCGACCAGCGGCTCGAGGAGACGCCGGAGCTCGCGATCGACCTCGTTCTGCACGAGGCCTATGAGATCGCGCTCCGGAGCAAGCTCGTCGCCAGGCTCGCGGGACACGGCGCCCAGGCCGTGACGCGGCTGCCGGCGCGGCCGCCGGTGCAGGCGGCGTTCTGCATCGACGTCCGCTCGGAGATCTTCCGGCGTGCGCTGGAGACCGCCTATCCGGACGCCGAGACGATCGGCTTCGCCGGATTCTTTGGCTTCCCGATCGAGTACGTCCCGATTGGCCACAGCAAGGGCGGCGCGCAATGCCCCGTGCTGCTCAAGCCGGCCTTCATCGTCTGCGAGGCGGTGAAAGACGCTGACGACGTCGAACAGTCGGAGGTGCTCGGCCTTCGGCTGCTGCGGCGGCGCGCGGCCAAGGCGTTAAAATCGTTCAAGGTCTCGGCCGTCTCGTCGTTCTCCTTCGTCGAGACCGCTGGCCTCGGCTTTGCCGCCAAGATCGCCACCGACAGCGCCGGGGTGACGCGGCCAGTGCCGTCACCGGTCGTCGACGGTCTGGATCCTGAGATCGCGGCGCGGGTCCAGCCACGGCTGACGCCTGGCGAACTCGCGGGGCGGGCGACCGGCTTCACCGATCCGCAGCGCGTCGCGATGGCCGAGGCGGTGCTCAAGGCGATGTCGCTGACCGGGCCGTTCGCGCGGCTGGTGCTGCTCGCCGGTCACGGCAGCACCACGGTCAATAATCCGCACGCCTCCGGGCTCGATTGCGGCGCCTGCGGCGGCCACACCGGTGAAGCGAATGCACGGGTTGCGGCGGCCGTGCTCAATGATTGGCAGGTGCGCGAAGGCCTGCGCGCCAAGGGCATCGACATCCCCGCCGACTGCTGGTTCATCGGCGCGCTGCACGACACCACGACCGACGACGTGACCCTGTTCGACGAGGACGACGTCCCCGCCACGCTTGCTCAGGATCTCGCGCGGCTGAAGGCGCGGCTGACAGAGGCGGCGCGGCTGGCGCGGCTCGAGCGCAGCGCGCTGCTCGGCATCAGCAACAAGGCCGCTGTGGATGAAGCCGTGATCGCCCGCAGCCGCGACTGGTCGCAGGTCCGGCCGGAATGGGGGCTCGCCGGCAACACCGCCTTCATCGCAGCACCGCGCAGCTTCACCCGCGGCCTCAATCTCGGCGGGCGCGCCTTCCTGCACTCCTACGAGGCCGCGCGGGACGACGGCCATCGCACGCTCGAGCTGATCATGACGGCGCCGATGGTGGTCGCGAGCTGGATCAATCTGCAGTACTACGGCTCGACCGTGAACAACGCCGCCTTCGGCAGCGGCAACAAGGTGCTGCACAACATCGTGGGCCAGCTCGGCGTGCTCGAAGGCAATGCCGGGGATCTCAGGGTCGGGCTGCCCTGGCAGTCCGTGCATGACGGCAGCCGCTTGATCCACGAGCCGGTGCGCCTCAACGTCTTCATCGCGGCGCCGGAGGCTGCGATGGACGAAATCATGCAGCGCCACCAGGGCGTGCGCGATCTCGTGGTCAATGGCTGGGTCATGCTGCATTCGCTGAGCGACCAGGGAACGATACGCCGCTGCGTCCGTCCCGGCGAATGGAGGAGCGCATGACGACGCCGGCGCGCCTCGCCGCCCGCGAGGCGCGCCGGATGATCGGCTCACAGCGTCTTCAGATACGCGATCAGGTCCCAGCGCTCCTCCTCGGAGAAGGCGCCGCCGATGATGCCATTCGGATAATCCTTGTTGGGCCGGGTCGGACCCTCGAAGGAATGGCCCAACGTACTGTTGCCCTTGATCGGCTTGCCGCTGGGATCCGTGGCCATGAACCGCGACTGCCCGACCTTGCACGCCGCCTCCCCGCCCTTCGGCACGTCGAAGCCGACATGGACGGGATCATAGTCACGGGCACCCTGGCAGAACGAGCTCGGCCGCTCCGCCGCCGGCGTCAGCAGCCAGTACAGCGAGGGCACCGAGCCGTTGTGAAGATAAGGTGCGGTCGCCCAGACCCCGTTCAGCGGACGGGCGCGATAGGTGTTGCTGGCCGGATTCGGGCAATTCGGCCGGTCACCCCACAGCGCGGCCTGGTCGGCGGGAGAGAGCTTGCGGTCCTCCATCCATTTGTCGCTCGCCTTCTGCACGACGGCCATCAGTGCCAGCGCGTAGGACATGTCGGTGGTCGAGCCCTCGGACAGCTTGCAGCCCTTCAGGTCCTTGGCCGGATCGACGTCGAGGAAGCCCGGCACCCTGACCTTGCGATTGGCAAGAATGCTGGCCTGTCCGGGATCGGTCTGCATCACCTCGACCGGCTTCTGCACGAGATTCAGGATCGGTCCCTTGGCATTCCAGCCATGGCGCTCCCAGTCGTCGGCCGACTTGATCTTCCAGAAGCTCTTGTCCGGATAGGTCTTGTCGAACACGGGGTCGGCGACGGGGCCGAGATGGCACTCGACGCAGACGCTTGCATAGAGCTTGCGGCCGCGCTCGACGCGGGCCGGATCGATCTTCCAGGCCTCGTCGTCGGCGAACAGTTTCTCCGGCCATTTCGGCGAGATGAGGCCACCGAAGGCCGGTGTCGTCGTCGCGAAGGGATCGGGACCGCGCAGCATGTCCTCGATATGCGCGAGGTTCTCGATCGCCATCGACGAGCGCCACAGCCTGTCGCGCGCCGTCTCGGGGGAGAAGTTGATCTGCGCCGAGACGCCGAGCGCCTCGCCTGCATTGCGGATCAAAGGCTGCGAGATCGAGCCGTCATACTGCGCCCAGGAAAACCACGGCACAGTCCAGATCGGCGGATAGGACACCGGCGCGTCGATGGCCTCCTGATTGCCGACCATGTTCGGCAGCCCGCTGATGGCCATGTCGAGATAAAACACCTGATTGCCGATGCGGTTCAGCGCATCGAGCCGGCCGAAGCCTTCGTCGGTCTCGGTCTGGCCCTTGGCCTCGATCGCCTCCGCGTAATTCTTCAACTGCATGGTCAATGCGAAGTCGCTCGCCGCCTTCAGCCCTTTCCGCAGCGTGTCACGATCGGCGTCGGTGGCGTTCGGCCCGAGCACGCGATCGGCGAACCGCGAAAAGCGTGTCGGCACGTATTGCGTCAAGAGCATCGCGAAGCCCATCGCCTTTTCGAGCTTGCGCAGGTCCACCATGCCGGGGCCGCCATCGAAGCGTACGCTGACGCCCTTGTAGTGGATGCTGCCGGTGTGACAGGCGGCGCAGGTCAGGCCGATCTTGTCCGGTTGCGGCGCGCCGGTGGCCGGATCGGCGGCACCGGAGAGCCGAGCGAAGCCGACCGGCAGACCGCCTTCATTGCCGGCTGGCATAGGCTTCAGACCGGCGGGCAATGTCGGGGCGATGTCCGTCTTGGCGGTGGCGTTGGCGGCGTAGCCAAAGGGTCTGAGAGCGCTTGGTTCGCCCTCGACGCTCTTCGGGCTTGGGATGAAGCCGAAGCGTTCGAGATAGGCGCTGTCGGAGATCAGGCCGGGCGTCCCAAACAGCGACACGTAAGGCTGCTCCATGGCCATGAACCAGGCATAGGGAATCGGGAAAGTCGCCGTACCCTGCGTGACGTGGTGGAACCAGTGTCGGTCCTTGGTGGTCCAGCCTTGGTCAAGCCAATACGCGGCCTTGGTCGGCTCGACCTGCGGCAGCGCCGGCGGAATGCTGGCGGCGACCTTCGCCGGCAGGATCGCGATGAGCTTGTCATTGACCGCGTCGGGAGCGGCGATCCAGGCGGCAAGCAGCCCCGAGGCGCCAAGCACCGCGGTGCCCAAAACGGCCTTGCCGATACGCCAGATGATGCTTGCCGGCTTCGGCTTGGCCATCAGACGCGCCACGATACGTTGCGGGAAGCGGCGTTCGACGAACAGCGTATGGACATCGGCGACCGCGAGATAGCGGTCCTCGCCCTCGCCCTTGCCAAGGATGTTCAGCAGCACCGGCCACTCGCCCTGCATCAGAATCGGGAAGTACCAGCGCGCGTGGTCGCCGTCGCGCTGCAGATTGGCCTTCATGAACGCCTGGATCTGCGCCGCATTGAGGCCACGCTCCGTGCCGCCGTTGGGATCGGGATAATCGCTGCCAAAGCTCGCGAAGCGATCGATCTCCTGCGGGTGCACCGTGGCTTGCACATCGAGAATGCGCGAGCCGCCGCCATGCTTGTCGAGCGGCCCGTTGCGCAACTGGTCCAGATCGGCGCCGGAGAACAGGCTTTTCAACAGCCGGAATGGAGAGAAGCCGTTGGCGATCAGTGCGACCCCAAACGTCTCGATGCCGACGAGCCTCTTCTTGAGCCCGGTCTCGCCGCTTGCCGCCTCGACCTGATGAGCAATTGTCTTCAGCGGAACGCTGTGGCCGTCGACGAACCCGCCGGCGACGAGCGCGCGCAGGAAAGGGCAGGGGTTGTCGGGCGAGACGGGGGTCTGTCCGGGAAGGGCGTCACGGACGCGGGCGCTGTCTTCTTGCATCGAACGACATCCTTGCAAAGCACCTGTGATGAAAATCGAAGATCACGCAAACAAACAATGGCGGCGCCGAATTGCGCCGAAGGGCGTGCGAGGCGCACGCCGTCTGAACGTTACAATGCAATCGTGAATGATGGCGTACCCCGCCGCCGTGTCAACCTCAAGTCGAGATTGCGTTATTCGCCCGCGCATTCGGCTTGCTGTCGACCAAGGTCAGCTTGGTCAGAGGCAAGCCGGCCTTGGCCAGTCCGTCGCGATAATGAGCAATGTCCGCCGGATTGCGCCAGCGGATGTTGCTCAGAAGCCGCTCGATCGTCATCCACGGATGCTGACTCAACAGCGCGGCGACGGCCTCACCGGCTTCGACCGAGCGCCCGAGCTGCGCAAGTGCCGCCGCACGAATGGCGAGGCACTGCAGATGGTTGGGGTTCTGATAGTGCGACTCCCGCGCCCAGGATAGCGAGGCATCATATTGGCCGAGCATGTAGTGACTGAAGGCGCTGAGCACCGACCACTGATAGCGCGGATCGCTGTTGCCGCGTTGCGCCGCCACGGAGAACAGCTCGATGGCCTCGCGGTGCTCGCCGCCGACGAGATGGCACACGCCGAGCACGCCGCGCGCGCCCATGTCGTAAGGGTTGAGCTGCAGCGCCTTGCGCGCCCCGTCGATGCCCGCCTCGACTCGTCCCTGCATGGCATGGACATAGGCCAGCAGCGAATAGGAGAAGGAGGAGCGGGGGTCGAGCCGCACGCTCGCCTCGGCGAGTGTCATCGCCTCGTCCCACAGCTCCCGAGAGTTTCTGATCCAGCCGAAATGGATGCCCTGCAGCAGGATGGTGCCGAGATAGGTGTGGGCGATCGCCAGTCCAGGGTCGATCTTGATGGCCTCGCGGAACAGCGCGATCGAGCTCTCATAGTCGGCCTTGGTCGGCTGATAGTAGTGCGACAAGCCGCGCAGGAAGCGGTCCCAGGCGGTGAGGTCGGTGGTCATCGACCGGACCGGCACCGCCGCCTCGGCGCGGTAGATCTCGGGGATCAGCGCGGTGCACAGATTGGCGGTGATGTCGTCCTGCACGGCAAACAGGTCGCCGATGTCACGGTCATAGCGGCCGGCCCACAGCTGCTCGCCATTCTCCGGCGCGACCAGCTCGGCCGTGACTCTGATCTTGTTCCCGGAGCGCCGAACCGATCCCTGAATCAGATAGGTCGCGTCGATCTCGCGGGCGATCAGCCTGGCGCTCATGCCCGCATGCTTGAAGGCGAAGGTCGAGTTGCGGCTCAGCACCCGGAAGAAGGATTGTAGCGACAGCGCGTGAATGAGGTCTTCGGCCAAGCCGTCCGAGAAGTACTCGTCGGTCTCGCTACTGAGGTTGGCGAAGGGCAGAACACCGACGATGGCCGTCCGGTATTGCGCCGGCAAGGACGTGGTCTGCCGCGGCTCACGGCTCTGCTCCGGCGAGGAGGGGTCCCAGGTCCAGACGTTGATGGTCTCTTCAATGTTCTTGAAACGGAAGGGGCCGCGATCGACGAACGTGACGGTCAGATGTTTGCTGGCTTCCTGGTAGGCCTTGTTCGACAGTGCGATCCCTCCGGGAGGAGCTGCGGCTTCAAGTCGCACCGCGGTGTTGACGCCGTCGCCGAACACCTCGTCCTCGTCGAAGATGACATCGCCCATGTTCACGCCGAGGCGGAACTGCATCATCCGGTCGGCTGGCAGATGCGCGTTGCGCTCGGCCATCAGCTTCTGCACCTCGACAGCAGCCGCGATCGCGCCGACGACGCTTGGAAACTCCAGCAGAAAACCGTCTCCGGTGTATTTTACGATGCGGCCACCGTGATTGAGAATGACCGGGTGAATGGCGCCGCGATGAGCCTTGAAGGCGGCATGGGTTCCCGCCTCGTCGGCGCCCATCATCCGCGAGTAACCGACCACATCGGCACAGACAATGGCGGCCAGCCGTCTCTCCATCCGTTCCTCACTCTGATAGAGGGCGATACCACGGCAGCATCGTTTGAATCCAATCAATTTGCGGAAGCAATGTGCGGGCCATGTGGCGGGTCAAGGGATCTACCTTGTAATTGGTTTAAATCAGCCCGGCCTTGATCAGCCCGTCGCGGTAGTGATCGAGGTCGGCCCTGTTTTTCCACCGGATGTTCTTCACGTGACGGTCAAGCGTCAGCCAGGGATATTGCTCGCGCATGCCTCGGATGGCGGCGCGCGCTTGATCGGTGTCGCCGAGCTGCGCCAGCGTTGCCGCCCGGACCATCAGGGCCTGCAGGTGGTTGGGATAGAGCAGCAGCTCCTCCCGGGCCCAGGACAGTGCCGCCTCGTACCGGCCGATCAGGTAATGGCTGTAGGCGTTCAGTGCCGGCCATTGGTAGCGCGGATCGCTGTTGCCGCGTTGGGCCGCGATCGAGAACTGGTCGATGGCCAGCTGGTGTTCGCCGCTGACCATGTGGCAGAGGCCCAGCACGCCCCGCGCGCCCATGTCATAGGCGTTGAGCTCGGTCGCCTTCCGCGCGGCCTTCATGCCGTCATCATGCGCCCCTTGCATGGCTTGGACGAAGGCGAGAATCGCGTAAGCGAACGAGGAGCGCGGGTCGAGGCGGACGCTGTCGAGCGCCAGGCTTTTTGCCTCGTCCCAGAGCTCGCGCGAGCCTTTGATCCAGCCGAAGCTGATCCCCTGCATCAGAATGGTCGCAAGGTAGGCATGCGCAATGCCAAGCGATGGATCGAGCGAGATGGCCTCGCGGAACAGCGCAATCGCGACCTCGTAGTCGGCCTTGGTTGGCCGGTAATAGTGCGACAGCCCCCGCAGAAAACGGTCCCAGGCGGTCGGGTTGGTCGCAGGCGAGCGGAACGGCACCGAAGCTTCGACGCGGTAGATCTCAGGCATGAGCGCCGCGCAGAGGCTCGTGGTAATTTCATCCTGCATGGCGAAGAGATCGCCGAGGTCCCGATCATAGCGGCCAGTCCACAATTGGGCGCCGCTTTCCGGGACGATCAACTCCGCTGTCACCCGAATCTTGTCGTGCGAGCGCCGGACCGTCCCTTGAATCAGATAGGTCGCGTCGATCTCGCGCGCGATCAGGCGAAGGTTCAGATCGCGGTCCCTGAAGCGGAAGGTCGACGTCCGGCTCAGCACCCGAAAGAACGATTGCAGCGACAGCGCGTGGATCAGATCATCGGCGAGTCCGTCGGCGAGATATTCGTCCGGGCCGTCGGACAGGTTCGCGAACGGCAGCACGCCGACGATCGCCGTGCGGTATTGGGCGGGCAGGCTCGTTGCGTTCTTCTGCGACCCGAACGCGCCGTCGCTGTCAGGTTCCCAGGTCCACGCCTGAACCGGCTCTTGGAAGTTCCCGAATTGGAAGCTCCCGGCGAGGGTCAGATTGACAGGAAGCTGCAGGCTGGCTTCCTCGTAAGCCCGTCCCGAGACGGCAACTCCACCAGGCGTTGCAATCGATTCGAGATTGACGGCGACATTGATGCCGTCTCCGAACGCCTCGCCATCGTCGATCGTGACCTCGCCCCTGTGAATGCCGAGGCGGAAACGCATGTTTCGGTCGGCAGGCAGATGCGCATTGCGCTCTGCCATGAGGCATTGCATCTCGACACCGAACTGGATCGCGCTGGCGGCGTTCGCGAACTCCAGCAGGAAGCCATCGCCGGTGTGTTTGACGATCCGGCCAGCATGATTGAGGATGATCGGATGAATGGCGCTACGGTGCGCCTTGAAGGCGGCGTGCGTCCCGGCCTCGTCGATTCCCATCATGCGCGAATAGCCGGCAACGTCGGCGCAAAGGATGGCGGCGAGGCGTCTTTCCATCACGTCGTGCTCCCGCCTCGCGCTTAACATGGCCCGGGCGGCTGAATCCAATGCTTTCCGGAGCCGCACACGTGACCTTCGACGAGGCATTCTGGATACGTCGACCCGCACCAGCTCACGGTCGCTAAAAGTTTAGATCGATATCGTTAGGAAACGTTCAATCATGCTCGGAATTCACGATCTGCCGCTTTTCCTGGTTTCCGGACTGCTGCTCAATATCATGCCCGGTCCAGATACGGCCTACATCGTCGGCCGCAGTGCGCAGATCGGCTGGCGGGGCGGCGCGGCCGCCGCCTTCGGGATCAGCGCGGGCTGCCTGGTGCATGTGCTCGGAAGCGCGATCGGGCTGTCGGCGTTGCTTACCGCATCGGCGACGGCCTTCGCCGCCGTGAAATGGGCAGGGGCCGCCTATCTGGTGTATCTCGGCTTGAAGCAGATCCTGGCTCGCAGCCAAGACACGAACGCGACCGCACCCGCTGCGCTCGCCATTGGGTTGCGCCAGGTGTTCTGGCAAGGCGCGCTCACGAATGTTCTCAATCCCAAGGTCGCGATGTTCTTTCTCGCCTTCCTGCCGCAATTCGTCGCAGCTGACGCGCCGAATCAGGCATTGGCCTTTCTGCTGCTCGGGACGATCTTCGTGTTCAACAGCACACTCTGGTGCCTGGGCGTCGCCATTGCGGCGGCCCGCGCCGCCCGCGGCGTGCGGAGTTCGCGCGTGGCGATGCTCTGGCTGAATCGCGCGATCGGTGGTCTGCTGATCTGTCTCGGCGTCCGCATCGCGCTTTCACACGCGCGCTGATCCCCAGGACAGTTCGATCGCGGCGCTGCCCGCGAGATAGACCCCGAGCAGGATCATCCCGATCAAGAACACGCGGCGGAAGGCTTCGGCAGGCAGTCTCGACCGCGCCGCCTGGCCCGCGAACATGCCAAGAAAGGCGCAAGCCATCGCGACCGCGCCCGGCAGGGCGGTGGCCGTGCCGAGCAGGCCGGAGCTCGTCAGGTTCACGGCGAGGGTGACGGTGGCGACTGTGAAGAACACGCCCAGCGCCTGGACCAGTTCGTCCTTCTCGAGCCCGATCGCCTGCATATAGGGCACGGAGGGAACGACCTGCACGCCGGTCGCGGCCGAGATCAAGCCGGTGACGAGCCCGACGATGCCGCCGACCCACTTCTCGTGGCGCGGTGCGACCTTGAAGGCAAAACGTGTGAGGCCAAGCACGGCATAGATCATCAGCAGCACGCCGAGCGCGATGTTGCCATAGCGCGTGGATGCATGGCTGAGGGCGCCGGCGTTGAGACAAATTCCGATCGCGGTGCCCGCCATCAAGGGCCAGAGCCGTTTCGCGATGTCACGCAGATAGGGGCCAGCAAAAGTCTGCCAGATGTTGGTGATCACGGCCGGCACGATGACGATGGCAAGCGCCCGCCCCGGTGGCATGGCGACCGCGAGCAGGCCCACCGAGATGGTTGGGAGGCCAAGGCCCAGCGCGCCCTTGACGAAACCCGCAAGGGTCAGAGCGCAGGCGACGAAGACGAGGAGAGATGCGGTATCGATCATGGCAATGACATTGACCCGAAGTTCGACCTCGTCACAATCTGAAGGTTACGGAGCGAGCCTTCGTCCAGGACAGAGGCAAGAGACCATGCGGTTCGATCTCGTCGATCTCAGGCTGTTCATCGCCGTCGCCGAAGCACGCAGCATCACCGGCGGCGCCGATCGGGCCCATCTGGCGCTGGCGTCGGCCAGCGCGCGCATCAAGGGCCTCGAGGAAACGTTCGGCGTGGCGCTGTTCAAGCGCGGTCGTCGCGGCGTCGACCTGACCGCAGCGGGCGAAAGCCTGCTCGAGCACGCCCGCATCGTCATGGCGCATGTCGAGACCATGCAGGGCGACTTGTCCGGTTTCGCATCCGGCCAGCGGGCCAATGTGCAGTTGCTCGCCAACACCGTCGGCCTTGCCGAGCATCTGCCGAAGGCGCTCGCGGCGTTTTTGCGTGCTCATCCCGAGATCAATGTCGACGTGGAGGAGCGCGAGAGCACCGAGATCGCGGAGGCGGTTGCGTCCGGTCGCGCCGATCTCGGCTTTGCCGCCGAGCATGCGCTGCCCGAGACGATCGAGCGCTTCGCGTTCGGCGAGGACCGGCTGGTGCTGGTGGCTGGAAAACGCAGCGGCTTCGCAGGGCGCAGGCAGATCGATTTCAGCGAAACCGCGGGGCAGGACTTCATCGGTCTCACCCAGGGGACCGCGCTCAACGTCCATATCGGTCGGCATGCGGCGCGGCTCGGCATCCGCCAGCATGTCCGGGCCCGGCTGCGCGACTTCGACGCGATCTGCCAGATGGTGGCGGCCGGCATCGGCATCGCCGTCGTGCCGGAAGCTGCGGCCCGGCGCTGCGCACGGACGATGCCGATCAGCCTCATTCCGTTGCGCGACGCCTGGGCGGACCGCAGGCTCGTGATGTGCGCCCGCAGCTTCAAGGCGCTGCCGCGCCCGGCCAAGCTGCTGGTCGAGCATCTGCGCGGCGCGGCCGCGTGAGCCGTCAGGCTGCGCGGACGTTCTCGAGGAAATGGCCGACCTCGAGCTTCAGGCGGCTACTCTCCTCCGCCAGCGACTGCGCCGCCGACAGCACCTGGGCCGAGGCCGATCCCGTCTCGGCGGTGCCTTGCTGCACCTCCACGATGTTGTCGGAGACGCGCTGCGTGCCCTGCGCCGTATGCTGCACGTTGCGGGAGATTTCCTGGGTGGCGGCGCCCTGCTGCTCGATCGCCGCTGCGATGGTCGCGGAGATATGAGACAGCCGCTCGATCGTCC
Source organism: Bradyrhizobium sp. ORS 278 (assembly GCF_000026145.1). NCBI lineage: Bacteria > Pseudomonadati > Pseudomonadota > Alphaproteobacteria > Hyphomicrobiales > Nitrobacteraceae > Bradyrhizobium > Bradyrhizobium sp. ORS 278. Next base: position 6,453,618 of record NC_009445.1, on the reverse strand, counting down.
CGGAGACCTCCCTGATGACGTCGACGGACTCGGCTGTGGCTGACTGGATGCTGGCGATCTGCTGGCCGATTTCTCCGGTCGCCTTCGCCGTCTGCTCGGCCAACGCCTTGACCTCGGATGCGACCACGGCGAAGCCTCGGCCGGCGTCGCCGGCGCGAGCCGCCTCGATGGTTGCGTTCAGCGCCAGCAGGTTGGTCTGACCGGCGATCGTGTTGATCAGCTCGACGACGTCGCCGATCCGCGTGGCCGCCTTCGACAGCTCGCTGACGCGCTCATTGGTGCGCCGCGCCTGGCCGACCGCCTCGCCGGCGATTCGCGCGGATTCCTGCACCTGGCGGCTGATCTCGCCGACGGAGACCGAGAGTTCCTCGGTCGCTGAGGCCACCGATTGGACGCCGGCGGCGGCTTCCTCGGAGGCCGACGCCACAGCCGTCGCGAGCGACTGGCCATGCTGGGCATTGCGCGTCAGCGTCGTCGCCGACGCTTCGAGTTCGGTGGAGGCCGACGACACGGTCTCGATGATCCGGCCCACCGCCATTTCGAAACTGTTCGCCAGTGCCGCCATCTCCGCCTTGCGCTGCTGCGTCTGGCGCTTGTCGATGTCAGCCTGCTCGGCGCGCAACCGCTCGGTCTCGATCATGTTGGTCTTGAACACTTCGACCGCGCCGGCCATCTCGCCGATCTCGTCACGCCGGCCGACGCCGGGAATCCGGATCGACGCATCGCCCGCCGCCAGGCGCGTCATGGCCTGTACCATGTGCCGGATCGCGTTGGAGATGCCGCGGCCGATCACAAACGACACGCAGCTGACGAGGATGAGCGAGAGGCCGAGCGTCCACAGCATGCCGCGCTTGACGGCCTCTTCGGCCTGAGCGTTGGCCGTTTGCGCGACAGCATATTGCTGGGCGACCGCCTTGCCAATCTCGGCGATCAACGGTTCGATCTCGGCGAATGTCCTGGACATCGCGGCGCTATGGCGGGCTGCCTCCTGGAATCCGTCGGACCAGGCGAGGAAGTCCTTCTGGTACTTGTCGAGCTTCTGTCCGATGTCCGCCTTCATCTCGGACGAGAGATCGCCTGACGCGAGCGCCTTGGAGAAATCGGTGACGGCGCTCTTCAGCTGGGCGACATATTTCGCGTCGCCACGCAGCATGAAATCCTTCTCGTGCCGCCGCAGCATCAGCATGCCGCTCATCAGCCTGGGTTCGTCGATCTCCTTGAGCTTGGCCTCGATGTCGTGCACGGCGTTGCGCAACGAGCCGGACAGCCCGAGCGTCTCGTTCAATCCGAGCCGGACCTGCGCGCGCTCGACCTCCGCAAACTCCTGGCGATAGGCGGCGAACCCCTTGCTGACGGCGTCGACCTTGTCGACCATCGCACGCTCGCCGGCTGTGCGGCTCTTGCTGCCGAGCTGTTCGAGGTCGCGCTGGATCGCGGCGCTCAGCTCGGTGTGGCGGGCGGCGTATTTCGGGTCGCGGCGGAGCAGGAAATCCTTCTCGGCGCGCCGCGCCTCGAGAAGGTCGGTTGCGAGCTTATTGTTGATGTCGTCGATGTCACGGGCCTGGGCGGCGAGGGCGCGTGACACGTCCTGGGTTCTGCTTCCCGTCCAATAGATCGCGCCGAAGGTGATCAGTGCGAACAGGCCGATCAGACCGATGGCCATGATCTTGTGCGTGAGGCGGAGCGAGAGACCCTTCATGGCGAGCATTCCCAGTTCAGCAGCATTCGATGTGTATTTTAGTCGCATGTGCTGAAAAGCTAGGCAGTGGCTCTCAATGAGGGGTTAAGATCGCACGGTAAAGTGCTTATTACGTAGTTCTACGGCCAGCCTAGCCCCCGAGCCGTTTGACCGCCGCCTCATGAACGCGCCTGTCGCCCGCGGCAATGATGCGCCCGCCGTTCTGCGCCGGCCCGCCGTTCCAGTCGGTGACGATGCCGCCGGCGCCGTTGATGATCGGGATCAGCGCCGCGATGTCGTAGGGCTTGAGCTCGGTCTCGATGACGAGATCGAGATGGCCCGCGGCCAGCATGCAATAGGAGTAGCAGTCACCACCATAGCGCGACAGCCGCGTCTCGGCTTCGACCTTCGCGAAGATCGCGCGATCGCTCTCGTTCATCAGCAGCGGGCTGGTCGTATAACAGACCGCGTCCTCGAGCCGCTCGCAACGCCGTACCGACAGCCGGCGCTCGCCGGCCGCGTTCTTGTAGTTGGCCGAGCCGTTGTCGCCGGCGAAGCGCTCGGCGATGAACGGCTGGTGCATCATGCCGAACACCGGCGTGCCCTTGTGCAAGAGCGCGATCAGCGTGCCCCAGGTCGGAAAGCCCGCGATGAACGACTTGGTGCCGTCGATCGGATCGAGCACCCAGACGTAGTCGGCGTCCTCGCGCTCGTTGCCGAACTCCTCGCCGACGATGCCGTGCTGCGGGAAGTTCGCCTTGATCAGCCGGCGCATCACCGCCTCGGCGGCGCGGTCGGCTTCGGTGACCGGATCGAAATCGTGCCGGTTGCTCTTGTTGTCGACCAGGAGCGAGGTCCGGAAGAACGGCAGGATGGTTTCGCCCGAGGCGGTCGCCAGGCGACCGATGAAGGCGGAAAAGTCGATGACCGTCACAACACGTCCTTCGCTGAGGGAATCGGATGGCGCCCAGGCCATCCCATGCGTAGCTCAAAGCGCTCGGGCGCGCATCCGGAGATGGAACGCCGACTTGGCATCTTGGATATCGTCAGGTGACTGCCGGGTTCGGATCGCGCGGGTTTTCTGTCCCGACCGGGCAATCGAAAGCCAAAACGAAATCCACAAGCCGCCTGGCATTGATCAGACTTTTTGATCAACCCATTGAGAGATCGAATAAAATGCCGTCGAGGGTGCGCTGCGTGCAAACCGGGCCTGTGTTTTTTGCATGGAGTCTGGCCGAAAAACCCTTGCACTTTGTGCACCGCATCTGCATATTGTTGCGGTGCGGTAGCGCTTCGCGTTATCGCTGCCCTCCTTGGGCGTTTCCTCCCTAGACTTGGGCCGCTTGTCATTCAAGCGGCCCTTTTTTTTGCGCCAACGTTTTCGGCGCCAATCCTCCGCGCGCGCAGAGACGACGAGCCCGCTATTCCGCAGCGGCCTGGAATGGACCGAGATCGCCGAGCGGCACGGTCGCCAGCACCTCGGCGAGCACCGCGAGATCGGAGGCCACCTGGGCGAAGCGCGGCCCGCGCTCGCGCTTGCGCTCGTCCATGTAGATCGCGCGGTTGAGCTCGATCTGGATCGCATGCAGGCCCGAGGCCGGGTTGCCGTAATGCTCGGTGATGAAGCCGCCGGCATAGGGCTTGTTTCGGCCCACCGAATAGCCGAGCCGCCCGAGCACGTCCTCGAACAGGTCGGGCAGCAGCGACGCGCAACTCGTGCCGTAGCGATCGCCGATCACCATGTCCGGCCGCCGCGGCTCGTCGCGCGACACACCGACCGAGGGCATCGAATGGCAGTCGACCAGCACGACCGTGCCGAACTGCTGGTGCACGCGGTTGATCAGCCGGCGCAGCGCGCGGTGATAGGGCTTGTAGAGCGTCTCGATGCGGTGCAGCGCCTCGTCGACGCTGAGCCGGTCGCGATAGATCTCCTGGCCGTCGCCGACCACGCGCGGAATCGTGCCGAGACCGCCGGCCACCCGCATCGAGCGGGTGTTGGCGAAGCTCGGCAGCCGGCCGGTGAACATGCGCGGGTCGAGCTCATAGGGTTCGCGATTGACGTCGACATAGCAGCGCGGGAAATGCACCCGCACGACCGGGAAGCCGCGCGTCAGCAGGTCGGCGATCAGTTCGTCCATGAACGAATCTTCCGAGCGCCGCAGCGACGGCAGATCGATTCGCGACGCCCTGAGGAAATCGTCGGGATAGGCCGAGCCGGAGTGTGGCGAATTGAAGATGATGGGCGCGCGCCACGTGGCCGGCTCCATGATCTCGAACGGCGGCAATCCGCCTTCAAAGTCCGTCATCGCTGGGCGCCGTCCCCTTGGTCACGTGCTTCGTGTCACGTGCGTCGATGTCACGTTCGTTGGTGCGCCGGTATCCTCCGGCCGTAAAGCGCTGGACAACGCAGACACTTCTCATTCGCCACCCGGCATCTTCGATAATCCGGGCCGTTCTGCCAAGCGAAAAGCAATGAAAAAGTTCATGGCCGGTTTGGAACAACTCTGAGCATGCCTGCGGCTTTTGGGCGAACGGCGCCCATTCGGCCCTCAAATTGCCTTGCCAATGTCGGATCAAAGCTTCCAAGTTTTCACCCGAAATTTACCGCCCGTCAGGCTTAGTGGCGGCAACGCTCCGCCTCTCACCCGGACCAGACTGCTCCCCGCCATGCACAAGATCCTGCTCGCCGAAGACGACAACGACATGCGCCGCTTCCTGGTCAAGGCATTGGAAAATGCCGGGTTCCAGGTCTCTCCTCACGACAACGGCATGTCGGCCTATCAGCGGCTGCGCGAGGAGCCGTTCGAGATGCTCCTGACCGACATCGTGATGCCGGAGATGGACGGCATCGAGCTGGCGCGCCGCGCCTCCGAGCTCGACCCCGACATCAAGATCATGTTCATCACCGGCTTCGCCGCCGTCGCGCTTAACTCCGATTCGGAGGCGCCCAAGAACGCAAAGGTGCTGTCCAAGCCGGTGCACCTCCGCGAGCTCGTGAGCGAAGTCAACAAGATGCTGGCGGCCTGAGCCGCAAGGCGCCGGTGCTGCGGCGCCTGGCAGCCTGGATTCCCGCCCCAGGGACCGGCCGCTCCGCGGCCGCCGGATTATTCCCAATTTCGGCATTTTGCGTCCTTGCCTGCCTGCGTGGGAGCCGATATAGGGACGCCCACCCGAACGGACTTGACGGATTAGGGCACGTAGCTCAGCGGGAGAGCACTACCTTGACATGGTAGGGGTCACAGGTTCGATCCCTGTCGTGCCCACCATCCTTCCGGACGTCGGCTGATTTCATTGAGCTTTTCGTTCGATTTCCCGCACCTAGCTTATCGGTGAGGGAATAGACGTTCGCTCTATGGTCCTCGGAGCCGATCTTTCTCTCTAGCTTGGCGACGCCGCCATAGGCCAACTTCTTGCGGTTGGCGTTCCGCGTGTAATGGCTCGCCATTCGACGATCGGTCCAACCGAAGATCGCGTCCAGCTCGGCTTCCGTCGCACCGTTTTCCGCGGCGACCGTCGCAGCCGCCTTGCGGAGGCCGTGCGCTGATCGATTTGCCAATCCAGCGGCGACGCACTTCTCCTTGAACACGTTGCCGAGGCTCTCCTTGGTCATCGGCTTGCCCTGCCGGGTCGCGATGTAGGTCTCGGTTCCGACCGGACCTGCCTCCAACGTCCGGCGCAGGACATCGAGCATCGGAAAGGTGACCTCAATGGTCTCGCTCCCCTTTTCGAGGCGCTTCGTGATGATCGGAACGGAGATTTGCTCGAGTTTTCCGTCGGGGCCAATCCGCTCTTGCACCTGTTCGGTCACGTCGGCAGGGCCGAACGATGCTGCGTCACCCCGCCGAAAACCGGTGAAGAGGTAGACGTCGATCATCACGCGCTCGCGTGTGCCCAGCGGCCAGCGCTTGTAGTAACGCCGAACGTCGGCATCAGACCAGGTAACGAAGCCTTCGGTTTTCGCCGGCTTGGGTGTCTTGATCCCTTCGGTTGGATCTACCGCAAGAATCTTTTGCGCGACCGCCCAGATGAACATCCGCCTCATGGTGGTGAGAAAGTGCCGGGCTGCGGAGGGGTTCTGAGCGCGACGCCCAAGCCCGTCCAGGATATGCTGCTTCTGGATGGCGGCTGCTCTTTTATTGCCGTTGGCCTCCAGAACATGAATCATCAGGCTGTTGCGCTGCTTGTGCGTGCTCGCCTTCATCTCGCGCCAATCAGGCGCCTTTGCCTTGTATTCTTCCCATAGCCATTTGAGGCTACCATCAAAGACCTTCGCCCTGGCCTCGCTGGGATCGATTGCGAGGCGTGGCCGATTGAACATGCCGGCTAGAGCGATGTCGTAGTTGCGGTTGAATTCTGTGGATCCGTACTCGCCGCGAATGCGAGTGCGTTTGCCGCCGACGTCCTTGTTGCGAACGTACCAGACCGTCCTGCCGTGACGGTTGATTTCCTTGTGAAGGTAAGGCTTGCGAGGACGGGGCATGAAGCGAATCAAAGCACGAAATGCTCTTCGGGCTCAACAGTCTCGTCGAGATCCTGCTCGTCATTGTATTTGACCAGGTCGACGATGATCGTGCCGTCCGGCTTGATTCTAATAGATGAAGCGCCGGCCGCTTTTGCAGCGCGGATCGCTCGTGCCACTTCGCCTTGAGTAAATCGGGCGGGGCGCCGACTCATGAAACGCCTTCGGTTGACCATCGCGCTCTGCCATGAGCGCATTTCCAGCGTGGAGATTCTATACCTCGGTCGAAGCTACCCGTCCGCGCCTCGCGGGCCGTCTAGCTGAAGGAGGATGCTGTGGCGTGGAAAAGGATGCGTTTGGTTGGCTCAGGCGTGTGCCTCCAGACACCGCGCCAGTTCCACGACCAAATCGATGCGGATCTGCCCGTTCACCTCGACCGCAGCCGCAAGTCTGGCCTCAGACGACGTATTCTGCGGCTGCGGAGTTCGCATCCCGATCATTGCGCTATAGACCTCACCGGACCTCATCGAGGTCGCGACGCGGACGCCATCCAACTGGATCCGCTATCCAGCTGTTGATTTCGGAGTCGTGCCAGCCCGAGCCGTTGGTGCTGATTTTGAGCGGGGCCGGGAACGTGCCTTCGGCGATCTTGCGGTAGATGGTAGATCGAGACAGTCCGGTCCTGGCGAGGACGGTTCTCAAGCGGATGATACGATCTGGTTCGCGCATGGACCCGCTGACTCTGGTTGAATGTTTGTGACGCCTTCTGAGACAGACAGGCAAAGCAGCTGGATGCAGACAAGAGGGTCCTCGTACGCTGCCAAGTGTGGCGTAGAGCCGGCGGCAAAAAGGATGGTCAAAATCCGATGCCCCGCCCTCTGCCGAGATCGATTCCATGGGCAAGGGCCAGTTGCTGGCCGAGCCGGCGGCCTGATTCGAAGGCGATGCCGAGATCGTTCTTTCGGTCGGCGAGGATGGATTCCAATTGCGGATCGCGTTCGAGGCTTTTGGCCATGTCGCCCATCGCTGAGCGCGTGGCCTTGTAGCCGGAAATGTCGCCGACCTGATATTGGCGCCGGCTAGCTTGGTCGAGTTTCTGCCATCGCTCCACGAAGCGGTCGGCGCGACGGCTCGGATCGGTGCGGAGTTCGGTCTCGAGCTGGAGCGCGCGGACCGCGCGGCTGACTTGGCCGCTAGCGGCTTCGCGAGCCAGTTCCGGGTCCTTCCTGTAGGCGGCTTCGGCATCGTGCGAACCAAAGGGCCGCACTTCGTTGAGGGCCTGGCGAGCCGTCTGCAGCTGTTCGACTCGCGCAGGGTCGACCCCGCCGCTCGTCTCTTGCGCAGCGAAGATCGCATCCACGGCGCGGGCATGGCGCACCAGAGCTCGAGTCCGCACGCGACGCGCTTCCTCTTCGATATCTTGCGCCAAGCTCCTTGCCGGCACTTCGGCTGCGCGCCGGTCTGCTGCCGGACCGCCTGTTTCCCTTTCCCGTGCTGCCTGCTCCGGCCGGTGTTCGCGAGCCGGTGCGGGGGCATCTGCAGGCGAGCGCAGGCCGTCGAACATCTCGCGAAGCTTCTCAGGCACGATCTTGCGCACGATCTCGACCACCCGCTCGCGGAACGTGATCCCGCGCCGCTCGGCGAAGCTCTGGACGGGATCAGCGCGCTCGTAATCCGAGGCCATGTCCTTGGCCCGATCGCGGGACAGGGTGCGGGTGAGCTGGTCCGCATTGGCAAAATCATCGCGACCATAATGCAGGTTCACCTCGTCGCGATGCCGCGACAAGGCGACATAGCTGCTGTGGGCATCCATGCCGGACGTCGCGAGCACATGGACGCGGTCGACCGTCATGCCCTGGGCCTTGTGGATCGTCGCCGCATAGCCATGGTCGATCCGGCTGTAGTCCTTGAGGTCGAAGCGCACGTGTCGGCCATCGTCGGTCTCGACAGTCATGGATTGCGCGCTCACCTGTTCGATGGTCCCGAGCGTGCCGTTCTTCACGCCAAGGCCGCGCTCGTTCTGTAGGAACATGACGCGATCGCCGCTAGCGAAGGTTCTCGCGCCGCGCTCGACCGTCACATGCACCTCGTCTCCGAGATCGCCGGCAGCCCGCATCCGCTCGCGCGCTGCCTCGTTCAGTATGCGGACCTCGTCATTGGTGTGGGTGAGAATGATCCGGCTGCGATCGGGCGATGCTTGCCGATCACGCTCCCAGCGCCCGATCAGATCGCCGCGCGCCTGCTCGCGACTCCCGGCCTCATTCACCATGCCGTGGGCGCGGTACGCTCTAAGCGCATGGCCCACTTTGCCGGTCGCCAGATCGCGCGTGGCGTCGCGCTGCCAGTCCTCCCTCTGACGGCGCACGTCGCCGATTTCCGCGCCGCCGTGACGCTCATGGATCGATCGGAAGGCCGCGCCCGCCTCGATGGCCTGAAGTTGCTGCGGATCGCCGACGAGCACCACCTTGGCACCAGCCTCGGCCGCATGCGACAGCACGCGCTCCAGCTGACGCGTGCCGACCATGCCGACTTCGTCGATCACCAGCACATCGCTCGATTTGAGCAGATCACGGCCTTGCTCCCAGCCATGCTCCATGCTGGCGATCGTGCGTGACGCAATGCCCGATCCGCGCTCGAGGTTTTCCGCGGCAATACCGGATAGCGCCGCTCCACGGACCTCAAACCCTGCCGCCTCCCAGGCCTCCCGCGCCACCCCCAGCATTGCGCTCTTTCCCGTCCCGGCATGGCCCACCACGACGCTGAGATCGCGTCTATTCGTGACATGCGCCAATGCTTCAGCCTGCTCGGGCGAAAGCACCAAGCCGCGGGCTTCCGCGCGCACCAAAGCTGCCCTGCGCTCCGCACTTCGCACCTCATGGCGTTCCCGTTCCGCCATCAGTTCGGCGGCCCGATGCAGGCGCTGTTCGGCCTCGATCATTCCGCGGGTGGTGAACCGATCCTCGCCGCGGGTGTCCTTGCCGAGTTCGACCAGATCTGGCGCTCCCTGCATCGCGCCCACCACTTCGTTGAACTGGTCGAGCCCGTCACTGTGACGGTGCGCAAACTTTGCCAAGTCGCGGCGCGTGAAAGTCGATTGCTGCTGGGTGATAGCGTCCAGTCCGAGGACGGGATCGGCGACGATCCGCGTGCCGTTGTTACGAGCGATCTCGCGGTGCATCTCGGCGCGGTCGGCCTCAAACCGTTCGCCTGCGATGTCCCGGACCTCGATCCGTTTGGCGGGCGCGCCGATCTGGCTTTGCGGCTCCAGCGCAATGCCTTGGGCTTCGAGACTGCGATGGTCGATCCGCGCGTCGATGTCGAGTTCGGCGAGCCGCTCATTGACGAGCGCGGCCCAGCGTTCGCGCCAGCGCTCGACCATCTCGGTGCGGTTCCAGTCCCGCACCTTTTGACCAAACCCGTTCTCGTCGACCGCGCGCATCGCCAGCATGACATGGGCGTGGGGCTTGGGCATCCCGTCCTCACCCCTGTCCCAATGCACATTGAGATCGGCGATCATGCCCAGACCGACGAACTCACCGCGAACGAAGTCCTGGGCTAGCTCGATGCCCTGCGCCTGACTCAGCTCGCGCGGAAGAGCGAACTCGACCTCGCGGGCCAGCTGTGCATCCTTCCGGACTTCAAACGCTTCGACATCGTTCCAAAGCCGCTCCCGGTCGCTCCATGCCTCCGGCGCATTCTCCGGCAGCATCACCTTAGAATGAACGACGCCTCGCTTCGCGGAAAAATCTTGCTCACGGCCAAGGCGCTCATCGCGAAGCCGCGAGCCCGAGCGGTAAGCCGCCGATGCCACCGCGCTGCTCCCGGCCTTCCGGCCAATGACCTTGACGTGAAGATGATAGATCGCCATCGCGATCCAATCACTGGCATAGCGAAGCGCACGTCGGAACGACGTATAAGCGCGCCCTCCCTCGAAAAAATCTCGGGAGGGATCGCACCGTCCCAGGCCGTCCCTATGACCTTACAGCATTCTGCTGAGTACTCGCCTATCATTTCTCCATCGAAACTGATGGAGACAACGATGCGCAAACCACGCGACTTTGACGCGGACCTGAAGGCACTCGAAGACAAAGCGCGCGGGCTGAAAACCCGCAAAGTGCGCCAGCTCGGCGAATTGGTTATCGCGACCGGAGCTGACGCACTCAGCGCCGACGAGCTGGCCGGCGCGCTGATCGTGTTGGCCGAGACGAAAGAGGCCGGGAAGAGGGAGGCATGGGCCAAGCGCGGCGCTTCGTTCTTTCAGAGCCGCGCGCGGCGAAATGCGTCAGCGACTGACCGCAATTTGGACGGCCCTTCTGCGCAACCGAGCGGCGCGCAATCGGCACCGAGCCGCAAGGGCGCGACATGACATGCGCAAATGGCAGGTCGAGCGCCGTAAACGCACGCGTCAACTCATCGAGCTCGGCGGTCTCATCGTAAAAGCGGGTCTCTTGGACCTGACCTGCGATGACCGCGCGATCATCCTAGGCGCGCTGCTCTGGATCGCCGAGAAACTCAAAAGCGAGCAGAGGCCATTGGTGAGTGAGCTATGGATGGCGAAGGGAAAGCAAGCGTTTGAGGCGGACCAGATGCCAAAAGGATCAGATCGAAATGTTCCAGCAGCTCGTCGTTGATGCGCCACGGTCCTCGGCTAGCGAGCAAGTCTTGGCAAGACATTGGACGTCCGATCGCGCTGGAATCAAAAAATGCCGAAGGTGTTCCGCGAGGAGCTGTAGCTGGTTGAGAGGGTCTCAGACGCCGATCTTTTGCGCGAGATGATTGGCCTTGCAGCCCAGTGATTAATAGATATGGAGCAAGCCGGATTGACCGGAGCGTTCTATCGCGAGAAGAGTTCCGAACGTCTGGTATAGCCGCAACGGCTATCGTGACCGGACCTAGGAGAAGCGCGCCGGTGCGGTCCTCAAGCTGCGAAAGGGAAGCTACTGCCCAGGCTCCCTGGAGCCGCGCCGGATGGACGAGAAGGCTCTGACGGCCGTAGTATGGGGGGATGCGCGGCGACAATCAAGGTGGACTACGTACAGAGGTGTCTCGACCCGATCGGTCGACGGTCTCGTGCAGGAATAGGGATGAATAGTATCTCCAAGAGGCCGTGTCGCGCCTGTGTGGCCGAGATCGGCGACCAGTTGAAGCCGCCGATCGAGGCGACTGGCTGTACCTGTGGATCGACGCTACCTACGCGAAGTTGTGCCAGAACGGGCGGATCGTCTCGGTCGGGGTGATCATCACAGCCGGGGTCAATAGCGATGGCCGGAGCGGGATGCTCGGCATGGATATTTGTTCCTCCGAGACCGAGACGTTCTTGGCGGCGTTCCTACACCAGTTCGCCTGGCGCGGCCTGCACGAATCAAGCACGTCGTCTCTGACGCACATGAAGGGATCAAGGCGCGAGTCGCGAAGATTCTCGACGCGTCCTGGCTGCGCTGACACGTGCGCTGGATGTGAACGCCCTGGCGCATGCCAGCAAGAGCGGGCGGCGCGTCGTCTAGGCCTCCATCGCCACGGCGATTGCCCAATACGATGCCGAAGCTACAAGTACGCAATGGCGGCACATCGCCGATCAGTTGGGCCCCAAATTGCCGAAGCTGGCGGTGTTCCTAGATGAAGCCGATACCAACGTGCTGGCCTTATGAGATTCCTCTCCGCGCATTGGGACAAATTGCACTCGACTGATCCGCTTGAACGCCTCAACCAAGAGATCAGGCCGCACCGAGGTCGTTGGCATCTCCCCAAACGAGGAGGCATCGTCTGACTCGTCGGTGCCATTTTGCTCGAAGAGAACGACGAGTGGACGGTCCAGGGCAGCCGCTACATGACGCTGGAAACCATCGCGCTCTTGCGATGATCCCGCCGTTAGCTTTCCGCTAATAGCCAACTGACCGATCCGACCCGTTCCGGGGAATGCGGTAACCCGCAATCAGTTGCGCCAAGTCTGGGAACACGATCCAGGATCTCGCCTGGCCAGAAAGGCCGAGCGGGTGCACCACTTGAACCGAACTCCCCAAACCGCGCAACTCTATGTCGACCGCCCACTCGATTGGCGAACAAAAGCGAAGCGAAGCCTGGACCGGCACAACTCGGCTCTACAGCAGACCCGTTCGCGAGTGTCGACGAAATACAATCGTAAAGATTGTATATTGTTGCTGGATGGAAACACCCGTAAAATTACGGACACGTGATCCCGCGGAAACTTGCCAGTCAAGACCTCCGCATGCATCATATGGTCGCACCACTTAAGGTAGTGCGGGGAGGCTATGACCGCGAGGCAGAACGATACGGGGCTCGACTGCCTGACATTGCTGTTGCGGTTCCATCAGGTCGCGGTTGATCCGGCGCAGATTGCCCACCAGCTGGCGGGCGCGAAGGTCAGCGTCAACGAGATGCTGCGCTGTTCGCGTCAGCTGAAGCTCAAGGCGCGCGCTGTTCGGCAGACATGGGATGGCCTTGCCAAGCTGCCGCTTCCGGCCATCGCAGCGCGGGCCGACGGCTCGTTCGTCATTCTCGGCCAAGTCACGGCCGAGACGGCGCTAGTCCAAGATCCGCTCGTCAATCGGCCGCAGAGTCTCAAGCGCGCCGAGTTCGAGGCCAACTGGACTGGCACGATCGTGCTGATGGCCCGCCGGGCGTCGCTGACGGATCTGGCGCGGCGTTTCGACGTCACCTGGTTCCTGCAGGCGATGCACAAATATCGCCGGCTGCTCGGCGAGGTGCTGCTGGCCTCGTTCTTCCTGCAGCTGTTCGGCCTGGTGACGCCGCTGTTCTTCCAGGTCGTCACCGACAAGGTGCTGACCCATCGCGGCTACACCACGCTCGATGTGCTGGTGTTCGGCTTGGTTACCGTAACGATTTTCGAGACCGCGTTGGGCGGTCTTCGAACGTATGTGTTCTCGCACACCACGAATCGCATCGATGTCGAGCTGGGCGCGCGGCTGTTCCGGCATCTGGTGGCGCTGCCGATCGCCTATTTCGAGGCGCGGCGCGCCGGCGATTCGGTGGCACGGGTGCGCGAGCTGGAGCATATCCGCAACTTCATCACCAGCTCGGCGCTCACTCTGGTGATCGACCTCGCCTTCACCTTCGTGTTCCTGGGCGTGATGTTCTACTATTCGCCGTACCTCACTTGGATCGTGGTCGGCTCGTTCCCGTTCTACATCGCGCTGTCGGCCGGTGTGACGCCGATCTTCAAGAGGCGGCTCGACGTCAAGTTCGACCGCGGCGCCGAGAACCAAGCCTTCCTGGTCGAGACCGTCACCGCTATCCAGACCTTAAAGGCGATGGCGATCGAGCCGCAGATGCAGCGGCGCTGGGAGGAGCAGCTCGCCGGCTACGTCGGCGCCAGCTTCGAGGTGCTGTCGCTCGGCAACTGGGCCAGCCAGTTGGTGCAGTTCATCAGCAAGATCGTCACCGCGCTGACGCTGTATTTTGGCGCGCATCTGGTGATCGAGGGCAGTCTGAGTGTCGGCGAGCTGATCGCCTTCAACATGCTGGCCGGGCGGGTGGCGCAGCCGGTGCTGCGGCTGGCGCAGCTGTGGCAGGATTTCCACCAGGCGCGGCTGTCGGTGGCGCGGCTCGGCGACATCCTCAACACCACACCCGAGCCGGCGTTCAACCCCGGCCGCGCGGCGCTGCCACCGGTGCGCGGCGAGGTGGTGTTCGATCACGTCCACTTCCGCTACCGCATCGACGCGCCTCTGGCGCTGCACGATATCAGCCTCAAGGTGCCGGTCGGGCAGGTCGTCGGCATCGTCGGCCCCTCCGGCTCCGGCAAGTCGACCCTGACCAAGCTGATCCAGCGGCTGTACGTCCCCGAGGGCGGCCGCATCCTGATCGACGGCATCGATCTCACGGTGGCCGACGTCACCTGGCTGCGGCGGCAGATCGGCGCGGTGCTGCAGGAGAACGTGCTGTTCAACCGCTCGATCCGCGACAACATCGCGCTGGCTGATCCCGGCATGGCCATGGAGCGGGTGATCCAGGCGGCCGAGCTCGCCGGCGCCCATGAGTTCATTCTCGGTCTGCCCGACGGCTACGACACGGTGGTGGGCGAGCGCGGCGCCAGCCTGTCCGGCGGCCAGCGCCAGCGCATCGCGATCGCGCGTGCGCTGGTCACCAATCCGCGCATCCTGATCTTCGACGAGGCGACCTCGGCGCTCGACTATGAGAGCGAGAACATCATCCAGCGCAACATGCGCAGGATCTGCGCCGGGCGCACCGTGTTCATCATCGCCCACCGGCTGTCGGCGGTGCGCAACGCCGACCGCATCATCACCATCGAGAACGGTCGCTTGGTCGAGGACGGCACCCATGACGAGCTGATCAAGCGTGCCGGGCGCTACGCCACCCTGCATCAGATCCAGGCGGGCCTGCATGTCGTCGGCTGAGGCACACCGGCAGGACAACGCGCCGGTTTCGTTGGACGCGCATCGCCGCAGGCGAAACGACGCGCGCGAATTCCTGCCCGCGGCGCTGGAAATCGTTGAGACACCAGCCTCGCCTGCGGGCCGCGCCGTGGCTGGAACCATCATGCTGTTCTTCGCGATCGCGGTCGGCTGGTCGATCATCGGCCATGTCGACATCATCGCCGCGGCACAGGGCAAGATCGTGCCGACCGGCCGCACCAAGACGATCCAGCCGCTGGAGGCGGGCGTGGTCGCCGCGATCCATGTCCAGGACGGCGACAAGGTCCGTGCCGGCGACGTGCTGGTCGAGCTCGACCGCACCGTCACCGAGGCCGAGCGCCACCGCGTGGCGCAGGGCCTGATGCAGGCGAGGCTCGATGTGGCCCGGCTGAGCGTGCTTCGTGATAGCTTTGCCGATCTCGCCGCGTTGCGGCCGCTCAGCGTGCCCGAGGGCGCGCCGCCGACCGACATCGCGCGCACCCGCGCCGCGCTGCAGGCGCAGGCCGCCGAGCAGCTGTCCAAGCTCGCCTCCAACCAGCAGCAGATCGCGCAGAAACGCGCCGAGGTGCAGTCGATCGAGGCCGCGATTGCCAAGATCGACGCCGCTCTGCCGTTCCTGCGGGAGACCGCCGATATCCGCCGCAACGCCAAGGAGATCCAGTATGGCAACCAGATCGCCTTCATCGACGCGCAGTCGCGGCTGATCGACCAGCAGAGCGAGCGCGTCGTGCAGACAAGGCGCCTGGTCGAGATCGAGGCCGCGCGAATGGCGCTGGAGCAGCAGCTGGCACAGACCCGCTCCGGCTTCGAGCGGCAGGTGCTGTCCGATCTCACTGACGCCGAGAAGAAGGCCGACGAGCTGACACAGGACCTCGTCAAGGCCGAGCGCAAGACGTCTGAGCAGCTGCTGCGCGCGCCGATCGACGGCACCGTGCAGCAGCTCGCACTGCACACCGTCGGCGGCGTCGTCACACCGGCGCAACAACTGATGCTCATCGTGCCCGCCGACAGCCAGCTCGAGACCGAGGTCATGATCTCCAACCGCGACATCGGCTTCGTCAATGTCGGCCAGCCGGCCGAGATCAAGATCGACACCTTCAACTTCACCCGCTACGGCCTCGTCCACGGCAAGGTGCTGAGCGTCTCCCAGGATTCGATCGTACGGGAGAAGCCGGCGGACAAGCAGGCCGGCGGCAAGGCGGCCGGCGCCCTGGCTGAGACCAGCGAGCCGGCGGGGCAGGAGTTCATCTACTCGGCGAGGGTGTCGCTGGACGAGAAGCAGATGCAGGTGGAGGACAAGATGGTCGCACTGTCGCCGGGCATGGCGGTGACAGTGGAGATCAAGACAGGGACGAGACGGATCATCGAGTACATTATGTCGCCCCTGCTGCGATACAAGCACGAGAGCTTGCGCGATCGATGAAGCCTGTCAGGACGAGCGAGTTATTTGGAGCGATTGGAATAGATAGGGCGGATCGCGCAGCGTACGCCGATGCTCCAAAAACCAGATATTGCTGGAGGCTAGAAAATGTTCGGCGAACTCTCTGATCGGGAGAAAGCATGCCTAGAATGGGCAGCGTTAGGAAAGTCGTCGTGGGAAGTTGACCGGATCCTCGCTATCAGTGAGCACACTGTGGTTTTCCACATCAAAAACGCAATGCGTAAGCTTGGCGTAGCTAGTCGCACGCTAGCAGCAGTCAGAGCCATGGAACTCGGTCTCATTCAGCCATCAACCGAACAGTCCTCGCCGCATCCACTAGAACGCGAAATTAAAGAAGCTCCCAAAAATCCGGTTATTGCAACTATCAAAGATGATAGGTGACGCCTGGTCAAAAATCCTGTGATATTTAGTCGATTGACTGCCCGGGCACTATGGCGGCAATCGCCATGCGAGGCAGATCGGTGATTGCACGTGAGGGTCAGATCGATCGATGAAGGCGTCTGATAGAAGCCTTTTTTCATATGATGTCTATCGGTATTCGCCACTTGGAGCTTTACGGTTCCGCGTGGCGCATTAAAACTAGTCGTGGGGCAGCTCTGTTGATGCCGCGGTCGTGGAAGGGAGTGGCGAGCCTTTTGGATCGAGCGGTAATGCCAGAAAAAGTTGGACTAGGCACACGGACAGGAGCGTTGGTGTATTGCTTCAGGGCGCTTATGGTGCGTGATCTGCGACGAAGTACACTCGGCTCGCTGTGCATGCTCTTGCTTGTGCAGTCCTCCAACGCACAGAATTACCCAGCTCCACAATGTCTACCAATTGTCACTTCTAACATCTCCCCCCAGCTCGAGTTTTTCGAAGGCAGTATGTTTCCGTCAGGTCTTGCCTTATCTGCTCGACGCAACGCTGAATATCTCCTTGAGAAGTTGGCGGCTGTAGATAGCGGCTCATCGCTTGCTCAAGCTTATGTCCTGAATTTCGGGCCGGTATCAATTTTCTTTCCAGCCAAGGAGTGTCCAAACGGGTGCACGGCTTACCTCGTCCGAAATGACGAACATGTGCGTCTGATTAGACCGATTTCGTTCTTTTCTCACATGATAATAGTGTCTCATCCAATGTTTTCTTGGGTTTTCCTCGCCGAGGACGGCAATCGATTCGTTGAAATCCGATCCAGTAAGGCAGGAGTAGAAGTCCATGAGTGGAGCGAATTACCAATGAGATTGTATCCGTCGCTAGCAAAGTCCTGTTTAGTTAGTGGAGCGTTTGGTAAGCTCGCACCGGCGTCAAACGAAGATCGTCAGTAGAAGAGGTGGACATTTCTCATGGCAGATACAGAGTGGAATCTCCCATTTGCCCCGACGATGGTTATCGGGAAGGTCTCTGTCGATTACAGCAGCTTTTCGAGTTTGCCGAGTTCTCGGGCAATCTCTCAATATAACGCGACCGTGCCGGCCGTAGATTATCTGGTAAAGTCCCCGGAAGGCAGCGCTGCGCTGGCCAATGTAAGTTCGCCCACAATCCAGTTTGGAACGAAATACTCGGGGGCGTATGCCTGGACTGATCCAGCATCAGGAAGCGTGACGTTCAATTTAAATGCGCAGTACTCTGCGGCCAACGTACAAGTGAACGGACAGTCGGTGCCAATCGGCTCGATGACGCTTACGTTGACGAATCCTGATACCGGCAGGAGTTCTACCTACACAGAGCCGTTCGGTGTTGTCGGTATGCACGAATTCGACCACATACAGTTTCCTCAGCTATCGGGAGAAACTGGAGAACGCGGTGGGCACAATAATCTGGTCGGCGACTATCTTTTTCGTACGATTGTAGGAGATCAGGTCAAGCAATTGTATGGTCCGGTTGAAACGCAGGAAACATTTGAGAGACTGAATGACCTGGCAGCGCTGCAGAAATGGAATAGACAGATCGACTGGGCGTCGATCACTAACGCAGCGCAGGCCAAGAACGCAATGGACAACAATCCCGCGATTCAGTCTTGGCTACCATCGATGGCGCAAGACCACATCAAAGCAGGTCTCTATGATGCTCCTGCAGGTGGTGGCTCACCCGACCCAACGACATGGGCTCTTCAGGCTTGACCACGACGCCAAGCGACATCGTCAATAGAGACTTTGCAGATCTGCAGCAGCCCTGGATGGCGTCGTTTCCGCAATACGCCTATGACGCGGCAACCAACTATGTCTCACCTCCAGCAACTGACTATGGTTCAAGCTCGGCGACAACGCCTAACGGCGTCGTCAATCAGGACTTTGCGGCTGTCAATCAGCCGTTGACGACCTCCTTTCCGCAATACGGTTATGACGCGGCAACAAACTATGTGTCACCTCCAGTAACTGACTATGGTTCAAGCTCGGCGACGGCGACACCGAACGACGTTGTCAATCAGGACTTTGCGGCTCTCAACCAGTCGTCGACTTCCTCGTTTCCGCAATACGCCTATGACACGGCGACAAATTACGTCTCGCCTCCAACGAACAACTACGCTTCGAATGATACGTCAGGGTATTCGCCGGGCTATGACACATCCACCTATGCCTCGAATTACAACTCAGGGTCTAGTTATGATTATTCATACAACTATGACTACTCTTACAGCTACTCCGATTTTGGCGGCGGTGATTTCGGCTTCGCCCCGGTGGTCCTGGATCTGACCGGCCAGGGCATCAACATCACTCAGCTCTCGCAGTCGAATACGTTCTTCGACGCCACCGGATCCGGCGTCCAGAACCAGATGGCTTGGGCAGGCGCGGGCAACGGCGTGCTGTTCTTCGACCCGACTGGAACCGGGCAGCTGACCCAGGCCAACCAGGTGATTTTCACGGACTGGGACCCTAGTGCCAAATCGGACATGCAGGCGCTGCTCGACGTGTTCGACACGAACCACGATGGCGCGCTCAACGCCGGCGACGCGAACTTCTCGAAATTCTACGTCATGGTCACCAATGCCGACGGCACGCAGACTGCAAGGTCGCTTGCCAGCCTCGGCATCACCTCGATCAACCTGGTCGAGGACGCAACCCAGGTGGCGCTGCCGGACGGATCATCGATCGACGGGCAGACGAGCTATACGACGAGCGGCGGCACGTCAGGAACGGTTGCGACGGTCACGTTCGCGACCAGTGCCAACGGCTACGTGGTAACCACGACAACCGGCACGAATGCGGATGGATCGGTTACCATTGCGACCTCTGAAACCAATAGCGATGGCAGTCTCGATCACAAGCGCATCCTGAATACGCTGGTCAGCTCCTCGACGACGAGCGGCGTCGCGACGACCACCACCAACCGTGAGCTGACGACCGTCAATAATGGCGGCGTGGTGCTGACCCTTCAGACCGACAGCATTTCCGCCGCGAGCAATGGCGCCACGACGGAGGTGCTGACCAACTATTCCGCCGGCACCATCACATCGACGGGCGAGCTGACCAGTGCCGGCACGGCCGGCTCGGAGAAGCTGAACTCGACCACCACCGCGACGACGGTGACCTCGGGCGGCAAGGTCGTTACCATCCAGCGCGACCTTCTGGGCGGCGGCTGGACTACGCAACAGGAGGTGGATACGACGCCGAGCTCGGGCGCCGCAACCTATGTGGTCAGTGATCTGAATTTTGACGGAACCGCCAGCCATGTGACATCGAGCACGGTGACGAGCGGCGGCCTGGTCCGAACCACGATCGGCCTGATCGACGGCAACAGCGCCATGGCGACGACCTCGGTCGATGCCACCGTGATTGGCTCCGGCGGTGTTCGAACGGAGACGATCACGACATCGTCCGGGACCACCGTGACAAGCCTGGTCCAGGCGGTCACGTCGACGACGTCTAACACGGTGACGCGCACGACCTCCAGCTATCTTACCGACGGTACGACGCTCGATCGGGTCTCGGTGGCGCAGACGGTGACCACCTCAAGCGGCTCGGTGACCACCCAGACTGATCGCAGCGCCGATGGTACGCTGCTGGACCAGGTGGTCACCACGCAGACGCCGCAAAGCAGCGGCGGGCTGGTGACTTCGGCGGTCACATCGGCGCTCGACAACGGAGCCTTCATCGGCACCGGCGCCCAGGTCACGGCAATTTCCAACGCGGGTGGAACGGCGACCACGACCGTCACGAATTATAGCGCCAATGGAACGCTCCAGTCCCAGCGCATCACATCGGCAACGCTCGGCAGCGCGGCGCGCACGGTCACCATCTATGGCAATGGCGATGGAAGGATCTCGCAATACGAGACCGTGACGGTCAGCTCGGGAACCACGACCGATACCGTCCAGCTGCTGAATGGCGATGGCTCGATCCGGGACGAGACGGTGACCAGCACCGCGAGCGGCGGCCTCTCGAAGACGCTGCAGATCGACTCGACTGGAGCCGGCACCGCCGCGGCACCCGTATTCGATCACATCACGACGGACAACACCATCACCTCGGCTGGCACCTCGACGGAAACGGTCACCAACTATGGTGCCAGCACCAGCTACAAGATCGATCAATCGCAGACAATCGTCACCTCGGGTGGACTCCAAACCATCGTATCAAGTGCGTTCACCTCCTCATCGCTGATCAGCGGTCTGTGGGATCAAGTCACCACAGATCTGACCACGATCAGCGCCGGCGGTGCCTTGACCGAGACGCTCACCGTCACCGATGGCGTGAGTCACGCTCTGAAGACGGCTCAGACGAACACATCTGCCGATCGGCGGACCAGGACCACGACGACGACGTTGGGCTCAACGAATCTCGTCAAGCAGGTCGAGACCGTCACGATTGCGAATAGCGGCACTGTCCGTGACCAAGTTGTCAGTTTTGACCAGTTGGGAGATGTTCTCGGTGCCACGGTCACGACCTCGACAGCCGATGGTCTGGTGAAAACGGTCCAGAAGGACATCCAGGGGCAGTCTGCGGCAGCATTTGCCTCAGGCGGACTTGCTTTCGACGTCACGGCTACCGATACGACCGTCATCAACGCCGACGGCAGCCGGACCGATACCGTCAATACGACGGCGCAGAACGGCGCTTTGTTGTCGCAGACGTCGGTGGCATCGAGTGCCAATGGTCTTTCGACCACGACGACCGTCAATCCCTATGCGACAGCGCATTACGCCACCAGGACTGCACGGACGACCACGTTGAATGGTGATGGAAGCAGCACAGTTGCATCCGCCACCTACAGCTATAATCAGGTTCTGATCGGCAGCACGCAAACCGTCACTGCCGCCGGTGGGTTGGGCACCACCACCTCCCAGGACCTCGACGGCGACGGTGTCACCGACCTTTCGACCGTCGATCTCGTCACCATCAACGCGGATGGTAGCCGGACAGAGACCGTTACCGATTACACCGGAACGACCGCTGGCGCCGTGCGTGACGTGACGACGGCGCATACTGGCATCATTGTTGCCGGCGCGGGGCTCGAGTCCATCACCACGCGGCAATCATTGGGGTCGGTGCCGAGCTACCAGGTCGAGACCGTACTGCCCGCCGCCAACGGCAGCGTCACCGATACGACGGATTATTTCGCGAGCCCCGGAGGCGCGCTGCTACTAAGGACGATCGCTACGACGAGTGCCAATGGTCTGGTCAGGACCACTGCTACGGCGGTCAAGGGCGATACGACAACGGACTTTTCCACCACCGACGCCATTACGCTCAATACGGACGGAAGCCGGACGGAGACCGTCAGTACGTCCAATAAGACGGGCCTGCTTGCCGAGACGGTGACGGTCGTCTCAGGCAATGGCCTCTCCAGGACCACGGAGGTTGACGCCAACGGCGCGGTCAACGGTTCCGGTGCAGCTGTTTTCAACCGAGTCATAACTGACAATACTGTTCTGAACAGAACCGACGGCAGCAGAACCGAAACGGTGACGACGCTGAATGGCGTTGGAACGGCGATCACGCAGAGCGTGACGACGGTGAGCGCGGATCAGCAGACCACGACGACCAACCGCTACCTCGGCGAGACCGGCTCCATCACGGTCGTCGACCAGACCGAAACCAGGCAGACCCAGACGAACGGATCGGTCATCGATACCGTGACGAGCTACAATGCGTTCAATTCGCTGCTTGGATCTATCACGCGAACGACCAGTGGAAACGGCCTGTCGGTGCAGACGGTTTACAAGAATGCCGCAGGAACTGCGACGGATACCCAAAGTAAGACGACGACATACAACGCAAATGGCGATGGCGGCTATCTCGTCGACGCCGAGGATGCCGACGTCGTTACCGGCAGCACCACACTCAGGAGCTCGGTCCGGACGCAGGTCACCGGTAATGGCCAGCAGCGAACCACCACGATGACATTGTCCGGAGCGGTGGCCGCGCAGCTGGCCGCAAGCTCGAGCGTTACAACCCAGGACGTCGTGGTCATCGACGACTCGGGAAATACGACTGAGACCACGACCGACACGCTCGGCAGCGCGACGGTCCCGACCGATACGACGGTGGTGGTGACGTCGGCCAATGGGCTGAGCACGACATCATCCACCGCGATCGGAAACGGGACGCCTTCCATCGTCGAAACCAAATCGATCAATCTCGACGGCTCGAAGTCGGATACGACGACCTACTACAATTCGTTTGCGCCATCGGTGATCGTCGCTCAGACGGTTGTGAATACCAGCTTTGACGGCCGGACGGTATCGGCGACCACCTATTCGGACTTCGACGGCACGCAGTACAACGCGGTGACCGATACGTTCGTCGCAAATGCGGACAACACGACGACGGAAACCCGTAGCGGTTCGGGCTCGTTCGGGGCCGGCGCGTTCGGGCAAATTGTGACGACCTTGACAAATGCCGATGCCAGCAAGACGACGACCACTCTGAACTATGACGCAACCAACCTCTTGATCGGTCAGACCGTCGCAAGCGTATCGGGCAACGGGCTCGCGAAGAGCTTCGTTTACGATACCACCGGGCAAGAGTCGCAGGCCGGCCTCAATGCGGCGGCGAGTGCGATACTGACCGGCGCGAGCGTTCCGGCTTCGCTGTTGGCTACGGATATCATCGCGTCGGACATCACCACGCTCAATCCGGATGGCAGTCAGACTGAGATTATCAAGACGGCCTATGGCAACAGCTTCTCGAACCTGAGGTCGCAGACGATCACCACGACCAGTGCGAACGGTTTGGTGACCGTGACCCGGATCGACAATAACGGCAACGGCATATTCAACCAGGTCGACACGACGACGGTTGCGCCCGATGGCTCGAAGACTGTCGTATGCGCCTATTACGGTGATACGGCTGCGACCGCCAGCACGTTGCTGGGGACCAATACTTATACGGTCAGCGCGAATGGGTTGGTTACGACCCTGGCGACGTCCACCGGCGTGACCGATACAACCGTGACGTTTGCCAATGCCAATGGCAGTTATCAATGGTCCCGTGCGGTCGCGGCCAACAGCCCGGCGGTCACAAATGCGGCGATGCCTCACAACGAGAGCGCTTCGCACGTCATCGACGCCAACGGTGTCGACACCTGGACTTTGAACGACGGGTATAACCTGCCTCACACGATCACGATCGACCTCGCGAGCGAAAAGCGTGACACCGCGATCGCAAATGAGATCTTTCAGACTCTGCTTGGCAGGACAATGGACAATGCAGAGTCGCAAAGTCTGCTGAACTTCATCAATAACGGTACGCTCGACCGTTACGGTCTGGCATTGGGGATTCTGCAGACCGCGGGATATCTCTCCAATTATGCGGTGCCTGGGCCGACTGCAGGAACCTATTACTACTACGGGTTTGACGTCACGGCGGCTTTCCAGAACGCATTTGGACGGCCCCCGACTGCCGAAGAAATGGCGACGTTCGGCCAGTACATGCATGATGCCGCGCCGAGTGCCCAGGAGCTCGCCAACCTTGCGGTGGCAGTCGCCCAGTACGCCACTGACCAGGGAGCCAAAAATAATCGCACGGCGGTGGATCCCAACCAGGACCTGGTGACCACTGCGCCGCAATGGATCAGCCCGGCCGGATCTGCCGTCGCCATCACGGCCGCCGGTACTTACACCTATTCAGGGCAATGGCTTGAGGATGGCAACAGGGTCGCAGGTGTCGGCGGCGTTGCGCTCACCATCAACGGGAATAACGACGCCATTCTCGCATTGGACGGCAGCGTCCTCACTCTGAACGGCTACAACAATTCAGTCGACATCCCCGGTGTCACCGCGTGGGTGAATGCCTCGAACACGGCGATCACCATCGAAGATTCCGGCATCGGAGTCGTGTCCGGCAACAACAATCAGATTGCGCAGGTCGGCGCGACCGAGTTGATCGTGAGCTCGGGGACCGGCAATCAGATCTATGTCGGAGCGGGAGCGCTCCTGGGAGGATTCGCCTACACCACCGCCTATCCGATTACGGAAGCCTCGAATGCCACCATTACGATCGGAGCAGGGGTCGGAACGTTCGACAATGCGGCCCAGGTGTTCGGTGACAACGACATCGTCTATGTCGACAATGGAGCCTATGTCTCGGTCGTCGGCAACAATGACCGGATTGATGTGATCGGGTCCGGAACTGCCTTTGTCTACGGAACCGCGAGCGGAAGCCAGATTTCCTATGGCGGAGTGATCGAGGTCGTTTCGGGTAACACCGTCAACAATACGACGGTGTCGTCGGGCGGGGTTCTCGCGCTTTACGGCGGGGCTACCGCTTCCGGCACGACCTTGTTGGCGGGAGGGCTGCTCGAAATAGGATCGGGCTATACGCAGAGTGGATTCTCGGTCGGGAGTGGCGCCTTCCTCCAGGTCGACTCGGGGGGCGCGGCGGTCGGAACGGTGGTCGCGAGCGGCGGGACCATGATCCTGGTCGGCGGTGAGAGCGATACGGGCACGACGTATGCCGCGGGCAGCTTCAAGGAGATCATCGGAGGCTATGTGCTTGGAGCGTACACCGTGAACAACGGCGTGACGCTCGAAGTTGCGTCGGGAGCAACTGTCGCGAGTGCGGCGGTAGCGGCTGGCAACGCGGCTGCCGTCTACGCCGGAGGTGTCGTCAGCGCCGTGACAGTAAGCAGCGGCGGGAGCTTCACCGACTACGGTTCAGTCTACGGCGCCAACGTGGCGCTCGGTGCGTCCGTTACGGTTGGCTGGGGCGGTCTTCTCGATGTGATGACGGGGCAGTCGGTCAGCGGCGTCGTCGTCCAGAATGGCGGCGTACTCGTGGTCGGATCCGGCGGAAGCGCAAGTGGGACCGTGGTGACAAGTGGCGGGTTGCTCGAGCTGCTGGGGGGAGCGACCGCCGTAGGAACCGTCCTGCAGCAGGGGGCCATACTCGACGTCGGATCCGGGTTCACAGAAACCGGCTACATTGTCGGCAGTGGAATGATCCTGGCCGTCGAAGCAGGAGGCGCGGCGAGCGGGACGGTCGTGCAGAGCGGCGGGACGCTCGAACTGGCGGGCGGAAGCTGGACGAATACCACAATCAGTGCTGGCGGAACGCTCTATGCGACGAGCGGAGCTTCGCTGTCCAACTACACCGTGAGCAGCGGTGTTACTTTGGAGGTGGGGGCGGGTGCGGCGGTCAGCAATGTGACCGTGAGCAGCGGCGGCGAATTGGCAATCTACGGCGGCTCGGTCACCGGCGTCGTTACCGCAGGCGGTTCTGTTGTCGTCAACAATACAGGATCGGCGACGGCAAGCACCGGCCAGACGGTAAGTGGGCTGACCGTATCGAGCGGTGGTGTCCTGACCGTCGCGGCAGGTGCGACCGCTCGAAACATCGCGGTCGCAAGCGGGGGCCAGCTGACGAATTTTGGGACAACCAGCGGTGCGGTCGTTTCCAGCGGGGGGGCCGCCACCGTGTCTGCCGGTTCTCTGAGCATTCTGGCCGGTCAGACCGCATGGAATGTCTCGGTTAACAGCGGAGCGAACCTCGTCGTCTCCTCAGGTGGGACTGCTGACAACGCCTCGATTGCAAGTGGCGGCCATTTGGTCGTCAACGGAACGGTGGTGGGAGCTACGATTTCGAACGGAGGCGCGGTTGTCTCGAGCGGCGGTGTGCTGGAGCTTGACGGGCAGAGCGCAAACGGGGTGACCGTGAGCAGTGGGGGAGCGCTGATCGTCGACTTCTCGGCCAGCGCCAGCAACGTCACCGTGGCAAGCGGTGGTAGTCTCTCTGTCGTCGGATACAACAGCAACCTGGTAGGGGCCTCCATCGCAACTGGCGCGTCAGCCGTTGTGTCGGGCTTCGCACAACTCCGTGTTCAATCAGGTCAGACGGTCAATGGTGTGACTGTCGCGGCCGACGGTCTGCTCTATGTCACCTCTGGTGGTCGAGCGAGCGGCACGGTCGTCAGCAGTGGCGGCACGCTGGAGGTTTTCGCCGGCGGGGTCGCCAGTGCCACCACGGTGCTCAACGGCGGCACGTACGAAGTCGGTTCGGGCTTGACGCAGACCGGCTATGTGGTCGCCAGCGGCACTATTCTGGAGGTCGCATCCGGTGGTGTCGTCAGCGGCACGTCCGTCTCCAGTGGTGGAACTCTCGAGCTGTTAGGCGGTGCGGCGGCGAACGGCACAACCTACGCGTCCGGTAGCTTCCTGGAAATCGTAAGCGGTACCACCCTCAGCAGCTACGTAACCAGCGCCAACGTGACGCTGGAGATCGGCGCGGGTGGGACAGTCAATGGCGCGACCGTCAATGGCAGCACGGCGCTAGCCGTGCTCTACGGAGGTACGCTGAACAACGCTACCGTGAACAGCGGCGGCAGTCTGGTGGTCGACGGAACGGTCAATGGCGCGACTGTTGCCGCGGGCGGTAGCGTCACGGTGGGCGCTTGGGGCAAGCTCAACGTCTCCTCCGGCCAGACCGTTCGCAGCGTGTCGGTCACCAGCGGCGGCTCGCTGTCGATTGCTGCAGGCGCGACTGCCAGCGGGACAGTAGTCAGCAATGCCGGACAGATCGTCGTCAGGGGTACGGCCAGTGGCTCGACAATCAGTAGCGGTGGTGCTGAGGTCGTCACCTCAGGCGGCACGCTATCGAGCGCCGTGGTCGCTGGTGGAATGCTCGAGGTCATGAGCGGAGGATCGGCAAGCGGCATTACGTTGTCGAGTGGCGGAACCCTCAAGTTGGATACATCGGTGAGCTATGGCGCAACGATCTCCGGCTTTGGGTTGCCTGACCACCTCGATTTGGCCGACATCAGCTTCGGATCGAGCACAACGCTGAGCTTCGCCGAAGCCGCCAACAATCAAAGCGGGACGTTGACTGTCAGCGATGGTGTTCACACGGCTCATCTCGTCCTCGCGGGGCAATACACGACCAGCCGCTTCACGATGGCCTCTGACGGCCAGGGAGGCACGCTTGTAAGCGACCCACCAGCGGAACCAGCAATCGCTTCGGATGAGCAGCATTCCTCGGATGCGGCAACTCAAGATGCCTTTGTTGACCTCCAAAAGCTCCTGGGCTTCACGGACGATTGGGGCAGCTTCATCCATGTCGTAGACAATTGGCGTCAATCTGATGTCCCGGCCAATGTCTTGCCCGGCGTCAGTACCGGAAATATGGAAACGGACGCGCAACTTTCACGATTGATCGATGCGATGGCCAGCTTCTCGGTGGACGACCGCGGCTTCGTTTCTGCGGCGCTCACGCAAGAAGCTAGCCATGATCAACGGACGCCGGCACAGATCGCCGCCTCGTGGAATGGATAAATTGGTCCAAACATGGCAACGGAATTGAGTTTGGCCACAAGCTGGGACTCGAAACAGCAGCTCGCCCCTGCGGCGGAGCAGCATGCGGTCGATGAAGCGGTCCACGAAAAGACGGCGGAGGAGATCAATACCGTCCCGGGGACCGCAAAGCGACCCTATCCTGCGCCGGCGGAATTGCCGACGCAGAAGGGCCCGAAAGGAATCCAGTTCGATTTCAACGATGGCTGTCGCGTTCTCGTTCCCGAAGCGAGACAGCCTTGGCGCGTTCGTCTCAGTGATCTCGAAACGGGAAACATTCTGTTCAATGCCGAACTCAAAGCAGGCCGAATCAATAGCACCAAGCGTTATTTTGTGCCGATCCGTATCGAGGTCTGGTCCGGTAGCGCCCAGGTTTTCATTCACGAATATTCAGCAGAGGGACGAGATGTCCTGATTCAATTCCCCGTAGGTACTCTCGGAGACTCATTGGGCTGGTTTCCGTATGCCGCGAAGTTCAAGGAAAAACACAGCTGCCGACTCACCTGTGCGATCGGCGAAAAGCTCATTCCTCTGCTGAAGCCAGCCTATCCTGACATCACGTTTCTGACGCACGAAGAGGTCAAGCCCGAACGCTATTACGCGACATATTCGATGGGATTGTTCTTCGACGACAACGAGTGCGTGCACCAGCCGTGTGACTTCCGGCTTGTTGGCTTGCATCGTACGTCAGGCTACATCCTCGGGGTCGACCCAGAGGAGACGCCACCATCGATTCGCTTGGAAGACGCTAGTCGACCAATTCCCGAACGGTACGTCTGTATTGCAGTTCAGAGTACTACACAGTGTAAATATTGGAATAATCCATATGGTTGGAACGAAATTGTCTCCTTCTTGAAAGCTGCAGGGTATCGTGTCATCTGCATCGACCAAAAGCCGATACATGGCAACGGACTGATATGGAACTACATTCCTCATGGTGCCGAGGATCAAACTGGAGATCGGAGCCTCCAGGAGCGCGCCCGCTGGCTCAAGCATGCTGATTTCTTCATTGGCTTGTCAAGCGGACTTTCTTGGCTAGCGTGGGCCTGCGAGGTCCCTGTCGTGCTCATCTCCGGATTTACTCATCCAACGAATGAGTTTTATACGCCGCATCGGGTAATAAACTATCACGCATGCAACTCCTGCTGGAACGATGTGCGTGTTCGCTTCGATCATAACGATTTTATGTGGTGTCCCCGTCATAAGGACACACCCCGCCAGTTCGAATGTACGCGGCTCATTACCGCTGATCAGGTGATGGCCGCCATACGTCGAATTCCGAGCTTCACGTCACGACGCTAATTGAGTGGCTCGATAGTTTGTTGGCAGAGGAGGAGACCGATATCGGCTTGACTGTCTGAAGCCTCCGGCGACGTGTGGGCTGGCTATGGATCATAATACGCATCGCTCAACGTGGAGCCGAGATGGTCAACCCTAGGATGGTGCGGGCATCAGCAGAAATTCACTTTTGAAATCAAGAGCCCTGGAAAGCTGGTGCGGGTGCCTAAATCATTGATCTTGATCCGTGTTTTCGCCCCTGTCGTGCCCACCATCGGCGCAAATCGCCGGTGACCCAGCCTGGTCCGATTTCTTGATCATTAAAGATCCTCCGTCATGAACGCGCGGTGACCGGTGCGGTGCTGCGGACGTGCGCAAGGCGATGGCTATGTCGACGCGAGCGCAGTTCGTCTTGCCGCCGGGTCGCCGTGACCGGGTCAGGCCTAGCCTGAACCGGCAATCCGTGCTGACCGCTTCGGTCGCTTCTGGCCTTCTCCGTCATTGCGAGGAGGACTTGCGACAAAGCAATCCCAGCGTCGCATGCATGCTCCTGGATTGCTTCGTCGCAAATGCTCCTCGCAATGACGACCGTGGCGAAGCTGGCCGCACCACCAGAGCTGTCATCGCCTGGCTTGATATACACTTGACCGGGCGATCCAGCATTTCGAGACCGCGATGCGTCCTCGAGAGGCCGCGGCGTACTGGATGCCCGCCTGCGGGGGCATGACAGCGGAGGTTGCCGCCGTTCCGGTCATCGCGAGCGCCGGCGATGTGTCCGCCGAAGCCCGGGCGGGCGTAGGTGGACGCGATCCAGGGGCCCACCGAAGGACGTCACGCGTAGCTCTCGGATTGCTTCGCTTCGCCGCTTCGCTCGCAATGACGGCGGCCAGAGTGTGAACATGGAGTCGGTGCATGGCTTCGCTGCCTCGCGGCGCGCTTTCGCGTCCGAGCGTTGCTGATCGATGTCCCTCCTTGGAAGAGGGCACGGGGAATGCCGGGCGCTGGCCGCACCCATGGCCCGCCTGCAGAAAAAAGCAGGCGGCAGTCACCACAGGTTCAGCCGAGAACACCCGGCATTCCCCGCGCGATGGTTTTGACGGCTGCTTCGCGCTCTTCCCGGTGCGCCGGACTTTCTGGCCACCGTTTCGCAACACCGCGCTTGCGCGCGTTGCGCGGGACACCAGCGTCGGGGTGTCAGGACCACGCGACTTGACCGTGCGCATGTCTGTCGTTCGTCGGCATGGCAAGCCACGCTGCGACAGCCACACGCCCACCGCATCCCGCCTCGACGTTCGTGACGACCGCGAAGCGCCCCTCGTGTGAAACGGGACGGTGACAATAGAGCATAATTTCTGGAAAAAAGAAAGAAGAATTTCGTCGGCGGCACGGCTATCGGGTCCGATGGGCGGCATCACCGCATCAAGCGTCCGTTTCGGGGCGCCGAGTGCTGCTGCACCGGGGGCAGGAGACGCCAAATAGTCCGCGCTCAGGCTGGCTTCCTGGCGCTGGCTGGTCCTCGTTTTTCAGGGACATCGTGGCCGCTCGGCGGACGACGCGCCGCTATCCGAAGGATGGGATCGTCAGAGCAACGACTTGCTCATCAGAAAGGTCGATCCGTCCGGACGGTCTTCGAACCGGACGAGCGCGTAGCCGAGCTTGGCATAGAACGGCCGTGCCGTGATCGATGACGACAGCGAGAGCTGGGACAATCCCTTGCTGGCGGCGTGCCGCTCCAGGTGTTGGACCAGACGGCGTCCGATGCCTCCGCCCTGATGTCGGGGCGCAACAAACATGGAGTGCAGTCTCCCGGCATCGGGGCTGATCGTCGCAAGGCTGACCGTTCCGAGAACGCTCGCCTCGCTGGCGGCCACGAACACGTCCCGCTGCGACATTTTTTCGATGACCTTGTCGCGGGTGAAATTCGCACAGATGGCGTCGATGATCGCCGGACCGTAGTCGCGCGAATTTGTCGTGCGCACCGCGTCCTGAATCAGCGCGCTCAGCGCGTGCGCATCGTCTGTCGTCGCCGCGCGGATGAGGGGATGGATCATCGGCAGAGGTTAGACCTGGATTGCCGAGGCTGTCACGACGGCAGGGGACCGCGGGCAGAGCATGTCTCGAGAGACGGTGCGCACCGCGCACGATGCAACCGAGCGAGACCAGACCGTGTGTCGCGCATCTCAGCCCATCTTGCGGACAGCGTCAGAACACATCGATCGTCGGAAACCGGCCGTCGCCGGTGATGCAGTGCCACAGATAGATGGCGAGGCCGACGTCGCCAGTCCACAGTGAATAGCGGCCGCGGCCGGCAGCCATCCGGGCGCCGCGACATTGGACGATGGCCGTCATGGCGAACTGGCGTGCGCGATCGAGCCACATCGGATCCGTCGTGCGGCGATAGAGCTTGAGGAAGGCGTAGCCGTTTCCGGCGGTGCCATGGCAGAGGCCGGGGCCCTTGCTCAGCGGGCCGGCGGTCCAGGTGAAGCGGCCGCCATCGAGCAGCAGCGCCTCGAACTCCGGGCTCGTGAACGGCGCGTCGGCAAAGGTCGTTACCATGCCCGGCGCGCCGTGACAGTGCTGGCAGATGAACAGCCGCTTCTCGCGCTTGCTGCGGTGGCCCCAGGTCGTTCCGATGTCGTAGCGCCAGGCATTCGCCTCCAGCGCCTTCGGCACGAAGTCGGCGACGTGAGCCTGCTGCGCTCCGGTCAGCCAGTCCCATCCGAGCAGCAGCGGGATGACGTTGCCGGCGAAGCCGTGGACGGGGCCGAGAAAGCGGTCCTTCGCGCCATAGAGGTCCTGGGTCCATAACGGGCCCTGCGGCGTGTCCTCCAGTTCCGACAGCAGGCGCGCCGCCTGCACGTCGAACAGGCGGCGCCAGCGGTCGTCCTCCGTCATGCGGGCCATGTGGACCGCCGCGATCATCGAGCCCGGCAGACCCCACATCAGCTCCCGGATCGGCAGTGCGTTGTTCTTCTCGGCGTGCCAATGGACGAGATCGGCCAGGGGCGACGCCGGCGCAAGCCGCATGGCGAGAAGTGCCGCGCCCATCTCGCCGCGCAGCAGCGAGCCGTGCTTGTCGTAGTCGGCCGGCGCATGGGTGGCGTGGTCGATCACTGTCCGCTCCATCAGCCGGAGGAGCACCGGACGAAAATCCGCCCTCGCGTCGGTCGCGCCGATGCGATGCAAGTAGTCCAGGGCCCAGATCACGCCCGCGGCGCCAGTGTAGAAGCTGGGATCGCCGTCGGTCTTGCCGTCGTCGCTGGGATGGGCCGGCCAGAACTGATCGGGATCGAACCGGGCGATCGCGTCGGCGACGATCTCGTCGATTGCGGCGCGGACGGCTCGCTCGCCCCAGGCGCTGTGTACCAGCGGCCGATGGCGGCCCGGGGTGATCATTGCGAGGCTTCCGGTTGCGCGGACATCCATCGGCGAGAGATAGCATGATGCCGGGCGTCCGCCGAGCCCGGCGGCGGCTCGCACTCAGCGGAGTCCAGTCAACGAGCTCATCGCCCGTCAGCCAGATGGTCGTTACGCCTCGCAATCAAGCGCCGATGGCACGGACCTTGTCGTCGGGCGGGGTCGCTTCCAAGCGCCTCCAGAACACGATCTTGTCGTCGCCGTCGCGATAAAAGTCGCGGATGCAGGCCTCGCGCGTGAAGCCGCATCGGCGGTAGAACGCATGCGTGCCGCCGAACTTGGGCAGGCCGGAGGTTTCGACGATCAGGACGCGCTGATGTTGTGCCGCGAGCTCGCGCACGATGAGATCGATCAACGCAGCGCCGTAGCCGCGCCGCTGACGATCGGAACGGACGGCAATGAGGCAGAGATTCCAGGTCTCGGACGTCATCCGCTCCGGTGCATAACAGGCGACGCAGGCGGGCGTCGCATCGTCCAGCACGACCCATCGGTCGGCGCTGGTGCCTGCGAGATAGCTCCCGGTCAACTCGTCCAGCATCTCCGGCGGAAACAGCGCCGTCGATGCAATGACCGCCTTCAGGTCCTCCACGTCGTGCCGGGTCATCGCGCGGATCCGCGCGTTGGTGGTCTCGACGGCCGTCTGATCGGGTCCATGCGTGACATCCGTCGGTTCAAAACGCTAAGCGCGGGTGTCCGAAGGCTGCGCCGTCCCGGGCCTGAACAGCCTGACGATTCCGGTGAGATTGTCGCCGCCGAATCCGTGCGCGAGGGCGGATTGCATCACACCGGCGGCGGCTGTCGTCATGGGCATGCCGGCAGCGACCGGCGTGCCGAGCTGGCGCACATAAGCGAGATCCTTGGCCACGAGCTCGACGGGAAACAGCGGGGCGAAGCGGCCCGACAGCATCGCGCTGGCGGCGCCTTTGGCCGCCGCGCTCGCAACCGGCGTTGCGCCGATGATCTCGATGGCCCCCGCGATGTCGGCGCCCGCGGCGTCGAGCGCGCCGATCAGCTCGGCCATGGCCGTCACCTGGACGGCGAACAGCGCGTTGATGGCGAGCTTGAGCAGGGCGCCGCTGCCGACCGGGCCGGTGCGGTGAACGGCACTGCCCATGCATTCCAGGACGGGCGCGGCGAGCGCAACGTCTGCCGCGTCGCCTCCCGCCAGGAAGATCAGCTGACCGGCATCGGCCTGAGGGCGCGACCCGACAACGGGCGCATCGACGAAGCGGATGGCGCGCGCGGCTGCGTGGCGGGCGAGATCCTGCACCCAGGCGGGCGACAGAGTCGAGCTCTCGACGGCGATCGCTCCCTCGCGCATGCCGTCCAGCGCACCGGTGGCCGGGTCGAGCCAGATCTCGCGCGACGTGTTGTCGTCGCGCGTCATGGCCATCACGACATCGGCCTGGCGCACGGCCGCGCGCGGCGTGTCCGCCACCACGGCGCCGGCCGCGACCAGCGCTGCGGCACGCTCGGCCGAGCGATTCCAGACCGTGACGCGATGGCCTGTCTTGAGCAGGCTGGCCGCCATGCGCGAGCCCATGGCGCCCAGGCCGAGGCAGGTGATGTTGCTCATCGTCGATTCCTTGTTGGTCGATCGTGGTCGATCTCTCGTACGGTGGGACGTGGTTGCGGTTCGGTCAGGCGGGCTGCTGGGCGCCGACGGCGCCGGCAACGAGCGTCCTGATCCGGCTGGCGGCTGCGGCGCGGCCGTCTGCGACTGCGGCTGCGTCCGCGGTGGTCTGCTCGATCGGCACGAACGTCACGTCGGCGATGCCGAGAAAGCCGAGCAGGAATTGCAGGTAGGGCTGCACGAAATTGGCCGGGGCGAGCGGTCCGTCACCGGTGTAGCCGCCGGCGCCGGCAGCGGTCACGACATAGGCGCGCTTGCCGGGCAGCAGTCCGGCGAACCGGGCGCCGTCGAAGCTGAAGGTCTCGTTGATGCGGACGATGTGATCGATCCAGGCCTTCAGCGCCGACGGGATCGAGAAATTGTACATCGGCGTCGACAGCAGCAGCACGTCGGCGCGGCGGATCTCGGCGATCAGCTGATCGGACAGCGCCGTCGCGGTCCGGAGTTGCGGCGTCATCTGCGCGGGCGGCGTGTAGTAGCCTTGGATCGTGAGCTCGGAAATGTGCGGGACCGGCGCGTCGACCAGGTCACGGACGACGATCTCGGCTTGCGGCTCGTGAGCGAGCCAGCCGGATACGAACAGATCGGCGAGATCGCGCGAGAACGAGCCGGTGTGGCGTGCGCTGGCGTCGATGCGAAGCAGGCGGGTCATGGATGGGCCTCCGATGTTGGACCGGCTGCATCCTGCGGCCAACGACCCAGGCGGAAAAATCGAGTATATTGCATTTTAATCATGCATCTTCCGCACGAATGGGGTCCGACATGGATCTGCAGGCGATCCGCATCTTCGTCGAGGTCTTGCGTCTCGGCAGCTTTGCCGCCGTGGCGCGGCAGCATGCGGTCGATCCATCGACCGTGTCGCGCACCGTCGCGGTGCTCGAGGAGCAACTGGGTTTCAGGCTGTTGCAGCGCTCGACGCGCCGGCTGACCGCCACCGAGGCCGGTGTCCGGTATTTCGAGCGCGTTCAACCGCTGCTCGACGAGCTCGACCGCGCCGAAAGCGAAGCGCGCGATATCGTCGCCGCGCCGTCCGGCCGTTTGCGCGTCACCGCGTCGGTGGCGTTCGGCGCGACCGTCGTCGTGCCCCGGCTCGCGCGACTGCGGGCGCTGCATCCGGCCCTCGACATCGAATTGATGTTGAGCGATCAGATCGTCGATGTGGTCGCGGAGCGGATCGATATCGCGATCAGGCTGGGCGCGCGGCTCGACACCGGCCTGGTGGGCACGCGGCTGATGCAGACGCGCTATCATGTCTGCGCCAGCCCGGACTACATTGCGCGGAACGGCAAGCCGGCGCGCCCCGAGCGTCTCGAAGACCATGACTGCCTGCTGTTTCCCTATCAGGGCTTCCGCACGCAATGGCGCTTTCGCAGCCGGGGCGGTGCGGTCACCGAGGTGCCGGTGAAGGGCGGGATCGTGATCTCGAATGCGCTCGCCCTGCACCGCGCGGCGCTGGAAGGGCTTGGACCGGTGCTGCTGGCGGACTGGCTGGTCGGCGCCGACCTGAAGCACGGCCGGCTGGTCAACCTGTTTCCGGGCTACGAGGTCACCGCCACCGCGTTCAGCACGGCCGCGTGGATCCTCTATCCGTCGCGCAGCTACGTCCCGCTCAAGGTACGCGCCTTCATCGACTTCATGAAGGCAGAAACCTCCGCGAAGGGGGCGCGCCGGGCTTGACGGTCGTGGCGGCGCACGCGCGCGGCCATCTCCGCGCGGAGCATTGATCGTCAGCGCCTCCAGACGAAGGGCCTTGAAACGGGTCGCCCGTTACGGCTTCGCTGGCTCGACCGTGACCTGCGGAACGCGGCCTTGCGGGCGCCCGGGTGATTTTCGACACGGCCACACGACTCGACGGATGCCAGCGCGGCAAGGCATCCGCCTTTCGTGAACTCTCTCGACCTGGCGGAACATTGCAGACGGCCATCGGTTCCCCCAAGTTCCCAGCATGCATGTCGCCCAACTGACGTTGCTCTTAAGAGGGGTCTGCCGATGTCACCGCCCGATTCCGTCAGGAGTGCTCACGACGGTCGCCAGCGCAGGCTGCTGATCGTGCTGGCTCTGGGATTTATCGCCTTTGGCGCTGCTGCGGCCGGGCTGTTCTACGTGTTGCAGCCGGATACTCTCCGGATCGCCGTTGGACCGGCCGGAAGCGACGACCACCGGGTGGTGCAGGCGATGGCCGACGCCTTCGCCGAGGAAAGCAGGACCGTCAGGCTCTCTCCGGTCACGACCGCGGGGGCCGCCGAATCTCTTGCCCTGCTGACTTCGGACAAGACCGACCTCGCCATCGGCCGCGGCGATCTCAGCATGCCGCCCGACGCGCAGACACTGGCGGTGCTGCGAAAGAACTATGTCGTGCTGTGGTCGTCTTCGGGACGTCGTGGCGACGAGCCCCGGAAGAAGGCCAACGGCAAGATCGGAGAGATTGCCCAACTGGCTGGTCACAAGGTCGGCATCGTCGGCAAGACGGGCGCGAACGTCGCCGTCCTCCAGGCCATTCTCGAGGGCTCAGGCGTGGCGCCAGACAAGGTCGCCACGGCGCAATTCGGGACGGACGAGATCGACAAGCTTGCGCAAGACCCGACCCTCGACGCGTATCTCGCCGTCGGTCCGCTCGACAGCAAGATCACGGCGGATGCCATCGCCGCGACCGCCCGGGCGCGCGGAGCTCCGACGTTCCTTCCCATCGATGCCTCCGAAGCCATTGCGCTGAAGCACCCGCGCTACGAGGCGGAGGAAATTCCGGCCAGCGTCTTCAGCGCGAAACCGGCCTGGCCGGAGGACAAGGTCGACACGATCAGCGTGAACCATCTGATTCTGGCCAAGAAGGAATTGTCGGAAGCCAGGGCGGCGGCCTTCTTCCGGCAGCTCTTCGCGGTCCGCGACACGATCACGCAAGGTCTCGCCGGCGCCGCCCACATCGCGAAGCCCGATACCGAGAAGGAGACCGAACCATCCGTGCATCGCGGCGCCGCGGCGGTGATCA
The DNA here is from genome assembly GCF_000026145.1 of Bradyrhizobium sp. ORS 278. NCBI lineage: Bacteria > Pseudomonadati > Pseudomonadota > Alphaproteobacteria > Hyphomicrobiales > Nitrobacteraceae > Bradyrhizobium > Bradyrhizobium sp. ORS 278. The sequence goes on along the minus strand of NC_009445.1, from coordinate 6,416,614 downwards.
ACGGCACCGAGCGAACCTTTCTGGACAAATACAGCGACTACTTCTGGTTTGCCCTGCTCGTTCTCTCCGGCCTCGGTTCGGCCGCCGAATGGCTGCGCCGCTATCTGAATCGGGATGAGCCGGACGACGACACCAGCCGCCGCAGCCGCGTTCTCGCCGCGGTGTCCGAGGTTCGCAATGCCGCGTCTGAGCAGGATCTGCTGACATGGCAACGCGAGGTCGACGCGATCATCGTCGAGACTCTCAAGGGCTATGACGACGGCGCCATCGACCAGGACGACCTGAGCGCATTCAGCCTGGTGCTCGAGTTGTTCAACCACGCCGTTGCCGAGAGGCGAGCGACGCTGCAGAGCGGCGCCGCCGATCAGCCATGGACAACAGGTCCAACTCTCGCCTCCAGGCGATAGGGCGGGGCCTGACGAGGATCATCGGCGCGTCGGCCTGCGGCAATCGGACGTCTGCTTCTGGGGATCAACCGTGGGTCGCCCATCATCGGACCAAGCACTGTCTCTGACTGATGTCGAACCCTGAAGTCGTCGCAGCCGACGTCTGCCTATTGAGGGTGCCCGGAAATAAGTCGTCGCATGGCGGACGGTCGCTTCTGACCGGTGAGAAGTCGGGCTATCACTGCGCAGAGCGTGCGGGGGCGCAAACGTCTGGACGCAACGTCTCGCTCGAGACCATTTTGGTGTAGTGTCTCGGCCAAGTCAGAACTGTCCCATCTTGCCAGGAATGGAGCAAACCGCATGCGACTCCAGATTGTTGCGCTGGCAGCATTGCTCGCGTTCAATCCGCTCCCGTCTCGCGCCGAGCAGGCGGATTGCGGCACGCCAGCGGCCCTGGACGACGGCTGGACGATCGCGAGGCCGGACGAGGTGGGCCTCGATGGGGCGCGTCTGTGCGCGATCGCCGAGCGGCTCAGGGTGACGAATGCGAACGTTCATGGCGTGGTGATCGTCCGCCGCGGCAAGCTGGTGTTCGAGCAGTATTTCGCAGGCTACGATGAACCTTGGGGCGGTGATTCAGGGCGCTACGAATTCAAGGCCACGACGATGCACGACCTGCGCTCGATCACGAAGAGCGTCGTGTCGCTCCTAGTGGGGATCGCGCTTGATCGCAAGCTGATCGAAAGCCTCGACGAGCCCGTCACCAAATACGTCCCGGACTATTCGGATGTGAAGGCAGCTGGCTGGGACAGGATCACGCTGCGGCATCTGATCAAGATGTCGTCCGGCCTGCAATGGAATGAAAACCTGCCGTGGGACGACAAGAATGACGAATGGCATCTGGTGAATGATTCGGACCCGCTGCGTTACGTGATGCAGAAGCCGTTCGTTTTCGAGCCGGGCACGTTCTTCACCTACAATGGCGGGGGGACCGAGCTCCTCGGCAAGGTCATCGAAAAAGCGTCCGGGAAACGGATCGACGTGTTCGCCGACGAGGTGCTCTTCAAACCGCTCGGGATCACCGATTGGCAGTGGAAGGACTATCGCAACGGCCATCTGGCCAAGGCCTCCGGGCTGCGCCTGCGTCCGCGCGATGCCGCAAAGATAGGGCAGCTGATTCTTGACGGCGGCGAGTGGCAGGGGCGCCGTATCCTCCCCTCCGCGTGGATCGCCGAATCGATCAGGCCCCGGCTTCAGGCGACGAACATGTTCGGTGGCCTGTTCTTTTATGGCTATCAATGGTGGATCGGCCGCTCGCTCGTCAACGAGCGAGCGGTCACGTGGATCGCCGGTCAGGGCCTGGGCGGGCAGCGATTGGTCATCGCTCCAGCCGAACAACTCGTGATGATGGTCACCCAGGGCCTCTATGGCAGCGCGCGGCAGGGGCAGGCGACGTTCGATCTGCTGGCCAACTTCGTTCTGCCGACGGAGCTTATCGAGGGGCCTCGCTGACGGCCTGCTGCGACAGAGCCGATATGGCAGATAGTCCAGCGGGCTCGGTCGAACTGCGACGCCCCCCGCTCAGAAAAAGCCGGGACTGAGGTCGACGCCGTAGGTCATCGTCATTGCAACGACGAACAAGCCGGCGGCCAGCAACAGCAGGAGCTGCTTGAGCAGCGCGTCTGAAATGCGATCCGATCTGTCAGAAAAGGCTTTTGAAACAACTTTGGCCAGAGCCGCCATTCGCGACCTCCATCTCGCCCCAATACAAAGTCAGTCGGTCGGGCGAGCGCAAAGGTTCACGCCGGCAAGGCGATAGAGGCCATTTACAGGGCGGGCAGTCTTGTCGCGGCCTGCAGACGCGCAGGCCGCGATGGCTTCACCTCAGATGAGGCGAGGAGTCGACATGGTCCGCGTGGTCGCAACTAGCGCGAGCTTTTCGACCGCCTGATGTCGGCGACCTTGAACTTGCCCCCGGCCATCAGGCTCGTGCAATGCCACCAGACCTTGTTGCGATCCCAGCCAAGGAAGCGCTTGGTGTCGTGGCAATCCGCATAGTCGGTGTAGGTGAGCGTGTCCGTGCACTGCGTGTCCATCTTCTGGAATTCATGGTCGGACGCGTTGCATCCGACCCAGGGCTTGTTGCCGGTCGGGAAGCTGGTTTCGCAGCCACCATCGCAGCTCGAGGCGGACTTCTCGAGCTGAATGAACTTGCCCTGGATCGCCGCCGTCTGGGCCGACATCCTCATCTCGGCGCCCAAGGGCGTGAAGTCCGCGTCAGCCTTCGGCGCAGCGGTCGACGCGACCCTGCGCGCGGTCGACGGGCCCGCCGCCTCATGCGGCCGATGCGGCTTCGCCAGCTTCGGTGCGTCGACCGTGACGCTCGGAATCGAGGTGGCGGGTGCGATCTGTGATGCTGCCGGGCCGCACAGCAACACGGCTGCCAACCCAGCGACGGCTGAGGGCACGACGACGCTTAACGACTTTCTCATGACAACGTCCTTTCCCGGGCGGCCGCAGCCCCCGCTTGCGTATACCACACCGAATTACCTATCACGAATTCGGGAACAAGGCTACGGGAGCGCCGCGAAAAATCATGGCCCGCCAACATGCGACGGCCGCAGGACGTGGACTGATGACGATGCGTGGCTGGTCTGGCCTTGAGCCCACCGAGGCTCGGAAGCCGTGGTCCAATCCATCCATCGGAACGTTTTGAGCTGCTTGCTCCGGAGGTCGCTTCGGAGGTTCCTATGGATCGGCCATGAGCGAAGCTGATAGAACCGACCCGACGCAGTCAGAAGGATCACAACAACAATGACAGTCAAGCGCGTAGTGTTCACCGGGGGGACGGGCAAGGCCGGCAGGCATGTGCTGCCGCATCTGCAGAGCAAGGGTTATCAGTTGCTCAATGTGGATCTCAAGCCGTTCGATCATCCCGGCATCAGCACGCTGATCGCCGACCTCTCCGACAGCGGGCAGGCGTTCAATGCGCTGACGACGCATTACGGTTTTGGCGGTTTCAACGCCGGCCGGCCGGCGCAGGCGCCGGACGCGGTCGTCCATTTCGCGGCGATCCCGCGCGTGCTGATCGCGCCCGACAACGAGACCTTCCGGGTCAACACGATCTCGACCTACAACGTGATCGAGGCGGCCGCGAAGCTCGGCGTGCGCAAGATCATCATCGCCTCCAGCGAGACGACTTACGGCGTGTGCTTTGCCGAGGGCGACAAGGACTTCCACAGCTTTCCGCTCGAGGAGGATTACGACATCGACCCCATGGATTCCTACGGGCTGTCGAAGGTCGTGAACGAGAAGACCGCCCGCGCGTTCGCGATGCGCTACGGCATCGACATCTATTGTTTGCGGATCGGCAACGTCATCGAGCCGCATGAATACGACATGTTTCCGCGCTTCCTCGCCGACCCGCCGTCACGCAAGCGCAATGCGTGGTCCTACATCGACGCGCGCGACCTCGGCGAGATCGTGCATCTGGCGATTCAGAAGGACGGGCTCGGCTTCCAGGTGTTCAACGCGGTGAATGACACGGTGACCGCCAACATCCCGACCCGCGAATTGCTCCGGCGTTATTGTCCGAACGTGCCCGTCACCCGCGAGCTCGGCGAGCGCGAGGCGCCGCTGTCGAACCGCAAGGCGCGCGGGGTGCTCGGGTTCAAGGAAGAGCACGACTGGCGGAAATATGTGAAGGTGGGATAGGTCGGAGCGATCTGCGCGACGATCGACGTCGCAGCCCTGCCTCTTTCCGTGGTCATGGCCGGGCTTGTCCCGGCCATCCACGTCGCACCGCTCGCGAAGCACCACGTGGATGCCCGGGACAAGCCCGGGCATGACGAGTAACCCAATCGGCAGACGTCCTCGCAGCCTCGCTCACGCCATGCGCCGCCGGATCGCCAGCATTGCGAGCGACAGCGCAATGGTGCCGACGATGAACACGGCCGCCGCCGAGACGATCGCCGGGCTGATGTTCTCGCGGATGGTGGCGAACATCTGCCGCGCCAAAGTGCGCTGGTTGGGGCCAGCGACGAACAGGGTCAGCACGACCTCGTCGAGCGAGGTGGCGAAGGCGAATAGCGCGCCGGAGATGATCCCGGGCAGGGCGATCGGTAGAGTGACCGAGAACAACACGGTCGCCGGCCCGGCGCCGAGGCTGGCGGCAGCCTGTTCCAATCGGATATCGACGCCCTGCAGCGCCGAGGAGACGTTGACCAGCACGAACGGCACGGCCACGACGGTGTGGGCGATGATGACGCCGAGATAGGTGTTGGTGAGGCCGTAGCGCGCGAACATCAGCTGCATGCCGACGCCGAGCACGACCGCCGGCACGACCATCGGCAGCAGGAAGATTGTGCGAAGCGTGGAGAACAGCAGCGAGGCGCGCTTGCCGCGCAGGCCGAGCGCGGCGAGGGTGCCGAGCAGCGTCGCGAGCGCCGTGGTGCCCGCGCCGATCAGCAGGCTGTTGACGATGGAGAGGCGCCAGGAGTCGGCGGTGACGAGCTCGCGGAACCAGCGCGTCGAATAGCCGGGAATGGGATAGTTGAGAAAGACGCTGTCGGTCAGCGACAGCGGCAGCACGGCCACCAGCGGGCCGAGCAGAAACACCACGGCGAGCGCGGCGAACACCGCTTTGAGGATCGGCAGCGGCCTCATGCGCGCTGCTCCTCGACCGTCAGGCGCATATAGATGGCGTAGAGCAGGATGGTCATCACCAAAAGCACCAGGCCGAGCGCGCCGGCCATGCCCCAGTTCGCCGCCCCGGTCGCGTAATAGGCGATGACAGACGAGATCATCTGGTCATTGGCGCCGCCGATCAGCGCCGGCGTGATGTAGTAGCCGAGGGCGGCCATGAACACGAGCAGCGCTCCGGAGACGACGCCGCGCATCGACAGCGGCAGCAGCACATGAAGGAAGGCGCGCAAGGGATGCGCGCCGAGCGAGGCCGCCGCCGGCATCAAATTGCGCGGGATCGCGATCAGCACGCTGAAGATCGGCAGCACCATGAACGGCAGCAGCACATGGGTCATCGCGATGACGACGCCAAGCCGGTTGAACATCAGCGGCACCGGTCCTGAGGTCAGGCCGAGTCCCCTCAGCGTGGCGTTGATTAGCCCGTTGTCCTGCAGCACGACATACCAGGCCGCGGTGCGCACCAGGAGCGAGGTCCACAGCGGCAGCAGCACGGCGCCGAGCAGCACCTGCCGGCGCCAGCCCTCGACGGACGCTGCGACCATCGCATAGGGCAGGCCGATCAGGATGCAGGCGAGCGTCACCAGCGCCGACGTCACGAACGTCCGGATCATGATCAGGCGGTTGGCCGACGCGCCCTCCGGCATCGCCGCGACGTTGCCCGCAGAATTGCGCTCCAGATCGACGGCGGCGAGCAGGTTCTTGTCGGTCCAGGGCGAGGCGACGGCCTCGCCGATGGTCACCCAATACGAGGTCTCGGTCCAGCGCGAGTCGATGTTTGCGAGGTCAACCGTACCCGCGCCGTCGAGCGCGCGGCGGGTCTTGCCGAGCAGGCTACGGAAGCCGGACTGCGCGCTGTTGAGGCGGCGGACGAGATCGCCGAACTGCTCGTCGTTCCGGAGCGCGCGGATGTCATCGGCGAGGGCGGCCTGTGCCGTCGCCGGCGGCGTGCCGCTGCGGTCCCAGTCGGACAATGCGCGCGCGGTGCGCGGCAGCGCCTCGGTCGCGACGGGATCGGACACGGCCGATTTCATCATCGTCACCAGCGGCACGACGAAGAAGGACAGCATGAACGCCAGCAGCGGCGCGAGCAGCAGGGCGGCCTTCAGGCGCTGGCTGATGTCTGGCCGCATGATCCCACCACCCAGACATCCGACGCGGCGAACGACAGCGAGACGTCGCGGCCGACCTCCGCCGCCTCGCTCGTCCGGTCGCCCTTGATGATCAGCCGCTGCTCGCCCACAGCAGCGACGAGTCGCATGTGATCGCCGAAATAGACGGCGTCGAGGATGCGCGCGGTCATACGATTTGCCGTGGCCGCGGCGTGATCATTGATATGGATCGCCTCGGGGCGGATCGAGACCCGCACCTTGCCGCCGTCGATCCGTTCCGTGCCGGCATGCGCCGACAAGGAGAGTCCGGAGTCCGTCGTCAGTCGCATCGCGTCGCCGGCCTGATCATCGACCTTGCAGGTCAGCAGATTGGTCTCGCCGATGAACTCGGCGACGAACGGCGTGCGCGGCAATTCATAGATTTCGCGCGGCGTGCCGATCTGCTCGATCTTGCCGTGGTTGAAAACGGCGATGCGGTCGGACATCGTCAGCGCCTCGTCCTGGTCATGGGTGACGAACACGATGGTCAGGCCGAGCCGGCGGTGCAGGTCGCGGATGTCAAGCTGCATCTGCTCGCGCAGCTTCTTGTCGAGCGCGCCGAGCGGCTCGTCCATCAGCACGACCTGTGGCTCGAACACCAGCGCGCGGGCCAGAGCCACGCGCTGCTGCTGGCCGCCGGAGAGCTGGGCCGGCTTGCGCTCGGCCATCGCCGACAGCTTCACCATGTCGAGCACGCGCGCGACGCGCGTCGCAATCTCGGTCTTCGGCGCGTTCCGCATCTTCAGCGGAAAGGCGATGTTGTCGCGCACGCTCATATGCGGAAACAGCGCGTAGTTCTGGAACACCACGCCCATGTTGCGCTTGTGCGGCGGCAGCCCGTCGACCCTGATGCCGCCGACCTCGATCGTGCCGCTGGTCGGCTGCTCGAAGCCGGCCAGCATCATCAAGAGCGTGGTCTTGCCGGAGCCGGAGGGGCCGAGCAGGGCGATGAACTCGCCTCTGGTGATGTCGAGATCGAGATGGTCGACGACGGTCAGCGGGCCGAAGCGCTTGACCACCTGCCGGAACGAAATGAAGGGGCTGTCCATGAACGCTGGCTTTTCAGCGCCGATTGCGCCGGAACTCATGCACGAGGAAGGCGGACGCGCGAAGGATCGCGCGCCCGATCGGCGATGGCCTCAGCGCGCCAGCCAGGCGTTGAAGCGCTTCGACAGCTCTTCGGAATTGTCGGTCCAGAAGCCGACGTCGAGCGCGATCGCCTGCTTGAGATTGTCCGGCGTGGTCGGCAGCTCCGCGGCGTACTTCTCCGGCACCAGCTTGGCGGCGGCGATGTTCGGCAGGCCGTAGGCGATGTATTCCGGCAGCTTGGCCTGGTTGTCGGCCTGGCTCGCAAAGGCGATGAAGGCCATCGCGGCGTCCTTGTTCGGCGAGCCCTTCAGCACGACCCAGCTGTCGACCGCATAGATGCTGCCCGGGAAAACGAAGCCGAAATGCTTGCCCTCGGTGCGGTTGATGGCGGTGATGCGGCCGTTATAGACCGAGGTCATTGCAACCTGGCCCGACGACAGCAGCTGCAGCGGCTGCGCGCCGGCTTCCCACCAGACGATGTCGGCCTTGAGCGCGTCGAGCTTCTTGAAGGCGCGCTCGACACCCTCCTTGGTCTTCAGCACCTTGTAGACGTCGGCGGCCGGCACGCCGTCGGCCATCAGCGCGAATTCCAGCGTGTATTTCGCGCCCTTGCGCAGGCCGCGCTTGCCGGGAAACTTCGTCGTGTCCCAGAAGTCCGCCCAGGTCTTCGGCCCATCCTTGATCTTGTCGCTGTCGAACGCCATGCCGGTGGACCAGACGATCGCGCCGACGCCGCAATCGCTGACGCCGGCCGGAATGAAGCCCTCCTTGCCGCCGAGCTTGCTCCAGTCGATCTTCTCATAGATGCCGTCGCTGCAGCCGAGCTCGAGCTCCTCGGCCTCGACCTGCACCGCATCCCAGTTCGGCACGCCCGCCTTCACCTTGGCCTGCAGCACGCCGTAGCCGCCATCCCAGCTCTCGTCGAGCACGGTGGCGCCGAGCTTGGCGGCGAACGGCTGGAAATAGATCTTGCGCTGCGCGTCCTGGTAGTTGCCGCCCCACGACACGACGGTGAGGTCGCGCGCCTGCGCTGACGCCGCGACGCTGATCAGAGCGGCCGCGGCGACCAGAATCGCGGTCGCGACGCGTATCGGCGCGCGCGATGCGGCCCGATCCGTCCTGTTCGACATCATTGCGTTGGTGGGGGTGGTCCGCAGAGACAACATGCTCGATGATCCGTCGCGCTTTTGAATGGTACAAAAAAGCTACCGGCTGTCCAAAGCTCTGGCAAGCGCGAGTTTTGACCTGATCCTGATGCTAGTTTGGCGTTAGCGCTCCGTTGGGCGGCAGCACAGCAAGGCCAGAACGGTCGCATATGACGATCGCAGTGTTGCGCTCGTTTGTCCCCACGTCGTCATGGCCGGGCTTGTCCCGGCCATCCACGTCGGCCGGCGTGCTGAGAACGACGTGGATGCCCGGGCCTTCGCCGCGCCGAAGCGGCTTCGGCGGCGCAGGCGGGACGGAGCCCGGGCATGACGACGTGGAGACGGATTCGCGAAAAGCTCAGAGTGGGCAGATGCGATGGCTGCTTAGCAGGTGGAGCGCTGCTGCAAGACCCTTAAGCCATAGCTGCGTGCGAACAAGACGCGTCTGCGTTGCGATCGCTCACTCCGGCGCGACGCTCTCGTCGAATCTCTGCCGCGCCGATTTGATCTCGGCCTGGTGCTGCTCGGCCCAGCCGATCAGGCGCGACATCGGCTCGAGCAGGCTCTGCCCGAGCGCCGTGACGCTGTACTCGACACTCGGCGGCACGGTGGGGATGACGCGCCGCGCAATCAGCCCGTCGCGCTGCAGGTCGCGCAGGGTCTGCGTCAGCATGCGTTGCGAGATGTCATCGATCTCGCGCCTGAGCTCGCCGAAACGATGCGGACGGGTGCCGAGCACGGCGAGGATCAGCACGCTCCATTTATCGCCGATCTGATTGATCACCGTGCGGATCGGGCAGTCGTCGATCGAAACGAACTTCTCCTTCCAGGCGCGCGGCCCCTCCGCAGGCGCCGATGCGTCAGCGAACGCCTTGGCCGGGGCAGTTCCCTTCATGTGCCTATCTCCCAGAAAACTGCCTTCTTTCGACAAACGATGCCCGTTCCTAATGTAGTGCAGGTCTCAGAAAGAGACCTTAGCCCGCTGCGCGCAGCGTCGCCAACATTTTGACCCCAGCAGCCCCTCGACGAAAGTTAATGATGTCCAAATCTCTCCTCGTGACCGGCGCCGCCGGCCAGCTCGGCCGCGCCGTCATCCGTCACCTCCTGACCACCCTGAAGGTGCCGGCCACCAGCATCGTCGCGACGACCCGCAAGCCGGAGCAGTTGCAGGAGCTGGCCGCGCAAGGCGTCACCGTCCGGGCGGCGGATTTCGACGATCCGCAGTCGTTGGCCGCAGCCTTTGCCGGTGCGCAGCGCATGCTGCTGATCTCGACCGACCGGCTCGATCGCCCCGGCTATCGCGCGGAGCAGCATGGCCGCGCCATCGCTGCCGCGGAGCAGGCCGGCGTCGAGCATGTCGTCTACACGTCGATGCCGAAGCCGGAGAACTCCCCGCTGCTGATTTCGCCGGACCACGCGCTGACGGAGGCCGCTCTCCAGAACAGCCAGCTCGCCGGTTGGACCGTCCTGCGCAATCACTGGTACTTCGAGAACCTGCTGATGTCGTTGCCGCAGATCCTGGGTTCGGGACGCTGGTTTACCGCGGACGAGGGCGGCGGCGCAGCCGATATCTCCCGCGACGATCTTGCACGTGCCGCCGCGACGGTGCTGGCCGGCGACTTCACGGGTCAGCAGAGGTTCACGCTGAGCGGCGCCAAGGCCCTCACGAAGGTCGAGCAGGCGCAGATCATCTCGGCTGCGCTGGGCAAGCCCATCGAGGTGGTGCAGGTGCCGCTTGAAGGCTTGATCCAGGGCATGGTGGGCGCCGGTCTGCCGCGGCCGTTAGCCGAGGTCTTCGCCTCGTTCGACACGAACACCGCGCAAGGCCGCGTCGCCGAGGTCACGCGCGACTATCAGATGATCACCGGCGCCGCGCCCCAGAGCTTTGCGGATTGGGTCGGGACCATCAAGGCGACCCTCGCGTAAGCCCCAGACCGATACGTGGCGGGCCGGGTCCCGCCACGTGCGCTGCTGTTGACGGCGATCAGACGCTCTCGGCGCCGGGACAGCGTTGTGCGGCGCTTGGATCGTTGGCTTGACGATCCACCACCAGCGCCAATGTCGTCGGAGTCGTCCCAAAGCGCGTGGTCGGCGCAGGCAAACGACGGGGCAGGCCGTGGACGCCGATGCGCTCGAAACCCTGCGCCGTCTTCATCAGCCTGGCGGCAACGAGATGATTCAAAAAATCCATATTGCAACTCCTTCAGTCAGATGACCCGGCGGCCTGGTGCGGGAAAGGCCGCCGGGTCGGCGCAACGTGCTGGAGTTGGCGTCCTCCATCTCGCTGCGCTGGTCTGTGATCCGTTTCACAGTCGTGCAGAAGTGATCGTGAATTGGATCATCGGGGATGCTTGACGGGGACGCCGACTGTCACTTGCCTTTACGGAGCAAGAGACGATTGGGTTTGCGGCGTCCGACGGCAGGCCTGTTCACATTTCTGTTTACTCCGCGGGTTGAGCTGCGACCGTGCCGTGGTCGTTGTGCTGGATCAGCGGCTTCATCCCGGTCAGCGTCCGCAGCAGCACGTAGAACACGGGCGTCAGGAACAGGCCGAACACGGTGACTCCGATCATGCCGGAGAACACCGCGACGCCCATCGCGCGCCGCATCTCCGAACCGGCGCCGGTCGACAGCACCAGCGGCAGCACGCCCATGATGAACGCCATCGACGTCATCAGGATCGGCCGTAGCCGCAGACGGCTGGCCTCGATCGCCGCGCGGAGCGGCGTGCGCCCGGCGAATTCGAGCTCGCGCGCGAACTCGACGATCAGGATCGCGTTCTTGGCGGAGAGGCCGACGAGCACGATCAGGCCGATCTGGGTGAAGATGTTGTTGTCGCCCTTCGAGATGTAGACGCCGGCCATTGCCGCCAGCAGGGCCATCGGCACGATCATCAGGATCGCCAGCGGCAAGGTCAGGCTCTCGTAGAGCGCCGCCAGCACCAGGAACACCAGCAGGATCGCGAGCGGAAACACCCAGAGCCCGGAGTTGCCGGCGATGAACTCCTGATAGGTCAGGTCGGTCCATTCGAAGGCGAAGCCCGGCGGCAGCACCTCCGCGGCGATCCGCTCGGCGGCGGCCTGCGCCTGGCCCGACGAGAACCCGGGCGCCGCGGCTGCGTTGATGTCCGCCGACAGGAAGCCGTTGTAGCGGATGGCGCGCTCAGGCCCGGCGCTCTGCCTGACGTTGAGCAGTGCCGACAGCGGCACCATGTCGCCGGAAGCCGAGCGCACCTTGAGCTGGCGGATGTCGTCGGCGCGGGCCCGGAACGGCGCATCGGCCTGCACGCGCACCGAGTAGGTGCGGCCGAACTTGTTGAAGTCGTTCACGTAGTAGGAGCCGAGGTAGATCTGCAGGGTGTTGAACACTTCCGTGACGGGAACGCCGAGTTGCAGCGCCTTGGTGCGGTCGATGTCGGCGAACAGCTGCGGCACGTTGACCTGGAAGCTTGAGAATGCGCCGGCGATCTCCGGTGACTTCTGCAGGGCTCCCATGAAGGCGGTGGTGACGTCGTTGAGCGCGTCGTAGCCGCGGCCGGCGCGGTCCTCGATCTGCAGCTTGAAGCCGCCGATCGTGCCGAGGCCGTTGACCGGCGGCGGCGGGAACATCGCGATGAACGCGTCCTGGATCCCTGCGTATTTCTTGTTGAGCTGCAGGGCGATCGCGCCGCCCGACAGCGACGGATCCTTGCGCTCGTCGAACGGCTTCAGCCCGGAGAACACGATGCCGGCGTTGGACGAGTTGGTGAAGCCGGAGATCGACAGGCCCGGAAAGGCGATCGAGCTCTCGACACCAGGCTGCGTCAGCGCGATATCGCTCATCTTGCGGATCACCTCTTCCGACCGGTCGAGCGTGGCGCCGTCCGGCAGCCGCGCGAAGCCGACCAGATATTGCTTGTCCTGGCCCGGCACGAAGCCGCCCGGCACCTGCTTGAACAGAAAGCCTGTCGCGCCGATCAGCAGCACGTAGAGCATCATCACGGCGGCCTTGCCCGAAATCACCCGGGAGACGCTGCCACTGTAATTGTCGGAAGCGCGGACGAAGGCGCGGTTGAAGCCGCGGAAGAACCAGCCGAGCGAGCGGTCGAGGATGCGGGTGAGGCGGTCCTTCGGGTCGTGGTGGCCCTTGAGCAGCAGCGCCGACAGTGCCGGCGACAGGGTGAGCGAGTTCACGGCCGAGATCACGGTGGAGATCGCAATCGTCAGCGCGAACTGCTTGTAGAACTGACCGGTCAAGCCGGAGATGAAGGCGAGCGGCACGAACACCGCGACCAGCACCAGCGCGATCGCGATGATCGGGCCGGACACCTCACGCATCGCCTGATAGGTGGCGTCGCGCGGCGACAGTCCCGATTCGATGTTGCGCTCGACGTTCTCGACCACGACGATGGCGTCGTCGACGACGATGCCGATCGCGAGCACCAGGCCGAACAGGCTGAGCGCGTTGATCGAGAAGCCGAACAGATGCATCACCGCGAAGGTGCCGACGATCGAGACGGGCACGGCCAGCAGCGGGATGATCGAGGCGCGCCAGGTCTGCAGGAACAGGATCACTACGATCACGACCAGCACGATCGCCTCGAACAGCGTGTGCACCACGGCCTCGATCGAGGAGCGCACGAACTGGGTCGGATCGTAGACGATGTGATATTCGACGCCTTCCGGCATCGTCTTCTTGATCTCCGCCATGGTGGCGCGGACGTTGTCGGAGATCTGCAGCGCGTTGGAGCCGGGCGCCTGGAAGATCGGGATCGCCACCGCCTGCTTGTTGTCGAGCAGCGAGCGCAGGCCGTATTCGGAGGCGCCGAGCTCGATGCGGGCGACGTCGCGCAGCCGCGTGACCTCGCCATGCGCGCCGGTTTTGACGACGATGTCGGCGAACTGGTCCTCGTTGGACAGCCGTCCCTCAGCGTTCACCGAGAGCTGCAAATCGAGGCCCTTGACGCTCGGCGACGCACCGACCACGCCGGCGGCGGCCTCGACGTTCTGCGCCTGGATCGCCTTGACGATGTCGCTGGCCGACAGGCCATGCTCGGCCGCCTTCTGCGGGTCGACCCACACCCGCATCGAATAGTCGCCGGCCCCGAACAGCTGCACGTCACCGACGCCGTCGATGCGCGCCAGCCGGTCCTTGACGTTGAGCACCGCGTAGTTGCGCAGATACGTCGTGTCGTAGCGGCCATTGGGCGAGATCAGATGCACGACCATGGTGAGATCGGGCGAGCTCTTCTTGGTGATGACGCCGAGCTGGCGCACGACGTTGGGCAGCCGCGGCTCGGCCTGCTGCACCCGGTTCTGTACCAGCTGCGTCGCCTTGTCCGGATCGGTGCCGAGCTTGAAGGTGACGGTGAGCGTCATGGCGCCGTCGGTGGTCGCCTGGCTGCTCATATAGAGCATGTTCTCGACACCGTTGATTTGCTCCTCGATCGGCGTCGCCACCGTCTCGGCGATCACCTTCGGATTAGCGCCGGGATAGGTCGCGCGCACCACGACGGAGGGCGGCACGACGTCGGGATATTCCGAGATCGGCATCGAGAACAGCGCGATGAGACCGCCGAGAAAGATGAGCGTCGACAGCACACCTGCGAAGATCGGCCGGTCGATGAAGAATTTAGAGAGGTTCATGGAAGGCCCCGTGGTCGGGAGAGGTCAGCGCGTGGCTGACGTTGTGAGTTGTCGGTGGGCTTGTTCAAAGACGCTGAGCGGCGCCAAATAGGATCTCGCTGTCGCCTCACCCTCGGCGTCGTCCCGGCGAACGCCGGGACCCATACCGCGGATGGATGATTGGAGAAAAAGACTGCGGGTTATCTTTCTTTGTCGACAAGCGAGGCCGGTGGCTATGGGTCCCGGCGTTCGCCGGGACGACGACTGTGGGTGGCGTTGGCAGCTGAGCATCATCAGCAGGTGACCTCTAAGGCTGTGTTTGCTCGTGTTGTTGTGCTCGTCGCCGCCTCACCCTCGGTGTCGTCCCGGCGAACGCCGGGACCCATACCGCGGACGGCTGATTGGTGAAAAAGACTGCGGGTCATCTTTCTTTGTCGATAAGCAAGTCCGGTGGTTATGGGTCCCGGCGTTCGCCGGGACGACGGCTGTGGGTGGCGTTGGCAGCCGTGATCCATTGACGCTCAGCGCTGCGCCACCTGTTTCGCATCCGCCCCATCCCGCGCGCCCATCTCGGCGACCTGCGTCTTCAGCAGCGCGCCCGGGCGCACCCGTTGCAGGCCGTTGACGACCACGCGCTCACCAGGCTTCAGCCCGGCCGAGATGATGCGCAGACCCTCGATGCTGCCGCCGATCGTGACCGGGCGGTACACCGCGCGCTCGTCGTCGCCGACCACCATCACGAACTTCTTGTCCTGGTCGGTGCCGATGGCGCGCTCGTCGAGCAGCACCAGGGATTGCTGTTGCGGCTGGCCCATGCGGACGCGGGCGAACTGGCCGGGGATCAAGGTGCCGGTCTCGTTCTCGAACACGGCGCGGACGCGGATGGTGCCGGTCTGGCCCTGCACCTGGTTGTCGATCAGCTGGATGTGGCCGGAGGCCGTGATGCCGCCCGACGTCGTCATCTCCACCGGGATGCGGTCGAGATTGCCGCGCTTGCCAGACCCATCGGCCACAGCCGCCAGCGCCCGCAGCACGACATCCTCGGTGGCGTCGAAGCTCGCATAGATCGGATTGACGGAAACGAGGTTGGTCAGCACCGGCGAGGCGGAGCCGGCGGCGACGAGGTTGCCGACGGTGACCTCGATCCGGCCGACCCGGCCGTCGACCGGCGCGCGAACCTGCGTGTAGTCGAGATTGAGCTTCGCTGCCTGCAGCGCGGCTTCCGCCGCCTTGACGTTGGCGATCGCCTCGCGATTGCCGTTGTCGCGCTGGTCGTAGTCGCGCTTGGTCACGATCGAATTGCCGACCAGCTGGGCGCCGCGCTCCAGCTCGCTGGCGGCGAAGGCCGCGCGGGCGCGGGCGGCTTCGAGTTGTGCCTGCGCACGGTCGACCTCGGCGGCATAGGGCGCCGGATCGATCTTGAACAGGACGTCGCCGGCCTTCACCAGCGAGCCCTCGGTAAAATTGGTGGCGAGGATGGCGCCGGCAACGCGCGGCCGGACCTCGACGCGCTCGACCGCTTCGAGGCGGCCGGAGAATTCATCCCACAGGCTGGCCTTGCGCGGCTCGACAACGGAGACGGTCACCGCGACGGCCTGCTCAGGCGCGGCGGCCCGGGCGGCCTGCGGCATCGGGCTGACATGGAAATAGTGCGAGCCGGCATAAGAGCCGGCGGCGATCACCGCGCCGACGACGGCAGCGGTGCTGAGCCACCGCTTCAGGCGGCCGGAGGAAACGGGGGTGGGCGAAGGCATTGGCGCGCTCCAGATTTGTAGTGCTCGCTACAAATGTGGCGCTGGCAACTCGTTCGCAAGAGACTTATGTAACGGATGCTACGAAAAACCTAGACGGAACTTTGGCGGCTGCGGCAGATCAAAGAAATGGCCAGGAATCGCAAATAGATAAGAAATCGATCGGGGCGGAGACGAAGACAGGAGATTTGCAGATGGGTATCGGACGGCCCCGGACTTTCGACCGCGACACCGCGCTGGAGCAAGCCATGGAGGTGTTCTGGCGCCATGGCTATGAGGGCGCGACCATCGCCCAGCTCACCGACGCCATGGGCATTAACCCGCCGAGCCTCTACGCCGCGTTCGGCAGCAAGGAGGCGCTGCTGAAGGCTGCGCTGGATCGCTACACGGCGCGTCGCGAGGCGTGGATGGAGGAGGTGCTGAGCGCGCCGACGGCCCGTGAGGTCACCGCGCGGATGCTGATGGGTGTCGCCGAGAAGCAGACCGACCCGTCCAATCCACCGGGCTGCCTTCTGGTGCAGGGCGGGCTCGCCTGCGGCTCGGGCTCATCCAATGTCCCGTTCGAGCTCGCCGCCCGCCGCGCCCAGACCGAGGAGCAGCTCCGCCATCGCTTCGAGCGCGCGAAGGAGGAGCGCGATCTGGCCGCGACCGCCGACCCCGCCGCGCTCGCGCGCTATGTCTCCGCCGTGATCACCGGCATGAGCGTGATGGCGTCGTCTGGCGCCGACCGCGAGGCGCTGGCGCAGGTCGCGGCCGTGGCGGTCAAGGCCATCGAGGATCAGTCGGTGCGCGCGTAACGGCGACATGTCCGGCAAAGGGCCGTCGAGGACAGCAACCGCGGATTCGACCCGGTGACGGTCGATGCCCGCTCAGTCCTGGCGTGTCCGGCCCCGCTCACGCTCATCGGACGGCTTGTTCTGGAGCATCGTCCGCATGATGCCGCCGAACAGCAAGACTGCGACGGGCCAGTGAAACCAGATTTTGTGCAGGCCGGTGAACACATTGATCAGAAACAGAAAGGCCGACACCGTGAGGCTCGTTGCGAGCGGGCGGGGCAGAGCTGCGAAGTAACTCGACACGGTGCTCGATACGGTGCTTGCCGATGCGGATCGGTGGTCCCCGTCGCGTAAGGAAGGTCGCGCGGCCGAGGCCGCGAATGCGCGCGTGCGCAGCGCGCCGTCGTCAACCGGAGTGTCCGGTCGCTGGCCGGCGTGGCCGCCGACCGTGACACGATAGCTGGTGACGGGCGCGACGTTCTTGAGCTGTTGCTGACCGAGACAGTCAAAGCCGATCGAGAGCTTGTTATGAACCTGATCGTAGACAGGGGCAGAGACCACGATGCCGCCGGGCTCCGCCAATTCCTGCAAACGCGCGGCGATGTTGACGCCATCGCCGAAGATGTCCGAGCCGTCCACCATCACGTCGCCGAGATTGACGCCGATGCGAAACTGCATCCTCTGCGCGTCAGGAGCGGTCGATGGCTGACTCGAGATTTCCTGCTGAATCTCGACCGCGCATTGCACGGCCTCGACGACGCTGGGGAACTCCGCGATCACGGCATCGCCCCAGGTGTTGACGACGCGGCCCTCGTGGCGCTCCACCAGTCGCGCAATGGCTGCGCGATAGCGGCGCAGTGTCTCCAGCGTGCCGGCCTCGTCCGCGCCCATCAGGCGGGAATAGCCGTGCACATCCGCGCACAGCACTGTCGTCAACCGCCGTTTCAATTTATCGTCCGCCATCGGCCGCATGGTAGCCTCTCCGGCGGCCAAATGCATCAGGCATCGGTGGCTGCGGCCGGGTCGCCGCTGCGGCGGGTCGGACAGGACGAGCCGCCTGCCTTCCCTCGACACCGAACGGATCAGCTTTTTCATGCGTGTCTTCTCTGCCGCCCTCGCGACTGAAACCAACACGTTCGCGCCGATGCCGACCGGCATCGCGACGTTCCACGAGCGGGCGTATTTTCCCGCCGGAACGCATCCGGACAAGATGCAGATGCACGGCGGGCCGTTGTGGGCCGCGCGGCAAGTCGGACCGGCCAGGGGCTGGACGCTGATCGAAGGCCTCGTCGCCGCCGCCGTGCCGAACGGGCTCGTCACCCGTGCGGCGTTCGAGACCTTGCGCGACCAGATCCTCGCCGACCTCAAGGCCGCGCTGCCGATCGACATGGCCCTGATCGGCCTGCACGGCGCGATGATCGCCGACGGCACTGATGATTGCGAGGGCGATCTGCTGTCGCGGATCCGCGAGATCGCGGGCCCTGACGTCGTGATCGGCGCGACGCTCGATCCGCACGTCCATATGAGCGATCTCATGGTCGAGAGCGCGGATCTCCTGATCTGCTGGAAAGAATATCCGCACACGGACATCCTCGAGCGCGCGCAGGATCTGGTGAAGCACTGCACCGAACTGGCCGAGAAGCGGCTGACGCTGCGCAAGGCGCTGGTCGACACCGACATGATCGTGACCCTGCACACCACGCGCGAGCCGGTGCGCAGCTTCGTCGACCGCATCACCGCGCTGGAAGGCAAGGACGGCATCGTGTCGGCGTCCATCGTGCACGGCTTCGGCTGGGGCGACACGCCGGCGATGGGCACCAAGGTGCTGGTCTATAGCGATGCGGCGGTTGATCCCGACGGCGCGAAAGCGCAAGGCTTGGCGCGCAAGCTCGCGGATGAGCTGATCGGCATGCGTGAGGCCGTGACCGAGCGCATGCCCGGCGTCGATGCCGCGCTGGACCAGGCGCTGGCGAAGCACGGCACCATCGTGCTCGGCGACGCCAGCGACAATCCCGGCGGCGGTGCGCCGGGCGATTCCACCTTCATCCTGCGCCGCGTGCTCGAACGGAACATCGAGAACGTCTGCGTCGGCCCGATGTGGGATCCGATCGCGGTGCGCATCGCCTTCGATGCCGGCGTCGGCGCCAAGCTGCCGTTGCGTATCGGCGGCAAGATCGGGCCGCTGTCCGGTGCTCCGGTCGATGCGACCTGGGAGATCAAGGCGCTGAAGGAAAACATGGTGATGACGGGGCTTGCCGGCACGCCGGCCAAGCTCGGCGATTGCGCGCTGATCGAAAGCCAAGGTGTGGAGGTCGTGATCACGACCTTCCGTTGCCAGGCCTTCGGGAAGGACTTCTTCACGCAGCTCGGCTGTGATCCTTCGACGCGCAAGCTCGTGGTGGTGAAATCGGCCCAGCATTTCCGCGCATCATTCGCGCCGATCGCGGCCGACATCATCATGGTCGATGCGCCCGGCGTGGTCGCGCGCGACGTGACGACGTTGCCGTACACCAAGATCAAGCGTCCGAAATGGCCGCTCGACGAGCTGCCGCAACCATCGCGGGAATGATGTCCCAGAATGCGACGCTCACGGCGATGCGGTTAACGTTCGGAACGCGGCTGGAACGAACCGCGTCCGAATCGCTGGCGAATCACGGGTTGGGGGTCTGTTCACGGCTAGATGTCGTGTCTCACCGCAGGCGCCCACGAGATGCAGCGAGCGCATGCACCGAAATGGCGACCGCAGCCGGCCAATCGTAAACGCAAAAGGCCCGGCAGATGCCGGGCCTTCATCGTCAAGAGCGCGTCCTGCGTGCCTCAGAACGCCACCTGGGTGCGGAAGCCGACCGCGTCGAACTTCGAGCCCGTGTTGACCGTGCTGGTCGCGCTCGCCTGCCGCGCGATGTCGCCATGCAGGTAGTTGAGCATGAAGCGGATGTTGCCGCTGACGTACCAGTTGAGGCCGGCGGTGTAGATGTTCTGGCGGCCGCCGGCGATGCCGGCCGCGGTGGCGAGCTGGTCGTTGAGATCGACGGTCGAGAACCGGCCGGCGATTTCCCACGCGCCCCAATCGCCGGACTGCCAGGCGAACGGGCGCGCCGGCGTGATGCCGGAATAGGAGGCCGTCGCCGGGTTGTATTTGTGCCGCTCGCCCGTCAGCACGTAGCTCGCCTCAGCATAGCCGCCGTCCAACTTCAGGTTGCGCGCGCCGAACGGCGGCAGGCCGGTATTGGCGCCGCGCTCGACATTGTACCAGTAGTACTCGCCCTGGAAGAAGAACGAGCCGTAGGTTGCGGCCGCCTCGATGCCGTACACCTGGGCGTTCGAGACGTTGGCGATCGCACCGGTCGAGATCAGCGTCGTCGGATCGATGCGCAGCTCGGGCCGGTCGCTCAAGGTGAGCGTCTGTGCGCCGGTGACGGTGTTGCGCGCCGGCTGGATCAGGTCCTCGAAATTGCCGCCGAGATGCAGCGAATAGTCGGAGCCGCTGACGAGCTGTCCGGCCGCGCGCGCGACCACGCCATATTGTTCGGTCGAGCCGTTGGGGGTCACGCTCGAATAGGAGTGGATCTGGCCCGTCGTCGGCCCGGTGACATAGGCGCCGGCCCAGAACGTGTCGTTCCACCAGCGGCTGCCGATGGCGGAGCGGAAATCGCCGGCCGCGATGTTGGTCGCGATCACGTTGGAGGAAGCACGCTCCATGAACAGGATGTCGTTGGAGCTCGTCGCCTCGGCGAGCGTCCACGGCACGTCCATGATGCCGCCTTCGATGGCCATCTTGCCGCCGAACGGCCGGATGCCGGTGTAGCTCAGATAGGCGTTCTCGATGCCGGAGACGCCGCCGCCCGGCAGCGAGCCGGCCGCGGTGCCGCCGAAGCCGTCGGACGTGCCGCCGAAATCATAGACCAGGGCGTAATTCCAATCGCCGAGGAATTTGCCCAGCACGCCGATGCGGGCGCGCCGGACGTTCTCGCCGTTGTCCAGGCGTTGCGGCGCGGTCGCCGCGCTGTTCGGACGGAAGTCGTAGCCGCCGACATCCCAATGCACGCGGCTGGTGAGCGAGATGCAATTCTGCTCGTCCGCGGTGCAGATCGTCGGCCGGTTGTTCGGCATGGTCACGACCACGCCCGACGGCGCCACCGCGCCCTTCACCGGGATCGCCGCATTGGCATTGGCCACCGCGGTCTTGATTTCCGCCTTGGCAGTGTCGGCCTTGGCGCTCGCGCTGGCCGCGGCCTGGGCGTTGGCCGATGTCTGCCTCTGCAGGCGATCCAGCTTCTGCTCCATCAGCCGCAGCTGCTGCTTGAGCAGCGCGATCTCGGCATCGCTGCCGTTGCCCGATTGCGCCTGTGCTGATGAAGTTGTCAGTGTTCCGATCACGGCCAACGCCGCCGCGGCATGCTTGCGCATGATGTCAAGTCCCCGTTGTTGTTTGATCCGCCCTGCCGTCAACGACTTTAGGAATCGCAGATGAACGCAGTGCGACAGCGTGGCGGTGATCGGGCATTCAGGTGTTTCAAACAAGTCGGATTTTCGAGTTCCATGCGAGGATGATCATCATTTGATCAACTGCTCGCGGATCCGTCTGTCGCGAATAAGCAACAGATGATTAGTTGTTAGTCACGCTGGCCCGGAGATTATCTTATGTGAATCTTGCGGCGATGCGCTTCACCCAGCCTGCGCCGAAGCGGACGGGGGTCGGGGAGAACGGACCCGGCGGCGCGCGCGTGATCAATGCGACCAGCCCGAGTGCGGTGATCGCGAGCCAGAAGCATAGCCAGAACGCATCGAGATAGGCCAGCACATTGGCCTCGCGCTGGACCTCGGCGGCCAGCGTCCCGATCGCGCGGGCCTTGGCCTGGGCGCCGCCGTGGGCGGTGAAAAAGCCGGTCAGCCGCTGCAGCGCGCGGGCGACATCGCCGTCGCCGCGCTGGATGTTGAGGCCGAGAGTGGCCGAATGCATTTGCTCGCGCACCCGCAGCCACGTGCCCATCAGCGCGACGCCGATCTCGGCGCCGCCGAGCCGCATGATCTGGATGTAGGCGGCGAACGAGGTCGCGCGCGCCGGATCGGAGTTGGACAGCGCCAAAATGATGATCGGCAGCAGGGTCAACGCTTGACCAATCGATTGCAGTACCACGATGACGATGAAGTCCTCGCGCGCCCAGGCGTGGGTCAGCTGCGTGCCCATCAGATTGGCCGCGGCGAACGCGCTGAGGCCGAACACGACGACGATGCGGGGATCGAGATGGCGCAGCATCGCGATCGAGAGCGGGACCAGCACGAGCATCGGCAAGGCGCCATAGAGCAACAGCAGCGAGCCGCTCTGCTCGGGGCGCAGTTGCGTGATCGTAGCGAGGAAGTTCGGCACCAGCGACGCGTTCGACAGGCTGGTCAGCGTGTACAGCAGAATGACCGCCAGCGAGAGCCCGATGTTGCGCGAAAGCAGCACGTTGACATGCGCCCATGGCTGCGGCGCCAGCGCCTCGTTGACGAGAAACAGCACGAACAGCACGGCGCCGCCGGCCAGCAGCGCCACCACCGTGCCGGATTGCAGCCAGTCGAGCCGGTTGCCCTGATCGAGGCCGGCATAGATCATCGACACGGCGCTGCCGAGCAGCAGCATGCCGCCCCAGTCGGCGTTCTCGAGCAGCGTGCGATTGACCGGTTCGCTCGGCGTCCCGAGATAGACCATCAGTGCCATCAGGGGGGCCAGCACGACGCCCTGCCAGTACAGCCACTGCCAGCCGAGATGCTCGACATAGAAGCCGACCAGCGACGTCGAGGTGTCCAGTGCGACGCCGACGCGGATCGAGTAGATCGAGATTGCCGGCAGCCACCAGCGGATCGGCAGGTTGCGGAAGACGATCATCAAGGTTGCCGGCACGAAGGTGCCGAGCAGCATGCCGTGGATGATCGCGAGCGTGATCAGGGTCGGGTAGTCGCGCACGAACGGAATGATGAGCGACACCGCGGCATAGATCAGGCTCGGAACGCCGAGCACGCGGCGCAGGCCGAACGCCGTGGCGAGCCAGGCCACGGCGGGCGCGATGAAGATCTGCGAGCCGATCGCGGCGGTCGACAGCCACGCGCCCTGGTCGAAGCCGAGCCCGAACGCGCCGCGCAGATCGGGCAAACCGACCGAGGTGAGACGGCTGTCGAAATTGGCGAGGAAGGAGCCGAGCAGCACGGCGCCGACCGCGAACAGCGGCTGCGGCGCGACGCCGCCGCGCGACAGCGGTCCGCGATCGGCGGCGCTGATGCTCTCGCTCGTCGGGTCACTTGCCGCCATCGGCAGCGCCCGCGGTGCGGATGTGGGTCACCACCGACATGCCCGGCAGCAGGCGCGCGAGCAACGGCTGATCGGCATCGAGCGCGATGCGCACGGGAATGCGCTGCACGACCTTGGTGAAATTGCCGGTCGCATTGTCAGGCGGCAGCAGCGCGAATTGCGAGCCGGAGGCCGGCGCGATCCGCTCGACCCGGCCGTGCAGCTTCTCGCCCGGAAACGAGTCCACGGTGACGTCGACCGGCTGACCGGGCGCGACATGCGTGAGCTGGGTCTCCTTGTAATTCGCGATGATGAAGACCTGCGGCAGCGGCACCACGGCGATCAGGCTGCTGCCGATGTTGACGTAGTCGCCGGTCTGCACCTGGCGCTGACCGACGACTCCGTCGAACGGCGCCGTGATCTTGGTGTAGCCGAGCTTCAGCCTGGCGGCGGCCAGCGCCGCTTTGGCGCCGGCGAGGTCGGCGCCGCGCTGCGTCTTGGTGCCGGTGAGCACCTCCAGCTGATGGCGCTGCGCGGCGATGACGGCGCGGCTGGCGCGCACGTCTGCCTGCGCCTTGGCATAGGCGGCGGTGGCTTGCTCGAGCCGTTGCCGCGTGCCGGCCTCGGTCTGCGACAGCGACTGCTGGCGCTCCTCCTCCTGCCGCGCCTGCACCTCGGCGGCGCCCGCCGAGACCTGCTGCGCCTCGGCCTGGGCGATGGTCGCGTATTGCAGCTCGATCTGGTTGCCGAGATTGTCAAGCGCCGCCTGTGCCGCCGCGACATTGGCCTCGGCCTGCGCGACCTGCGCCTCGTAGTCGGCCGGATCGATCTGGATCAGGATGTCGCCGGCCTTGACCTGCTGGAAATCGCTGACCGCGACCTTCAGCACCTCGCCGGCGACGCGGCTCGAGAGCTGGGTGAGGTCGGCGCGGACATAGGCGTCGTTGGTCGACTGCGTCGTGGCGTTGCCGGTCCAGGCGTCCCAGCGCGTCGTCGCGAGCGCCACGAACCCCAACGCAACGATGACGGCCAGCAGCGGAATGGCGAGGCGCGCCCAGAGGCCGGGCGACGCAGCGGGCGAGGGCGGTTGCGGCGCTGCCGCGCGCGACGCCGCATCGACGTTGCTCGTTTCACTCACGATGCGCCCTCCTGCATCACGTTTCGACGCCGGACTATTGCTACCTCATTCTGCGTCCCGCGCCACCTCGACTCCGGAATGGCGCCTGCGCGCGCACACCGATGGAACCGGGTGGATCGCGGTCGTCGCCACGCGAAGACAATCTCAGCACCGCCCCGATGCAGGATTGTTCCAGAACGCGACACCGAAGAGCTCCGCTGTTAACGCTCGGAACGCGGCTGGAACGAACCGCGTCCGAATCGATTGCGAATCGCGGTACGATACTTGTTCACTGCCAGATCTCGTCGCTCCGCGTTGCGGCTCTCTATATGCAGTGTTTGCCCGGTCCGCTCTCCTACGAATGACGCCACGACGGTTAACCGGTGAGCGACGAGCGCAGCGAACGCCGTCCGGCGCCACCTTGCAGGTAGTTGAATTTGCTCCGACTGCAACGCTCGCTTATGGTGCTTGGTATTTGGCGCTCAGCTTCATCCATTGATTGCAGGTAAAGGGCATAACGACTCATGAGTACGAAAGGCGCGATCCTGATCGCCGGCGGCGCCGGCTATATCGGAGCTCATTGCAGCAAGGCGGTCGCCGAAGCCGGCTTCACGCCGGTCGTCTATGACAATCTGACGACGGGCCATCGCGGCTTCGTGCAATGGGGGCCGCTGATGGTCGGCGATATCGCCGACAGCATCAAGATCGCGAGCACGATCCGGCAATACGACGTCAAGGCGGTGATGCACTTCGCGGCCTGGAGCGCCGTCGGCGAGTCGGTGGCCGATC
Organism: Bradyrhizobium sp. ORS 278; assembly: GCF_000026145.1. Classification (NCBI taxonomy): domain Bacteria; kingdom Pseudomonadati; phylum Pseudomonadota; class Alphaproteobacteria; order Hyphomicrobiales; family Nitrobacteraceae; genus Bradyrhizobium; species Bradyrhizobium sp. ORS 278. The sequence continues at coordinate 6,391,835 of NC_009445.1, read as the reverse complement.
CGCAGAAATATTACCTCAACAACGTCGCCGGCACGCTGGGCCTGTTGCAGGGCATGCGCGAGGCCGGCTGCACGCGGCTCGTGTTCTCCTCGACCGGCGCAGTCTACGGCAATGCCGGGCGCGAGCCGATCCCGGAGAGCGCGGCGGGGCCGACCGTCAATCCTTACGGCCGTTCCAAATACATGATCGAGCAGATCCTGGCCGACTATCGCGCCGCCTACGGCTTCTCCGCCACCGCGCTGCGCTACTTCAACGCCTGCGGCGCCGACGCGTCAGGCACGATCGGCGAGTTGCGCGATCCCGAGACGCATCTGATTCCGCGCGCGCTGATGGCGATCCTCGGGCACGTGCCCGACTTCGCGATCTTCGGCACCGACTACGAGACACCTGACGGCACCGCAGTGCGCGATTACATTCACGTCGACGACCTCGCCGCCGCCCATATCGCCGCGCTCGGCCGGCTGCTGGAAGGGGGTGCCGGCGGCGCCTACAATCTGGGGACCGGCAGCGGCTATTCCGTGCGCGAGATCGTCGATGCGATCCGCAACGAGACCGGCGAGCAGGTGCCGCTGGTTTATCGCGAGCGCCGCGCCGGCGATCCGCCGATCCTGGTCGCCGATCCCACCCGCGCCGAGCAGGAACTCGGCTTCAAGGCGCGCCGCTCCGATCTCGGCCACGTCATCCGCTCGGCCTGGGCCTGGCATCAGAAGGCGCATCCGCGCATCGTCTGAGCGCGACGTGTCCGCGCCTGTCGCGGGACAGGTTACGCCGCCGCCGGCGGCGTGTGCGCGAACGCGTCCATCACGATCATTTCCGCGTGCTCGTCGTCGACAGACCAGCACCCGATTTCCGCGTGGTCGCGGAAGAAGTGCACGCTGTGGACCGGCGAGCGGACGTCGTCGCCGCGAATCATCCGGAGCAGGCTCTGCGCCACGCGGCAATGATCGCCGGGCAGCCTGAGATCGAAGAATGCGTCGCCATAGCCCGGCAGGATGGTGCCGGCCGAATCGCGAACTTCCATGCGCAACTGTGCCATGCTCGCATTTGACGACAGCAACAGTTTCCGCCCGGTAAATGCCGCCGCGCCGGGCATGATTCGCGCGACGATCTGAGGCGAGCAATTCGCCGCTGCGCCTCCGCCGACGATGACAGCGGAGGGCGGGATGGCCGCGGATCACTTCCGACAGGACTTCGGAAGCCGATCGTCTAGGGCGTGACCATCTCGCGCGCGACGGCGCGCGGCGCGGTGATCTCCTTCCAGGTGGAATTGGCGACATGCACGGACGGAAAGGCCGGCCGCTCGACATAGCGGCCGTCGCCGGCTTGCGCGCGCAACTCGCCGTCGCGCCAGGCGATGCGTCCACGCGACACCGTCATGGCGGGGCCGCCGGTGCAGGTGAAGCCTTCGAAGACGTTGTAGTCGATGCGGCTGACCTGACGGCTGGCGCGGATCGTCTTGTGGGCGGCCGGGTCCCACACCACCAGGTCAGCATCGGAGCCCGCCATGATCGCGCCCTTGCGCGGGAAGATATTGAGGATGCGCGCGATATTCGCCGAGGTGACCGCGACGAACTCCTCCTTGGTCAGCCGTCCGGTGCCGACGCCGGCCGTCCACAGCAGCGGCATCCGGTCCTCGAGCCCGCCGGTGCCGTTCGGAATCCTGCGGAAGTCGCCGCGGCCGAGGCGCTTCTGCGCCAGCGTGAAGGCGCAATGATCGGTCGCGACCACCTGCAGCGAGCCCGATTGCAGTCCGGCCCACAGGCTGTCCTGATGCGCCCGGTCGCGGAACGGCGGCGACATCACGCAGGCCGCGGCATGGTCCCAGTCGTCACGGCGATATTCGCTGTCGTCGAGCAGCAGATGCTGGATCAGCGGCTCGCCATAGACGCGCTGGCCGGCGGCGCGGGCGCGCGCGATCGCCTCGTGCGACTGGCGGCAGCTGGTGTGCACGACATAGAGCGGCGCGCCCGTCATGTCGGCGATCATGATCGCGCGGCTGGTCGCCTCGCCCTCGACCTCCGGTGGGCGCGAGAACGCGTGGCCCTCCGGCCCGTCGATGCCGCGCGCCAGTATCGCCTCCTGCATGCGTGCGACGACGTCGCCGTTCTCGGCATGGACCAGCGGCATTGCGCCGAGCGCTGCGCAACGCGCGAACGAGTTGTACAACTCGTCGTCATTCACCATCAGCGCGCCCTTGTAGGCCATGAAATGCTTGAAGGTGTTGATGCCGTAGGTCTTGACCACCACCTCCATCTCGTCGAACACCTGCTTCGACCAGGAGGTCACGGCCATGTGGAAGCCGTAGTCGGCCGCAGCCTTCTCCGATTTGCGCCGCCAGTCCTGATAGGCCGCGAGCATCGACTGCCCGGGGTCGGGGATGCAGAAATCCACCACCATTGTGGTGCCGCCTGACAGCCCCGCCTTAGTGCCCCATTCGAAATCGTCGGCCGACACCGTTCCCATGAAGCCGAGCTCGAGATGGGTGTGCGGATCGATGCCGCCAGGAAGCACATAGCAGCCATCGGCATCGATCACCTCGGCCGACAGCGGCGGCTCGATCGCGGTGCCGACGGCAACGATCGTCCCGCTTTGGATGAGCACGTCGGCGCGGCGGGAATGATCGTGGTTCACCACCGTGCCGCCACGGATGAACAGGGACATGGGCTGGCCTCGCGCTCGTCGCGACGCAGTTGCAGGACGCCGCATCTTGAATCTAGCGCGGCCGCGCCGACTCGCGCTGATCAAAATTTGACCAGGAGCGGCGCGGCAGCAGGCATCGGGGATGCGTCGGCGCTACGTGCGCACGGAATCGCCGATGACAGGCATCGGTGCCGCTGGCCGATTGATGCGCTTGCCGTTCAGCATCCGGCCCAGGACGGTATCGCGTACGAGCCAATGATAGCTCGCCAGCATGGTCGGCATCGCCACGAGCAGGATCAACGCGTATTTCGCCGGCCATGGCCAGTCGAGTTGCGACACCGCGACCTGCAGCGCCATCACGATCGGCAGGTGGATCAGATAAAGCCAGTAGGAGGCATCGGCGAGATAGCGCCTGGCGGGGCTGAAGCCCGCCATGAAGCGCAACGCCAGCCCGATCGCCGCGAAGCTCGTGGTCCAGATCGCCAGCGCATAGACGATCGCGCCCGCGAGCCTGAGGGTTGAGAGGTCGACCGGTGCGGCCCAGACGCGCCGGGCCACCATGGCGACGCCGAGCGCCAGCGCGAAGCTGAGGCCGGTCAGGACGATCGCTGCGGCCGCGTTGAACATCCAGCGCTGCTCCAGCACCTTCAGCAGCGCGATCTGCCGATGCAGCAGCCAGCCGACCGCGAAGGCGGTGCCAAAGCCGATCCAGGCCTGCCCGTTGGTGATCAGCGACTGGTCCGGCGTGCGCACGCCGATGAAGCCGACCCATCTCGGATCGAGGCTGAGCGCGATCATGATCGGCAGCGCGAGGATCGCCGGCGCGAGCCGGCTGTGCATGATCCGCGCGAACAGCCGATCGGCCGCCGCATGCCACCGTCCGTCGGTGTCGATCACGGCCACGCCCCAGCGCAGCAGCAGCGCCGCGGCGTAGAGTTCGATCAGCACGTAGAGAAACCACAGATGCGTCAGCGGAAAGCGCGGCAGATCCGGCGGCCAGCCGCCCATGCTGGGCACCGGTCCACCATGTGGAAACTGGCTGGCCCACATGACGACGACAGCCATCGGCACGAACAAGATCGGCCAGGTGACCACCAGCGGCAGCGCAATTCTCAGCAGACGGTCCTTGACGAAGCCCGTGACGCCGCGCCGGTGCAGGCTCATGCGGGCGAACAGGCCGGCCATCAGGAAGAAGGTGGTCATCCGGAACACGTGGATGACGAAAGTCACGATGCCGAGCATCGCGCTCGGATGCGTGTCCTCTATGAACCAGGTCCGCGTTGGTCCCGGCGGCACGAACGAGATTGCCGAATGCAGCACGATGCCGAGCAAAAGGGCGATCGCTCTGACCGCATCGAGCGCATGCAGCCGTTCGGACGTGGAGGCAGGTGAGGTGGTGCTGGGCATGAAATCCTCGCGAGCGACGAAACGGTGCCTTTCACCCTTGCGTCCGCCAGCCCTTGCGTGTCGGCCGGATCGCGAATTCGGCCAGCCGAATCTTTCAGTCGGCTTGCCGAATCTTCAAATCGGCCGTCGTGGCCGGCGCCTTGCGGCGGAATTCCGTCGGCGTCATGCCCGTTGCCGCCTTGAAGGCGCGGTTGAACGGTCCGATCGACTGGAAGCCGGCATCGATTGCGATCGTCAGCACCGGTACCTCGCGCTGGCTGGGATCCGCCAGCGCGGCCTTGGCATCGTCGATCCGGTAGCGGTTGAGAAAGGCGTTGAAGTTGCGGTGGCCGAGGCCCTCGTTGATCGCCTGCCGCAGCCGATATTCCGGCACGTTGAGCTTGGCGGCGAGACCGCCGATCGACAGCCCTTCCTGGCGATAAATTCGCTCGGCGGTCATGAGATGGTCGAGCCGGCGCAGCAGCAGCGGTGCGACGACCGGGCGCGGGTCGGCCGGCCCGGCGGCTGGCGTCTCGTCGGAGATGCCGGCCGTCACGACGACCGGACTCGCTAACGCCGCGGCGGCGTTCGCTCCGAAAAGCATCCAGCTTGCCAGCATCGCCAGCGCGCAGAGCGTCAGCGCGCTGATCAAGCTGCCGACTCCGCCGGTGTTGGCGACGAGCCCGAGCGGCGCCACGGGCAGTGGCAGCAGAGGCGGCCCCGCGACGAAGACGATGAAGCCGAGGTTCAGGACGACCACGGCCATGCGCAGCAGCCGGCGCCGCGCGATCAGGTCGTCACGCCAGGTCGACACCGTCTGTACGATCGCGAGCAGCGATAAGACGAGCGCCACGGCCGACAGGCCCTTGGCGCAGACCTTGGTGACGGCGGGCCACATCGGCCAGCTCAGCGACGCCGTGAAGCCGAGCGCGATCACCGCCAGCCAGACCGCGCCGTGCCAGCGCCGCAGCGTAAACTCGTCGTCGAACGCCGCGCGCGCCCATAGCCAGAACACCACCGGCTGCGCCGACAGGATCGGCAGCGTCCACCAATAGGTGGATGCCGGGACGAACGGCGCGGTGGCGATGGCGAAGCCGGCGCCGCCGGCCGACATCACAAGACCGAGAATGGCCAGCGCATTTGCAGGGCGCAGCCTGATCAGCACCAGAACGATCATCGTGAACAGGCCACTCGCGGCGCCGCGCAGCCCGAGATCAATCGCAGTGAGACCGATGTCGTGCACGCCTGCCGAGCTCCGTTGTGGCAACCCGGCCATCTTGCATCCTGAGCGTGCCGTCGACAATGCCGACGAGCTAAAGGAAGGTGCAACCGTGAGCGGATTGCGGCGTCGGCGACTCCGAGCTGCGAGGATGTTGCGGGATCGAAAGCGGTTAGGCTAACTTCACCCATGCGAGAACATGGATCGATCTCGTGTGCGCGATCGCCTATCACGACAAATGAGCATCAGCGGCGTGTTCATGGAGAGGCGAGAAGCGATGTGGATTGTTCTGGCGTCGGCCGTGCTTTGGTCGTCGATCCGGCCGGCCGTCGCGGGGCTGGACGACTTCAAGGTCGCCGCGATCGAGGTTGTCGACGACTATGATCCGGCCGACATCAGTCCGATGGGCCATCGGCCGCGGCCGCTGATCAAGGTGACGCTGTCCTCGGATGTGGACCTGCGGGACTTTGCCAAGGATGGCTTTCATGTTGGCGTCAACGTCGGTGTTTGCCTGCAGGGCAGCTTCACCATCGACGAGACCAAGAACTTGAGGGGAGCGTATGTCTACGACACGTCCGGCAATCTGATCGAGCATCGGGTGATCGTGTCACCCCCTGCGTCCCAGCATGCTTATCACTTCTATGTCGCCGTTGCATTCAGGCCTCTGTTCGAGCCGATACCGGGACAGCTTCAGCCGTTTTCATGGGACCTTCGCACGAGGCCGTAAGACGTCTGCTTCGTGAGCAGGGGCGGTACCATGCTCGGAACGCGCTTTGCGACGAATCTCGTGATGATCCCGGCAACTGATATTACTGAGGCCATCGCGCGCAGTGAGCGTGCGAAGTAGGCCGCCGGCGCCAAGAGAAGCGTCATTCGAGATCGGCGCTGACCGCCCCTCGCCATGGCTGCCGTGCCGCCCGATGGACGTCGGCCGGACCTGCTAGTCCAGATCGATCGCGTGATACTGCCCGGTCTTGTCGAGCTGGGTGCCCCAGACTTTGTGCAGCGCCTGGTGGTCGGAGGGGCCGAAGCTCACCTTGGAGCCGACGCCGAGCTCGTAGTTCTGCATCGCCTCGAGATTGGTGACCAGCGACTCGGTATCGAGCGCGGGACCAGTCCGTCGCAGCCCCTCGATCAGGATATTGGCCGTGAGATAGGCTTCCAGCGATGTGTAGTCGGCCGGCTCGCCCGGAAAATACTTGGCGAGCGCCTTCTTGTAACTCAGCGTGACAGAGGCGTAGCCGTCGACGGCCGGGGTGACCTGGGTGCAGATCACGCCATCGGCATATTTGGGTCCGAGCACCATGAGCTCGCCGGCGAGCCCCGTGCTGCCGACGCCGGAGATCGTCGCGTAGATCATGTCGGGATAGAGGTCGCGGGTCTTTTCGATGAACTTCGCAGCGGCCCGGAAGGTGGCGACGAGGACGACGGCCTTGATGACAGGCCGCTGCCGCTTCAGCTGCGCGATGGCCTCGTCGACATTGACGGTGTTGCGGTTGTAGCTCATGCGGAAGATCTCGCCGGCATTGCCGCCGCGCAGCCCGCGCATCGCCTTGACAACGCCGTCCCAGCCGGCATCGCCATAGGCGTCCTGCTGGGTGAGTACGCCGATGTCCTGCGGACGCAGCCGGCGGTTCTTGACGAGATAGCGCACGATCGCGTCGGCCTCCTCGGCATAGCCAGCCCGGTAGTTGAAGACGTAGCGGTCGGGCGGATCCCGTCGCAGCGAGGGCGCGCCGGTGAAGGCGCCGAAATACAACGCATGGCGCTCGAGCGCGTAGGGGACGGAGATCAGCGCGGTCGGGCTGCCATAGTTCTCCACGAAGCCGAACACCTTCTGCTGCTCGTAGAGGTCCTTCATCGCATTCAGCGTTCGCGTCGGCTCGTAGGCATCGTCGGCCGTGGTGAGCTTGAGCTGACGGCCATGCACGCCGCCGTCCTCATTGACCTGCGCGAAGGCGAGCTCGATGCCGAGCTTGAGCTGGCGGCCCATCTCCCGGGCTGGGCCCGAGAACGGAGCGGCCATGCCGAAGCGGATCTCGGTGTCGGTCACGCCCTGGACCGCGGGCTGCGCGCTGGCCTGCGCGGCCACGGCCGCATTGGCCATCCGCGTGTCGAACTTCGGCACACGGTCCTCCTCCCTCAGGCGCGCGCCAGCATCGGGAGCAATCGCGGGAGCGGCGTTCGCCGATGGCGCGTCTTGCACCTGGGCGAACGCCTGCGAAGCGCGAATCGAAACCGAGGGGACGCTCGCGGTCGCTGTCGCGTCCGTGCTGCTGTCGGCGGCGACCGAGGCAGGCCAACGGATCGGCAGCTTGATCGCGGCAAATCCGGCCACGCCCGCGGCTATAACGACGAGTCCGAGGATTCTGAACACACCGAACGAGCGTCTTTGCCGCGGCGCTGGCGGCAGTTCCTGCACGCCGAAGCGCGCGGCGAACTCCGCGGGCGTCGGCCGGTCGCGCTCGTCGCGCCAGGCTGGTTCATACAGCGCACGCCGGTCATCATCGTAGCCCGGGGCGAAGGGCGGATCACGGTCGTCATTAGGCGCACGCAAATGTCTCACGAATTCCCCCTCGCCTCGCGCATCCCATCTTTATTGGCGTTTTCTTCCTGGGATGCGGCGGCCATCCACTGCAGATGCTGCCGGCCTGACGGCCGCGGCCATGCAGCCAGCCGGTGCAGACCTGACGAACTAACACTCATCGTCGAGTGCCGGTCGATCGGCAAGTTCCCGATAAATTGTCTGGAACAAGTCCGAACGTTGCCATGATAGTGCGAAGCAATGCGGCGTTAGTTTGTTCGCGCCACCCTTGTGGACAGGCGTGATCGATCAGGCGGCGTCTCCCCGAGACGTCATCTCATTTGATAGTTGGGAGCGCCGGACGCCGCTCGCGTCCGGCATGGCAGAGCCGTGTCAATCTTGCCTGGCTAAGCGGTCTTTGCCGCCGACACGAGTCCCGTCACCATGGCCTGCACCATGGTTGCGATCTGCTGGCGCAAGGCTGCGAGCGGTACCGCGATCAGCTTCTGCTCCAGACCGAGTGCGACCATGCCGTGGACCGCGGAGAACAGGCTGCGCGCGGTGACGCTGATGTCATCGAACGAGCGCTGCGGAAACAGCGCGGCGAGCGGCTGGTGGATGTGGCGGAACAGATGCATCTGGTCGGCGATCGCCCAGTCGGGCAGCGGCTTCTCCGGCGGCATGCGGTGCTCGAACAGGGCGCGCCAGAGCTCCAGATTGTGAGCGGCGAAATCGCAATAAGCGATGGCGATGCGCACCAGCGCGCCTTCCGAGTCGGGTGGTCCCGCGCTCTCCGCTTGCGACAGCTCGGCGTCGAGCCGGGCCAAGGTGCGCGATCCGACCATCAGCACCAGTTCGTCGACATCGGCGACGAGATTGTAGACTGCGCCGTTGGCGACGCCGATCTCCTGGGCGAGATCGCGCGTCTTTAGGCCCGCGAGCCCCTTGGTCCGGATCATCCGCTCAGCGGCCTCGATCAGGGCCTCGCGCTGTTTCGCGCGTCGTTCCAGTGTTTTAGACATCATTAACCAAAATATTGAGCGACGCTCAAAAATTCTCTTGAGCAACGCTCAGGGTTGCGCTATAACAAACCTATGAGCGATGCTCATAACAGGGAGTTCACAATGTTCAAGACCGTTCTGACGCTGTTTCGGGGCACCGTCGCCGTCGCAGAGGAGGAGCTGCAGGACCGGACCGCGCTCTTGATCCTGGATCAACAGATGCGCGACGCGGCGGCGGCTGTCGAGCGCAGCAAGCGCGCGCTGGCGCTGGCCACCGCCCAGGACCAGCAGGAGGGCAGGCGGCTGGAGGCGACGCTTGCGCGCATCACCGATCTTGAGGTGCGCGCGACGGCCGCGCTCGATGGGGGCCGCGAGGATCTCGCGCGCGAGGCCGCGCAGGCGATTGCCGGTCTGGAGGCCGAGCGTGATGCCGCCAGGACCGCGCGGGCGCTGTTCGCCACCGAGATCGCGCGGCTGAAGCGGCATGTCGCGAACGCCGAGGCGCGGATCGCCGAGCTCGATCGTGGCCGCCGCATCGCCCGCGCCGCAGAGGCCGTGCGCAATCTGCGCCGCGGTGGCATCGAGGCGGCGCGTCCCTACGAATGCACCTTGCCCGAGGCGGAGGCGACGCTGAAGCGGCTGCGCGAGCGGCAGATGGAGGCGCAGGCCGCCGACGAAGCCCTGATGGAGCTCGACGCCGCCAGCGGCCCGATCACGACCGCCGAGAAGCTCGCCGAGCAGGGCTTCGGCCCGCGCATCAAGACCACCGCCGATGATGTGCTGGCGCGGCTGAAAGCCGCCCGCAGCGCGCCGGCGAATTGAATTCTCGTCACGACGATCTCCACCCGCTTCCGTCCATCAACGTCAATCATCACAGGAGCCGACCATGAACCAGAACGTCCAGCCGCACTCGAGCGCCTTCATCAGCTTCGCCTACGCCTCTTTCGGAGCTTCCGCCTTCCTCGTCGCCCTCGGCGTGTTCTTCATGCCGATCGATCTCTGGATGAAGGGCTATCTGACGATGGGCATCGTGATGCTGGTGCAGACCTGCGTGACCTTGACCAAGACGCTGCGCGACCGCCACGAGAGCAGCAAGCTCGTCAACCGCATCGAGGACGCCCGCGCCGAGCGCCTGCTGATGGAAGTGTCGAAGGCGGCATGACGACGTGGCCTCCATCATCCTCGAGACGCCCCCTTGAGTCTTGAACCACGAGGTCCGTGATGGCAGGCGGTGGATGCGGCGGCATCCGCCGCCTGCCGTCGTTCAACGCGCGTTTACCGTGACTGACGCTTCGTCGCCGACCGTGGCCACGCATTAACGCCAGCGGGGCAAACATCGCGACGAGCAAGCCGTTGGCGGCCACGCCGAGCGAGGAAGGGAATGAACGTCGTCGCAGCCGCCAAGCGCATCACCGGCCATGTCGGTTTCTGGCTCAGGGCGCTCGGCCAGGAGGCGATGGACCTGTCGCTGCGCACCCACGCGGATCTGCGCACGCGCATCGTCGAAAGTCCGGGAACGACGCTGGACGATACGGCATTGGCTGCGCTGGTGGCCGATCTCCGTGCCGTCGCCGGCAACACGCTGCCCGCGGGCGATCTCACCTACGGCATCTTCTCAGGCCAGCGCGAGGCGCTCGCCCGCGCCATCATTACGCTCGTCTCCGACGCCACGACGGGCCGGCCGATCGCCTTCAACGCGCTCGCCGTCATGCAGGTCGCGCGCGACGGCGAGACGCAGCAGGTGATCCATCTCGGCCTGGTCATGGTCGATCCCGACGCGCGCGGCAAGGGCCTGTCCGGCGTACTCTACGGCCTGACCACGCTGCTGCTGTTCATCCGCGACGGCTTGCGGCCGAAATGGATCTCCAACGTCACCCAGGTGCCGGCGGTGGCCGGCATGGTCTGCGAGACGTTCTCCGACGTCTATCCCTCGCCGCAGCCGGAGGCGCGGCAAAGCTTCACCCATCTGCAGCTCGCACGCGGCATCATGCGGGCGCACCGTGCGGTATTCGGCGTCGGCGACGAGGCCGGCTTCGACGAGACGCGCTTCGTCATCACCAATGCCTATACCGGCGGCTCGGACGCGCTGAAGAAGCGCTTCGACGAGGCGCCGAAGCATCGCGACGACATCTACAACGGCTTCTGCGCGCGCGAGCTGGACTACGACAGGGGCGACGACCTCTTGCAGCTCGGCCGCATCGATATGGCCGCCGCCCGACGTTATCTCCTGCGCGAGATTCCCTCCGGCTCGCTGCCCGCGCTGCTGGCGACCTCGGCCGTGCTGGCGCTGCAACGGATGATCCTGCCGCTGCTGCACTGGCTCGACGACAGCAGAACCTTCGGCATCTTGCGGCCGCGGCGGCCGTCCGGCGAGGCCGCGCCATGATGCCGGTCGTGATCGCCGATTCCGTCGTCAATCTCTGCGGCGCCATCGGTCTTGCGGTGGCCGCCGCGATGTTGCACCGGCGTGACCCGAGGGGAGCACTGACAGCACGGCTGGTCGCTCTCTTGGGGCTGGTCGCTGTGCTGTTCCTGCTGCGCGGCATCGCCTGGTGGAGCGACAATGCCACGCTCGACCGCATCTCGCTGATCCCCGCTGCGCTGATCCCGCTCGGCGCGCTCGCCGTCACCGAGGGCCTGCTGCGCCGGCACGCCCGTCGCGGGCTGAAGCTTGCCGCGCTGCTCGGCGGCGCCGCGCTCGCCGCGGCCGGGGCGCTCGGCCCGGTCGAGCTCGAGACCCATCACACCGCGGTGCTGTCGGCATTCCAGCTCGCCGGCTTCGCCATCTGCGCGTTACTCCTGCTTCGTCGCGACCAAGCGAGCCTGCTCGCGTGGGAAAACCGGGCGATCGATCGCGTCGCGCTCGGCGCGCTGATCGTCATTCCCTTCATCATCACCGATTTCCGCGTGCTTGCGCCGGACATGCCGGTGCGGCTCGGCGCGCTCGGCGCGCTGCTCGCCGTGACCGCGATCCTGATCGCGGGCACGAGCTCGGAGGCGCAGCGCCAGGGCGTGTGGCTGACGGTGCTGCGGATCGCCGGCGCGGCCGTGCTCGGCGCGGCCGCGGCAGCCTTGTCTCCCGATGTCGACGCCGCCCAGTTGTCGCGCTTCTGCGCGGTTGCGATGGCCGGCGTGCTCACGATCGGGCTGCTGGGCGATGCCCTGCGCGCCGTGCTCGAAGCCCGCGAGCCGGGCGTGCTGGATTCGATCGGCGCCTCGGGCGCTGCCACCCGCGACGAGCTGATCGCCGAATTGACCCGCCAGCCGATCTTCGAGAGCGCGCGCCGCTATCGTGAGGATTCGCTTGCAGCCTTCGATCCGCCGCTGCTGCGGGATTTTCTCGCCGCACGCCGCGTGTTGCGCCGGGCCGACGCGCCGTGGGGGCGGGCCGCCACCGATCCGGCCGTCGAGCGCATGGTGGCGCTGATGGACGCGCGCCATGCGACGCATGTCATCGTGCTGTCGCACCAGCCGGTCGATCTCATCGTGCTCGCGGTGTCTGTGATCGCGGCCGACCCGGCCACCGAGACCGCGCTCGCGCTGGTCAGGCGCCTGCTGGTGCAGGCGCCCGAGACGTCCTGATCACTGCTTCACGAACGCCGCGAACGCCTCCGCGTAGTCCGCATGCCAGCGCGAAAGCGGCGGCCGGTTCTCGACGATGTCGCCGGCGGCCCAAAGGATGCGCCGCTCGTCGAGCGCGCGCGGCACGTCGTTGTCCGGACACAGTACGTAGAAGTCGCCGGCCTGCACGCGCTCCAGCATGAAGTCCACCGTCTGCTCCGGCGTCCACGCGGCAGCCGGCTTCTCGACGCGGCCGTTTGCCGTAAGCGGCGTGAACACGAAGCCCGGAATGAACAGATGCGCCGTCACCTGGCAATCCCTGGTGTTGCGCAGCTCGTGCTGCAGCGCCTCGGTGAACGCCTTCACGCCGGCCTTGGAGACGTTGTAGGCGGGATCGCCGGGCGGCGTGGTGATGCCCTGCTTGGAGCCGGTGTTGATGATCAGCGCCGGCCGCCCTTGCGCGATCATGCCGGGGGCGAACACCTGCGAGCCATGGATGATGCCCCACAGATTGACACCGAGAATGCGCTGCCAAGTCTCCTCCGGTCCGAACATCCTGCTGCCCGGCTGGATGCCGGCATTGTTCATCAAAACATCGACGGCGCCGAACCGCTGGCGCACGGCTTCTTCGAGCGCGGCCACGCTGTCGCGGCTGCCGACGTCGACCTTCGCCGTCATGATGGCGGCCCCGCCGCGTGTCGCTTCCGCCGTCACTTGGGTGGCGGCCTCGCGGAGGCGCGCGTCATCGACATCGGCGATGCAGACATTCATGCCGCGTGCGGCGAAGCGCTTCGCCGCGGCGAGGCCGATGCCGGAGGCGCCTCCGGTGACGACGGCTGTTTGATCGGGGGACAAGGCAGGGTGGGACACGGGCAGGCTCTCCGGCAAGGATGATGACGACATTTGTCTATGACGTTCTGGCGCGGCCGCAAGATCATCGCGTCAGGTCATGACAGGTCTTCGCGGCTGCAACGCAGCCCGCAGCTTCCGGTTGCTGCCCTGTCGCGTCGGCCGGGCTACGACGCGGCCTTCTCGCCGCGTGCCTTCCTCGGCTTCTCGATCTCGCTGCGAAGTGCGGCGAGATCCTTCTTCACCGCGTTCGCGGCATCGCGCTCGATGCGGCGGTAACGTTCGACCAATTGCGCGCCGAACGCGGTCAGCGCAGCGCCGCCGCCGTTCCGGCCGCCGGTCTGCCGCGCCACCGCCGGCTGCCGGCAGACCCGGTTGATCTCGTCGACGAGGTCCCAGGCGCGCTTGTAGGACATGTCCATGGCGCGCCCGGCCGCCGAGATCGAGCCGTGCTTCTCGATGTTCTCCAGCAGCGCGATCTTGCCCGGTCCGATCCGGCTGCCGTCATCGAGATCGATGCGCAGGCTGAGGGAGGGCAGGGCGTTCGCTTTCGGCATGGAGGGTCTGCTCGGACTGAGGTGGCGCGGACATTGCCACCATCATGTTTTGCGAACAAGATGATCCCAATCGACAAACACAACGTCCTCAGGGGGAGAAATGCTGCCTGCGCTGTTTTCGCCGCTCACGATCGGTCCTTACCATCTCAAGCATCGCGTCGTGATGGCGCCGCTGACCCGCATGCGCGCCGCCAGGGAGACGCTCGCGCCGCGCAAGCTCAACGTGGAATACTATGCGCAGCGCGCGACGCCGGGCGGCCTGATCATCGCCGAGGCCTCGCCGGTGCTGCCGACCGGCACCGGCAGTCCGAACGTGCCGGGCATCTATAGCGAGGGGCAGGTCGCCGGCTGGAGACAGGTGGTCGACGCCGTCCACGCCAAGGGCGGACTCATCTTCCTGCAGCTCTGGCATGTCGGCCGTGTGTCGCATTCCTCGTTCCAGCCGGGCGGCGCGCCACCGGTGGCGCCCTCGGCGATCGCGATTCCCGACGATCTCAAGGCGATGACGGCGGACGGCAAGGGCGCAGCCTATGAGACGCCGCGCGCGCTCGAGACCGATGAGATTCCGGCGCTCGTCGCCGCCTATGGTCAGGCCGCGCGCAATGCGATGGCGGCCGGCTTCGACGGCGTCGAGGTGCACGGCGCGAACGGCTATCTGATCGAGCAGTTCCTGCAGACCCGCAGCAACCAGCGCACCGACCGCTATGGCGGCTCCATCGAGAACCGATGCCGCTTCCTGATCGAGGTGACGGAAGCCGTGATCGCCGCCTGCGGCGCCGACAAGGTCGGCGTGCGGCTGTCGCCTTACGGCATCGCCAACGGCTCCGGCGAGGCCGATCCGATGCCGCTGTATACGCACGCGATTGAGGCCCTCAACAAGCTCGGCATCGCTTACCTGCACCTGATCGAGCCGCGCTCCTCCGGTGCCGGCCGCGCCGATGTCAACTGGCAGAACGTGCCGTCGGCGATCGCCCTGTTCCGGCTGGTCTGGAAGGGCGTGCTGATCGGCGCCGGCGGCTTCACCGGCGAGCCGGCGGAGGCCGCGATCCAGGCGGGGCATGCGGACGCCATCGCCTTCGGCCGCTACTTCATCAGCAATCCGGACCTGCCCGCCCGCCTGCAGCACGGCTGGCCGCTGACGCCCTACAACCGCCCGACCTTCTACGGCGGCGAGGAGAAGGGCTACACGGACTATCCGGTGTATGACGCGACGGTGACGGCATAGTCCGCAGCTCTCTCCGTCGTCATTGCGAGGAGCGCAGCGACCAAGCAATCCAGAGTCGCGCGCGCCGCCCCTGGATTGCTTCGCTTCGCTCGCAATGACGGGGAGAGCCTGCAATTACAAACAACATCGCAGCCCGGAGGAAACGCACCATGAAAAACCGCACCACCGGACGCTCGGCCTTTCTCGCGCTGCTCAAGGACGAGGGCATCACGCATCTGTTCGGCAACCCCGGGACCACCGAGCTGCCGGTGATGCATGCGCTGAAGGACCATCCCGATCTCACCTATGTGATGGCGATGCAGGAGAGCCTGGTGGTGGCGATCGCCGACGGCTTCAGCCGCGCCTCGGGACGGCTGGTCGCCTGTAACGTCCATGTCGCGCCGGGGCTCGGCAATGCGATGGGCTCGCTCTACAACGCGCAGTTCACCGGCACGCCGATGATCCTTACCGCCGGCCAGCAGGAGCAGAGCCACGGCCTGATGGAGCCGCTGCTTTATGGCCCGCTGGTGCGCATGGCCGAGCCGCTGGTGAAATGGGCGGTCGAGGTGACGCGGCTCGAGGATCTGCCGCGCATTGTCAGACGCGCCGCCAAGGTCGCGACCACGCCGCCGACCGGACCGGTGTTCATCTCGCTGCCCGGCGACATCCTCAACGCCGAGGCCGGCATCGAGCTCGGCCGCGCGACGCGGGTCGATGCCCGCGTGCTCCCCTCGGCGAGCGCATTGCAAGCATTGGCGCAGCGCATTTTGAAAGCCCAGCGGCCGGTGATCATCACCGGCGACGAGATCGTCAAGAGCGATGCGCTGCGGGCCGCCGCCGACTTCGCCGCGGCGATCGGCGCGCCCGTGCATCAGCAGTCGGCGCCCTATGGGGCGCATTTCCTCTCCGAGCATCCCTGCTACATCGGCTCGTTGTCGCGCACGCAGAAGCAGGTGCGCGACCTCCTGGCGCCGCATGATCTCCTGATCGTGCTCGGCGCCGATCCGCTGCGCATGTCCGTCCACAGCGAGACCGAGCCGCTGCCCGAGGGCCTGCCGATCGTCCAGATCGGCCTCGTGGACTGGGAGCTGGGGAAGAATTTCGGCGCCGAGATCGCGCTCAAGGCCGACGTCCGCGAGACCTTGCTGCAACTGACGCCGCTGCTGCGCGCGCTCGGCGGTTCGGCCCTGCAGGCCGCCGCGCAAGCGCGCATCGCGGAGCTGTCACCGAAGAACTGGAGCGCCCGCCGCCGCACGCTGACGACGCAGATCGAAGCCGCGCGCGAGCGGACGCCGATCGATCCGGACTATCTGGCGCTGCAGGTCGCGCAGGCCGTGCCGGAGCATGGCATCCTGGTCGACGAGGGCCTGACCTCGGCGCGCTACATGACGGCGTTGTGGCCGTATCGCGACCGCTACAATTATCACGGCCTCGCCTCCGGCGGCATCGGCTGGGGCCTGCCGGCCTCGGTCGGCGTCAGCCTCGCCAATCCCGATCGCCCCGTGGTGTGCTACTCCGGCGACGGCAGCGCGATGTATTCGATCCAGGCGCTGTGGACCGCCGCCCACCACAAGCTTCCGCTCTCGGTCGTCATCGTCAACAATGGCGGCTATCGCATCATCAAGCAGCGCCTGCTGTCGTTCCACGGCGACGACAACTACATCGGCATGGATTTCGTCGACCCGCCGGTGGATTTTGCCAGCCTGGCAAAGTCGCTCGGTTGCGAGGCGCTGCGCGTCAGCGATCCGCGCGAGCTGAAGCCTGTGCTGTCGGAGGCCTTCCGCCGCCCCGGCACCAAGCTGATCGAGGTGATGGTCAGCAACGCGGTGAATTGAAGAGCGCGAACTCCTTCCCCTCATGGTGAGGAGCGCCGCTTGCGGCGCGTTCGGGCGATGCGCTTGCATCGCCCTGAGAACCATGAGGCCACGGTCCGGGCCTCGCCCTTCGAGACGCACGCCTGCGGCGGGCTCCTCAGGGTGAGGGTTCAAAGTTCGTATGGAGCGCGTCTAGAACCGTGAGACTCCAGGCGAATTTCGCTTTACGAATACCCGAATATATGCTTTATTTCCGAAATCCCGCCTCACACGGAGGGGCGCATCGCGATCGTCACGACTCGCGAGGTGGGGATGCGACGGCTGTCGGTATGCCGCAGCGTGGGGAAGCCTGCGCGGACGAACGGCATCTGGCGGACGCAAAGGCGTGTGGTCCTGGCACCCCGACGCTGGTGCCAAGCTGGCGGGCGATGATCCTGCCGGCGACGGTGGCTATCGAGCCGGACACCGGGGAGAGCGCGCTATACGCGTAAAAACCGTCGCGCGGGGAATGCCGGGATGACCGGCTGAACCTGTGGTGACTGCCGCCTGCTTTTTTTCTGCAGGCGGGCCATGGGTGAGGCCTTCACCCGGCATTCCCCGCGCCCTCCGTTGATCGAGGGTGTTCAAGGCGACAAGCTCGGATGCGCAATTGCATCGCGAGAACGAGGGTGCGCGTGCCGGTGTTCATGCCAAGGCGCGAGACGGGCGGTTCCGAAATCCGAGACCAGGCCGATGCTCTACTGAATTCAAAGCCAGCCCCTTCCGCTGGCCCCATGATCCCGATATGACGCCGCCTTCGTCGTGACTGGAAAAGCGCCATGACCAGGATTGATGCAATCGCCCGTGCCCGTCAGAGCCTGACCAGCGGTGACTTCCTGGCCGAGCTCGGCCGCCGCGTCGCCTATCGCACCGAGAGCCTCAATCCCGAGCGGAAAGAGGAGCTCGCATCCTATCTCACCAACGAGCTGACGCCGTCCTTTGCCGAACTCGGCTTCACCTCCGAGCTCGTGGCCTCGCCGAGCGGCCGCTCGCCGTTCCTGATTGCAACCTGTCATGAGAGCGACAGCGCCCCGACCGTGCTGAGCTACGGCCATGGTGACACCGTCGACGGCATGACCGGCGAATGGCGTGACGGCCGCGATCCCTGGTCGGTGACGCCGGCGGGCAATCGCCTTTATGGCCGTGGCACCGCCGACAACAAGGGCCAGCACAGCATCAACATGGCGGCGCTGCGCGCGGTGCGCGAGGCCCGCGGCGGCAAGCTCGGCTTCAATGCCAAATTCATCATCGAGATGGGCGAGGAGATCGGCTCGCCGGATCTCGCCAAGGTGGCCGACCTCAAGCGCGAGGCGCTCAAGGCCGACGTCTTCATCGGCTCCGATGGCCCGCGGCTGTCGACCGCGCGTCCCACCATCTTTCTCGGCTGCCGCGGCGGCATCCGGCTGCATCTCGACGTCAATCTGCGCGAGGGCGGCAATCACTCCGGCAATTGGGGCGGCGTGCTCGCCAACCCCGCCACCATCCTCGCCAATGCGATCGCGACGCTGGTCGACGGCCACGGCCGCATCAAACTGGAGTCGCTGAAGCCGCCGCGCCTCACCAACGCGATCCGCGCCATCCTCGCCGACGTGAAGGTCGAGCCGACCGCCGACGAGCCGGCGCTGTCGGACAATTGGGGCGAGGAAGGTCTGACGCCGGCGGAGCGGCTGTATGCCTGGAACACGCTCGAGGTGCTGGCGATATCCTCCGGCAATATCGACAAGCCGGCGAACGCGATTCCGGGCCGCGCCCGCGCCGTGCTGCAACTGCGCTTCGTGGTCGGCACCAAGGTCGACACCATCGTCGAGGACGTGAAGGCCCATCTCGTCGCACACGGCTTCCCGATGATCGATGTCACCATGACGCAAGGCTTCGCGGCCTCGCGCGCCGACATCGACAGCCCCTGGATCAAATGGGCCGCGGACTCCATCAGGATGAGCACCGGCAAGCCGCCCGCCGTGCTGCCGAACTTCGGCGGCTCGCTGCCGAACGACGTGTTTGCCGACGTGCTGAAGATGCCGACCATGTGGGTCCCGCACTCCTACCCCGGCTGCTCGCAGCACGCGCCGGACGAGCACATTCTTCTGGATGTTACGGAAGAGGCGTTGGGTTTGATGGCGGGACTGTTCTGGGATCTGGGCGAGTTGCGGAAGCCGCTGTGAGTTGGGGAGAAGGATGAGAACACCTCGCTTGGAGCCGGTGGTGCTGATCGCTCACTGCTTGAGACGGCTAGGCAAGAGTTGTTGCGGCGATGTTCATCGCCTGCGGCCGCCCTTCGAGACGCCCGCTTTAGGCGGGCTCCTCAGGGCGAGGACTGGTGGATTTGATAAAGCTCGGTGGTGCCCCTCATGGTGAGGAGCGACGCGCCGATTGAGCAGACGTTAGTCAAGCTGACGGCGCGCGGCGCGTCTCGAACCATGAGGCCCGCCGGCCGCGGTTGCAGCGCGCCGGGGAACCGCTCGCGTGAGGCTTTCGTCTGGTCGTCCGACTGCTGTGGGCCTCGTAGTTTACCATCACGGCGTTTGGCGCGGCATCGGCCGGAACGTCTTGTCGAAGGGGATGCCCGACAGGCAATTTGTCGCAAGCGTCCGAGAACTTCCCGCCGCGGGGCGGTCTATGGTGCCCGCGCTCTCCCGGGCCGGAGATCGTCCGAAGCCGGGGCATTTTGAGTTTGTTCGGGTTCATGCAAGCATCCGGCACTCAGCCGAATTGAGGAGATACAGATGAAGCAGCTTCGCCTATTCGGCCTCGCCTTCGCCGCCGCGCTTTGCGCCGGCCAAGTGCAGGCGGAAGACCTGACGGGGACCTTGAAGACCATCAAGGAGACCGGTGCCATCACGCTCGGCGTCCGCGACTCCTCGATCCCATTCTCCTATCTCGACGACAATCAGAAGCCGGTCGGCTTCGCGATCGACATCTGCATGGGCATCGTCGATGCCGTGAAGAAGGAGCTCAAGCTCGACAAGCTCGAGGTCAAGCTCAACCCGGTGACGTCGTCGACGCGCATCCCGCTGCTCGCCAACGGCACCATCGACCTGGAATGCGGCTCGACCACCAACAATGCCGAGCGCCAGAAGCAGATCTCCTTCACCAACACCCACTTCCTGACGGCGAGCCGCTACGTCTCGAAGAAGGCGAGCAACATCACCAAGATCGATGATCTGAAGGGCAAGCCGGTCGTATCGACCGCCGGCACCACCAACATCAAGCAGCTGACCGAGGCCAATGCCGCGCGCGGCCTCGGCATCAACATCATCCCGGCCAAGGATCACGCCGAAGCCTTCCTGATGGTCGAGACCGATCGCGCGGTGGCCTTCGTGATGGACGACATCCTGCTCGCCAGCCTCGTCGCCAGCTCGAAGGATCCGGCCGCCTACGTCATCTCCAGCGACGCGTTCTCCAAGCCCGAGCCCTACGGAATCATGCTGCGCAAGGACGATCCGCAGTTCAAGAAGGTCGTCGATGCCGCCACCGCCAAGATCTACACCAGCGGCGAGGGCGCCAAGCTGTACGACAAATGGTTCATGCAGAAGATCCCGCCGAAGGGCCTGAACCTGAATACCCCGATCTCCGCCGAGCTGAAGGCCGAGTTCGCCAAGCCGTCGGATTCGCCGGACCCGGAATCGTACAAGCCGTAAGTTAGGCCAACTCCCGCGGCAAACTCGCTGCGCCCCTCCCCCTTGCGGGGAGTGGAGCGCAGCGTCGCTCGTGGCGACGTCCCGTGATCCGGCTAACGAGTCAGTTTTTCCTCAGGACAACCCCGTGAACTACACCTGGAACTGGCACATCTTCCTGGAGCCGAACCCGACCGGGGCCGGCACCTATTTCGACATGCTGCTGGCGGGGCTGAAGGTCACGATCGTGACCTCGCTGTCGGCCTGGTTGATCGCGCTGATCTTCGGCACGATCGTCGGCATCCTGCGCTCGCTGCCGTCGAAGCTCGCGGGCTGGATCGGCTTCCTCTACGTCGAATTCTTCCGCAACATGCCGCTGCTGGTGCAGCTGTTCCTGTGGTTCTTCGTGCTGCCGGAGCTGTTGCCGCGCGCCGCCGGCCTGTGGCTGAAGCAGATGCCGAATGCGCCGTTCTTTACAGCCGCGGTCGGCATCGGCCTGTTCATGTCGGCGCGCGTCGCGGTGCAGCTGGCGGCCGGTATCGGATCGCTGCCGCGCGGACAGAAGATGGCCGCGACCGCGCTGGGGCTGACCACCTTGCAGGTCTATCGCTATGTGCTGCTGCCAATGGCCTTCCGCATCATCCTGCCGCCGCTGACGTCGGAGTTCCTCAACACCGTCAAGAACAGCGCGGTGGCCATCACCATCGGCTTGATCGAGCTGACCGGCGCGGCGCGCGCGATGCAGGAATTCTCCTTCCAGGTGTTCGAGGCGTTCAGCGCGGCGACCCTGATGTATCTCGTCATCAACATCATCGTCGTGATCGGCATGCGCCTGCTGGAGCGCGCGGTGGCGATCCCTGGCTACATCACGGGCAAATGAGATGCTGGCCAATTTCGACTTCGACGTCATCCGCCGCTCGCTGAGCTACCTGTTCATCGACGGCATGACTTTCACGCTGACGCTGACCGCGCTGTCGGCGTTCGGCGGTCTCGTGTTCGGCACCTTGATCGCGATGATGCGGCTGTCGGGCTATCGCGTGATGGGCTGGATCGCCGGGCTCTATGTCGACTTCATGCGCTCGCTGCCGCTGGTGCTGGTGATCTTCTGGTTCTACTTCCTGGTCCCCTATATCGGGCAGTGGATCACCGGCTCGTCCAGGCCGATCAAGGTCGGCGCCTTCGCCTCGTCCTTGATCACCTTCATCATGTTCGAGGCGGCGTATTTCTCCGAGATCATGCGGGCCGGCATCCAGTCGATCTCGCGGGGACAGCCGGCCGCGGCCTCGGCGCTCGGCCTCACTTACGCGCAGACCATGCGCTACGTCGTGCTGCCGCAAGCGTTCCGCAACATGCTGCCGGTGCTGCTGACCCAGACAATCGTGCTGTTCCAGGACACCTCGCTGGTCTACGTGCTCTCGATCCCGGACTTCCTCGGCGCGGCGTCGAAGGTGGCGCAGCGCGACGGCCGGCTGGTCGAGATGTACCTGTTCGCCGCATTGGTCTACTTCACCATCTCCTGCATCGCGTCCTACGGCGTCCGCCGCCTGCAGTCGCGCATCGCCATCATCAGGTAGTCGGCTCCCATGATCGAAATCAGCCACGTCAACAAATGGTACAGCCCGACCTTCCAGGTGCTGAAGGACTGCACCACGTCCGTCGCCAAGGGCGAGGTCGTGGTGGTCTGCGGCCCCTCGGGCTCGGGCAAGTCGACCCTGATCAAATGCGTCAACGCGCTGGAGCCGTTCCAGGACGGCACGATCACGATCGACGGCCTCAAGGTCAATGATCCCAAGACCAACCTGCCGAAGCTGCGCTCGCGCGTCGGCATGGTATTCCAGCACTTCGAGCTGTTTCCGCATTTGACGATCATCGAGAATCTCTGCCTCGCCCAGCAGAAGGTGCTGGGGCGCGGCCGCGAGGAAGCGATCGCCAAGGGCCGGAAGCTTCTCGAGCGCGTCGGGCTGAAGGAGCAGGCGGAGAAGTTTCCGGCGCAGCTGTCCGGCGGCCAGCAGCAGCGCGTCGCCATTGCACGCGCGCTCGCGATGGACCCGATCGCGATGCTGTTCGACGAGCCGACCTCGGCGCTCGACCCGGAGATGATCAGCGAGGTGCTCGACGTCATGGTCGACCTCGCTCGCGAGGGCATGACCATGATGGTCGTCACCCACGAGATGGGTTTTGCCAGGAAAGTCGCCCACCGCGTCATCTTCATGGACCGCGGCGAGATCGTCGAGGACGCCAAGAAGGAAGACTTCTTCGGCCAACCCCGCAGCGAGCGCGCGCAGCAGTTCTTGTCGAAGATCCTGTCGCACTGATTTTTGGGGTTCTACGCGAGCTGTCGCGCCGACGGCGGTCAGCTCCCTCTCCCCGTTCTTCACGGGGAGAGGGTTGGGGTGAGGGGCAGCCGCACGGGAGGTGCATGCCGTGAGACCTGTACCCCCTCACCCGGATCGCATCTGACGATGCGATCCGACCTCTCCCCGCATCCGCCTTCGCTCTTCGAGCTACGGCGGACAAGAGCGGGGAGAGGTGAAGAGAGAGCGGTGTACTCGTCGTACACTTCGTACATAAGGAGAAGTTACCTTGGACCCGATCGCTTACGTCAACGGCACCTTTGTGCCGCTCTCCGAGGCCAAGGTCTCGGTGCTCGATCGCGGCTTCCTGTTCGCCGACGGCATCTATGAAGTCGCCGCCGTGCTCGACGGCAAGCTGGTCGACAGCGAGTCCCATCTCGCCCGCCTGGAACGCTCCGTCGGCGAGATCGGCCTCGCGCTGCCGGAGAGTCTGTCGCGCATCGAGGAACTGCAAAAAGAGCTGGTCGCGCGCAACCAACTCGACCAGGGCATGGTCTACCTCCAGGTCACCCGCGGCGCCGACAAGGGCCGCGACTTCCCGTTCCCCAAGGGTGACGTCAAGCCGACCCTGGTGATGTTCGTCACGGCGAAGAACATCGTCGATGCGCCCTCGGCCAAGACCGGCATCGGCGTCATTACCGTCCCCGACATCCGCTGGGCACGCCGCGACATCAAGAGCGTCGCGCTGCTCGCACAGGTGCTGGCGAAGCAGGCGGCGGCAGCCGCCGGCGCCAGCGAGGCCTGGATGGTGGAGGACGGCCATGTCACCGAGGGCGGCTCGTCGTCGACCTTCATCCTGACCCAGGACGATGTCATCGTCACCCGGCCGAACTCGAACGCCATCCTGCCGGGCTGCACCCGCAAGGCGGTTGTCAAGCTCGCCGAGGAGCGCCAGCTCAAGGTCGAGGAGCGGCTGTTCACGGTCGAAGAGGCGCTCGCCGCCAAGGAAGCCTTCATCACCAGCGCCAGCTCGTTCGTGCAGCCGGTGGTCACGATCGACGGCAAGCCGGTCGGCGACGGCAAGGTGGGGCCGGTGGCGACGCGGCTGCGCGAGATCTATGTCGATTTTGCGCGTGCCACGGCGGTGTAGTTGAGAGAGCAGGTGCAGCATCGAAACTCGTTTGCATTGTCCGGCGCTTTGCTATCGTGGCGGAGCAACACAAGAATGCAGGGAGGAGTTTCGATGCGTAAATGCTGGGGCGTGCTCGCGGCTGGTGTGGTGATGACGGGCGCTGCGTTGACGATGATCCGGGCGGCATCGGCCGATGACGGCTGGGTCACTCTGGTCGACGGCGACAAGAAGGTGGAGTTCACCGAGGTCGGGAAGGCCAATTGGGAGGCCAAGGACGGCGCGCTGATGGCCGACAAGCTCGATGGCAAGGATCCGTCCTATCTGGTGACCAAGACCAGCTACAAGGATTTCCAGATCAAGGCCGAGTTCTGGGTCGACGATGCCGCCAACAGCGGCATCTTCATCCGTTGCGACCAGGCGGACAAGATCGACTCCAACATCTGCTACGAGGTCAACATCTTCGACAAGCGGCCCGACCCGAAATACGGCACCGGCGCGATCGTGGACGTCTCGAAGGTCGATCCGATGCCGAAGGCCGGCGGCAAGTGGAATACATATGAGATCACCGCCAAGGGCACACGGCTGACCGTGATCTTCAACGGCGAGAAGACCGCCGATGTCGATGACAGCAAGCACGCGGCAGGTCCCATCGCCCTGCAATACGGCTCCGGCATCGTGAAGTTCAAGAAGGTGCAGATCAAGCCGCTGTAGCGGCTTTGGCGGCCGCGCATTCCGGGCAGCGGCGCTGGCCTCGGCTCGCGCGATAGAGGCCCTTGCAGTACCAATGGCGCGCCATCATCTGCAGGGGATGGCGGGCCAGCCGGGCCAGCGTCACCAGTTCAAGCATGGCGGGCATTGCGGACTCCACGACTTTCTTTCGATGAGATGGGGCGGCACTTCGAAGCCAGAAGTGCCGCCCCGGTCGCATCAGCCATGCAGCTTCTTTGCGGTTTCGGCGATCACGCGCCCCTGATAGCGCGCCCCCGCCAGTTCGTTCTCGCTCGGCTGCCGGCTGCCATCGCCGCCGGTGATCGTGGTCGCGCCGTAAGGCGAGCCGCCGGTGACCTCGTCGAGCTTCATCTGGCCGGCAAAGCCGTAGTTGAGGCCGACGATGGTCATGCCGAAGTGCAGCAGGTTGGTGATGATCGTGAACAGCGTGGTCTCCTGGCCGCCATGCTGGGTCGCGGTCGAAGTGAAGGCACCGCCGACCTTGCCGTTCAGCGCACCCTTGGCCCAGAGGCCGCCGGCCTGGTCGAGGAAATTGGCCATCTGCGAGGCCATGCGGCCGAAGCGTGTGCCGGTGCCAACGATGATCGCGTCGTAGTCGGCGAGCTCCTCGATCTTGGCGATCGGCGCGGCCTGGTCCAGCTTGTAGTACGAGGCCTTGGCGACGTCGTCCGGCACGAGCTCCGGCACGCGCTTGATGTCGACGGTGGCGCCGGCCTCGCGGGCGCCTTCGGCGACGGCATTGGCCATCGCTTCGATGTGGCCATAGGCGGAGTAGTAGAGGACGAGAACCTTGGTCATGGCAGTCTCCGTGGGTATGAAGCTGAAAAGAAGCGGTTAAGCGGCGTCCACCAGCACCAGCTCGGAATCCTCGAGCGCGGTGATCTTGAGCGTGGCCTCGTCGCGGATGGCGGCGCCGTCCCGGGCGTTGACTCGGACGCCGTTGACTTCGACGCTGCCGGCGGCGGGCACGAGATAGATATGCCGCGCTTTGTCGGCACTGTATTCGGCGGTTTCGCCGGCCCTCAGCGTGGTGCCGAGCACGCGCGCCTTGGCGCGGATCGGCAGCGCATCGGCGTCATCAGCGAATCCCGAGGCGAGCGTGACCAGCTTGCCGGAGCGGTCGGACTTCGGGAACGGCTTGGCGCCCCAGGTGGGCTGGCCGCCATCGGTGGTCGGCTCGATCCAGATCTGGAAAATTCGCGTCGTGGTCGGCTCGAGATTGTATTCGGAGTGGCGGATGCCGCTGCCTGCGCTCATCACCTGAACGTCGCCGGCTTCGGTGCGGCCCTTGTTGCCGAGGCTGTCCTGGTGCGTGATCGCGCCTTCACGGACATAGGTGATGATTTCCATGTTGCGATGGGGATGCGCCGGGAAGCCGGTGTTCGGCGCGATCTCGTCGTCGTTCCAGACGCGCAGCGCGCCATGGCCCATGTTGCTGGGGTCGTAATAGCTCGCGAAAGAGAAGTGGTGCCTGGCCTTCAGCCAGCCGTGGTCGGCGCCGCCCAGCGCCGCAAAGGGCTTGAGTTCGATCATGGGTCTGCTCCTCAGGTTGCAACGGCGGACTGGCCGCGTCGCGTTGGGCATTGGAATAAGGGAGCGGTCGGAGTATATAAATAGAAACTGTTGAAACCTATTGTTTCCAAAAACGAGATTTGAGTCGATGGCGCGACTTCCGGATTTCGAGGCGATGGCGATCTTCGCCAAGGTCGTCGAGCTGCGCTCGTTTGCCGGAGCTGCGCAGGAGCTGAGCCTCTCCAAAGCCTCGGTCTCGAAGGCGGTCAGCCGGCTCGAGGAGCGCCTGGGCACGCGGCTGTTCAACCGGACGTCGCGGCGGCTGGCGCTGACCGATGCCGGCCAGCGCCTCTCCGAGCGTGCGGCACAGCTGCTCGCCGATGGCGAGGCCGCGGAGACCGAGGCGCTGGCGCAGTCATTGACGCCGCGGGGCCTGGTGCGCTTCGCGGTGCCGATGACCTTCGGCGTCAAGAAGATCGCTCCGCTGCTGCCGGCCTTCCTGGAGCAGTACCCCGAGGTCTCGATCGACCTGCATATGAGTGATGCCACCGTCGACCTGATCGGCGAGGGTTTCGACCTCGCTTTGCGTATCGCGCGCCTGCCGGATTCCTCGCTCGTCGCGCGCCGGCTCTGTCCGATGCCGCGCTACACGGTGGCTGCGCCATCCTACCTGAAGCGCCACGGGCGGCCGACGCATCCGATGCATCTCGCCGAGCACAAATGCTTCGGCTACGCCTATCTCTCGACGGCCGGCGTCTGGCACTACACCAATGCCGCGGGCGAGCCGGCGAGCGTGCGCCCCGCCGGACAGCTGCGCGTCAACAATGGCGAGGCGCTGTTGCCGGCGGTGCTGGCGGGGCTCGGGATCGCCGATCTGCCGGACTTCATCGTCGGTGATGCCATCGCGTCGGGCGAGGTCGAGGTTGTGCTGGAGGGCTGGAGCCAGCCGGAGGGCGCGATGCATCTGGTGATGCCGCCCGGCGGCCCGCGGCCGGCGCGGGTCGAGGTGCTCTCGGAGTTCCTGGTCAAAGAGCTCGCAAAAGCAAAGAAGCGGTGATCGCGTGCGCCGCTCAGGCCTGCACCTCGCAGACGTCGACCCATTCGGCCGATGTCAGCTCGGCCATCCGCTCCGGCGTGATCTTCACCGCGCTGTGGGTGGAGCCTGCCGCTGGCACCACGATGTCGAATGCCTTCAGCGAGAGATCGCAATACACCGGCAGCGGCGACTTCAGCCCGAACGGGCAGACCCCGCCGACCTCGTGGCCGGTGATGTCGGCGACCTCGTCGAGGCCGAGCATCTTCGGCTTGCCGCCGAACAGTGCCTTGACCTTCTTGTTGTCCATCCGCGCATGGCCCGCCGCGACGATCAGGATGACGCGGTCGCCGACACGCAGCGAGAGTGTCTTGGCGATGCGTGCGGGCTCGACGCCATAGGCCTCAGCCGCGAGCGCGACGGTGGCCGAACTATGGGCGGAGACGAGCACCTCGATGTTGGGGGCCTTTTCGGCGAAGAACGCGCGGACGGATTCGAGGCTCATGCTGGCTGACGATCTCAGATCCCGAGCAGCTTGCGGGCGTTGGCCTTCAGCACCTTCGGCCGGATCTCCTCGCGGATCTCCAGCTTGGCGAAATCGGCCAGCCAGCGGTCCGGCGTGATGACGGGCCAGTCGGAGCCGAACAGCATCTTGTCCTGCAGGATCGAGTTGATGTAGCGCACCAGGATTGGCGGGAAGTACTTCGGCGACCAGCCCGACAGGTCGATGTAGACGTTCGGCTTGTGGGTCGCGACCGACAGCGCCTCCTCCTGCCAGGGGAAGGAGGGGTGGGCGAGGATGATCTTGAGGTCGGGGAAATCGGCCGCGACGTCGTCCATGTACATAGGGTTCGAATATTTCAGCCGCATCCCCATGCCGCCCGGCATGCCCGAGCCGACGCCGGTCTGTCCGGTGTGGAACAGCGCGATCGCGCCGCCCTCATTGATCGCCTCGTAGAGCGGATAGGCGAGACGGTCGTTGGCGTAGAAGCCCTGCATCGTCGGATGAAACTTGAAGCCGCGGACGCCATACTCCTCGATCAGCTTGCGCGCCTCGCGCACGCCGAGCTTGCCCTTGTGCGGGTCGATGGAGACGAACGGGATCAGCACATCGAGATGGTCGGAGGCGACCTCGAGCATCTCGTAATTGTTGTAGCGGCGGAAGCCGGTCTCGCGCTCGGCATCGACCGGGAAGATCACGGCCGCGATGTTCTTGGAGCGGTAATAGGCCGCGGTTTCCGGCACGGTCGGCGGATGCTTGTGCGGCGACTTGAAGTACTCGGCCATCTGGGCCTGGAAATCGTCGTAGCCGTCATCCGCATGCATGCCGCAGGGCTCCTCGGCATGGGTGTGGATGTCGATGGCGACGACGTCGTCGATCTTGGGCAGAGCGAGCTTGGGCATGGGCGTTCCCGGCGGTTGGTTCTTGGCTTTGTAAAATTGATTATACCATATAACGAATTTGGCAATCGGCAATTGGGCCGCCTGCCGAGTTCCGATCTCCTCCACCGGCCGGCCTCTGTTGAAGCCGGCGCCACAATCGTTGACATCCGCCGGGCCGGTGGCTAGAAACCGGCCACTCCGGGCGACCTAGTCGCCAGCGGAAATCCATTCCTATTTGCCACTTCCGGCCTGTCCAACACGGCCTTTCAAACGCATCAGGATGTCCCATGAAGGTCCGTAACTCGCTGAAGTCGCTGCGTGGCCGCCACCGTGCCAACCGTCTGGTCCGCCGCAAGGGCCGCGTCTATGTGATCAACAAGGTCCAGCGCCGCTTCAAGGCGCGCCAGGGCTGATCCCGTAGTTTCCCCCTCGCCATGAGGGGCTTTCTCACAGGTCTTTGAGGCGTGTCCTGCTTTGCAGGACGCGCCGACTGCGTTTAGACTTGAGGGATGGTCAAGCGATCCTTGCGGGCGCTCCTGCTCGCCACCCTTGTGTCCTCGGTTCCGGTTCTTTCGGCTCCGCACCTTGCCTTCGCGCAGGGTGAACCTCGATCGGCCGTCAAGCCCAAGCCTCCCGAGGCGCCCCCGAAGCTGCCCAAGGTCGGTGCCGACAAGACCAAGGGCCTCGATTTCCTGTTCGGCGCCTTGAAGGCGGCCCCCGACGAGATCAGCGCCAAGCACGTCGAGGCTCGGATCTGGGCGATCTGGCTGCAGACCCCCAGCGACACCGTCGCGCTGCTGATGGCGCGGTCCAAGGCCGCGATGGACGCGAAGCAGAACGAGGTCGCGCTCAAGCTGCTGGATTCGGTGATCAAGCTGCGGCCCGACTATGTCGAGGCCTGGAACCGCCGGGCCACCATATATTACCTCCAGAACGACTATGGCCGTTCGCTCTCGGACATCCAGCAGGTGCTGGTCAGGGAGCCGCGGCACTTCGGCGCGCTCGCCGGCCTCGGCATGATCATGCAGGACCTCGGCGAGGAAAAACGGGCGCTTGATGCCTTCCGCAAGGCGCTCGACGTCAATCCGCACCTCGAGAAGGTGCCGGAGCTGGTCAAAACCCTGACCGAGAAGGTCGAGGGCCGCGACATCTAGCCGTAACGGCCGATTAACCATGTCTGGACGGCCGTCCTTGCCGGTCCGGCCGCGCGAGCCTAGCTGCCTTGAATCGAGGAAGGTCGGCAGGAGAGACGCGATGCGGCGTGCGGTGCTGACGGCAGCGCTGGTGATGATGATGGCTTCAACCGCTTCGACCGTGGTCTGGGCCGAGGATCCGGATTTGTTCTGGGTGGTCGGAAACCGCGCCGCAAATCGCTGCGAGATCGTGACCAGCAACCCCGTCATCATTGGGGACATCTGGTTCGCGTCAGGGCCGTTCAAGTCGAAAGACGACGCCAAGCTGGCGCGCTCGACGATCAACGCGTGCCCGAACAAGGACGTGACGCAGGAAGACTGAACGCAGGATAACTGAACGCCAGAGGACTGGTCGGCGGCGTGATCCGCCCCGGTCAGCCCGATCAGTGAAACGCGGTGCTGCGGCGCTCCGGCATGCCGTACTGCGCGGCTGCGGCATACAGCTGCGCGATCTCGGCCTCGAGATGCTCGTTGACCAGCAGCAGCGCCTTCAGCGCGCCGCGGATATCGCCGTTGCAGCTCGCGACGATCTCGTCGATCGCTGACTCGCTTGAACGAAAGCTCATCGGTAACCCCCTCCCAAAACACCAAACAAAACGCAGGGCCGGTCATCGTAGTTCGACGCCACAATGACCCGACCGGAAGTAATTCACGGTCATCAGCCGATTGCGAGGAAAAGTCCCGACCATGGTTATAAAATGGCCGACGACGCGGTGATGACAGGTTTCCCGGGCTAAACGACCGGATGCGGCCAGTGGATCTGCAACCCGCGCCGGTCGCGTCCGTAACTGTCTTGGTGACAGGCAGAAAACTCTCAATGATTTCAATGTTCTTAGTGGGCATTCTGGCAGTGCTCGCGCTCATCACCCGTGCCGGCGTCGCCCTCGTCGAGCGCCGGTACCCGGCGCAGGGGCAGGTCATCGATGTCAACGGCGCCCGCATCAATCTTGTGGATATCGGGCCGCGCGACGTCCGGACGCCGCCTTTGTTGCTGCTTCACGGCGCCAGCTCGAACCTCGAGGCGATGCGCAAGCCGCTCGGCGACATGCTCGCGCAGCGGCATCGGGTGCTGCTGGTCGACCGTCCCGGCCATGGCTGGAGTCCGCGCATGCGCGAGGAGGACTCCACGCCGGCCGCGCAGGCGCGGATGCTGAACGAGGCGCTCGGCCGGCTCGATGTCGGGCCGGTGATCCTGGTGGTGCACTCCTGGAGCGGCGCTCTCGGCCTGCGCATGGCGCTGGATTTCCCGGAGCGGGTCGCCGGTCTCGTGATGCTGGCGCCGGTGGCCTATCCCTGGCGCGGCGGGGTCGGGCAATACAACGCGGCCGTCACGACGCCGGTCATCGGCCCGCTGCTGGCCCACACCATCACTCTGCCGCTCGGGCTTGCGCTGATGGGGCCGGGCGCCCGCGGCGTGTTTGCGCCGCAGCCGTTGCCGGATGATTTCGTCGACCAGAGCGCGACGCCGCTGCTGCTGCGCCCGCGCGAGTTCCTGGCCAATGCGCGCGACCTCGTCACCCTCAAGCAGGCGGTGATCGAGCAGGCGCCGCGCTATGGCGAGATCAAGGCGCCGGTCACGATCCTGGCCGGCGATGCCGACAAGACAGTCTACACCGACATCCATGCGCGGCGGCTGGCGGAGGTGTTGCCGCAGACCCGCCTGATCGTCGTGCCCGACCTCGGCCACATGGTCCAGAATGCGGTGCCGGAGCTCGTCGCCGACGAGGTCGACCGGATGGCCGGCGCGCTCACCGCGACCGAGGCTGCCGCGCCTTGAAAACGAAAAAGCCCCGGCGCGCGGCCGGGGCTTCGAAGGCGGAGCGGACGTGGCGCGGCCGCTTACTGCTTCTGCTTGCCGTCCTTGTCGAACGACGAGACATAGGCCCAGAGGTTGTTGACCTCGGTCTCGTTCTTGATGCCGGCGAAGGTCATCTTGGTGCCTGGGATCTTGGCCTTCGGATCCTTGATGTATTCCTTGAACACGGCCTCGTTCCAGGTGATGCCCGAGTTCTTGTTGGCTTCGGAATAATTGTAGTCCGGCACGGTGCCCGACTTGCGGCCGTCGAGGCCGTTCAGCTCCGGGCCCACCTTGTTCTTCGCACCCTCGCCGATCGCATGGCAGGGCAGGCACTTGTTGAAGGACGTCTTGCCGGCGGCCGCGTCCTGCGCCAGCGCGGCAGTGGCCAGCGACGACGTGGCGAAAATGACGAACGCGCTCAAAGTCAGTTTCTTCATGGATCAGGCTCTGTGGGTTACGAGACGAATGGGTGGGCAGGTTGTTGCATGGCCTCAGGCGACGCACAAGCGCCGAAGCGGCGACCGGAATCAGCACATCGGCGAAGCTTGCTCTGTCGCAAACAACGCAGCTGATCCGCTGCCTGTTCAAACCGTTTCCGTTGTGCTTGATATCCAACAGAAATCGATCCGGAGGACCACGATGGCCATCATGATGCCGGAAGCTGATCAGGCGGTGCTGGCGCGCCGCGGCGACATCGTCGCTGCACTGCGCGCGATCGTGCCGGGCGAGGGCGTCATCGACAGTGCCGCCGAGATGCTGCCCTATGAGTCCGACGGATTGATGGCCTATCGCCAGCCGCCGATGGTCGTGGTGCTGCCGGAGACCACGGCACAGGTTTCGCAGGTTCTGAGATATTGCCACGGCCAAGGCATCAAGGTGGTTCCGCGCGGCTCCGGAACCTCGCTGTCCGGCGGTGCCTTGCCGCTGGCTGATGGCGTGCTGCTTGGGCTGGGCAAGTTCAAGCGCATCCGCGAGATCGACTTCGATAACCGCGTCGTCGTCACCGAGCCTGGAGTCACCAACCTCGCCATCAGCCAGGCGGTGGCGCATGCCGGCTTCTACTACGCGCCCGACCCGTCGTCGCAGATCGCCTGCTCGATCGGCGGCAATGTCGCGGAGAATTCCGGCGGCGTGCACTGCCTGAAATACGGCATGACCACCAACAACGTGCTCGGCTGCGAGCTCGTGCTGATGAATGGCGAGGTGTTGCGCATCGGAGGCAAGTGCACGGAGAATGCCGGCTATGATCTGATGGGCCTGATCACCGGCTCGGAGGGGCTGCTCGGCGTGGTCACCGAGGTCACCGTGCGCATCCTGCAAAAACCGGAGACGGCGCGCGCGCTGATGGTCGGCTTCACGCAAGTCGAGGCCGCCGGCGAATGCGTCGCGCGCATCATCGGCGCCGGCATCATCCCCGGCGGCATGGAGATGATGGACAAGCCGGCGATCCACGCCGCCGAGGCCTTCGTCCATGCCGGCTATCCGCTCGACGTCGAGGCGCTCTTGATCATCGAGCTCGACGGCCCCGGCGTCGAGGTCGACGAGCTGATCAGTCGCGTCGAGGCCATCGCCAACGGCTGCGGCTCGACCACCTGCCGGATCTCCACCTCCGAGGCCGAGCGCAACCTGTTCTGGGCCGGCCGCAAGGCGGCGTTCCCCGCGGTCGGGCGCATCTCGCCGGACTATCTCTGCATGGACGGCACCATCCCGCGCGGCGCGCTGCCGAAGGCGCTCGCGCGCATCCGCGAGCTGTCGGAAAAATATCAGCTCGGCTGCGCCAACGTCTTCCATGCCGGCGACGGCAATCTGCATCCGCTGATCCTCTACGACGCCAACAAGCCCGGCGAGATGGAGCGCGCCGAAGCCTTCGGCGCCGACATCCTGCGCTGCTGCGTCGAGCTCGGCGGCGTCCTCACCGGCGAGCACGGTGTCGGCATCGAGAAGCGCGACCTGATGCCCGACATGTTCACCGAGATCGACCTCAACCAGCAGCAGCGCGTGAAATGCGCGTTCGATCATTTGGGCCTGCTGAATCCGGGCAAGGTGTTTCCGACCCTGCACCGCTGCGCCGAGCTCGGACGGATGCACGTGCACGCCGGCAAGCTGGCGTTTCCGGATCTGCCGCGGTTCTGAGGCGCGCAGGCCTTTCCGCGCCGTCATTGCGAGCGCAGCGAAGCAATCCAGGGGCGTAGGCGGGACTCTGGATTGCTTCCGCCTTCGAGCTTCGGCGGACAAGTCGCTTCGCTCGCAATGACAGCGGAGAGAGTCCGACTCCATATCCGCCCGATCACGCGACGACGAAATCGTAGGGTGGGCAAAGCGCCGCCGAAAGGCGGCGCGTGCCCACCGTCCATCAGCGCCCCGTGCGTCAAGACGGTGGGCACGGCGCCACTGCGATCGTGCGCGAGGAAAACTCCGTGCCTCGCCTTTGCCCACCCTACGGCTCCGTCGCTTGTCTCTCCCCACGTCACCTGCCCGATCGCGCCCACGCTCTCTCCCCACGTCATTCCGGGGCGCCCGCAGGGCGAGCCCGGAATCCATAACCACAGGCCGCTATGTGAGGCACGCCGGCAGCTCCACCTCGCTCCACCAACATCCGCTCGTGGATATGGATTCCGGGCTCATCGCTGCGCGATGCCCCGGAATGACGGTGGAGAGAGCCTGCCTTCATCCATATTCCACCCTTCAGACACACGCCCGCAATCCCGCGGCGTCCTCCGCCCAGGTGATGCGTCCGTCCGCCCCCCAAACCAAACGAGAGGGCACGGGGAATGCCGGGTGAAGGCCTCACCCATGGCCCGCCTGCAACAAAAAAAGCAGGCGGCAGTCACCACAGGTTCAGCCGAACATCCGGCATTCCCCGCGTGGCGGTCTTAACGCTTATACGTGCTCGCCCCGGGGATCGGCGTTCTTGTCCCCGTCGCCGACGCGACGCGCCAAGGCGTCATCGCCGGCTTAGCCTCAGCACCGGGAGGCCAGGCCTACACGATTTCACGTCCGCATCGGACTCGTTCGTCGGCGCGACACAAAGCCACGCTGCGACCCGACACGGCCACCACATCCCCACCCCACGTATCGTGACGACCGCGCGTACGCCCCTCTCGGAGGGGTGAGTCGGGTGGAGTATGGCATGGATTTCGGGAAAATGGAATGTGAATCGTGGTTGTATCCGACGGGGTGAAGTCTTGCTTTGAAACTGTTAGAAAAAAACGAGTTCTAAAGCACGCAGATTCTTGCTCTGTCTGTCGCTTTCCGCATTCTCGTTGCGAGAGAAGCGCAAAGTTGATTTGCCGCAACGGGCGGCACGAGACCGGCTTAGTCACAGGCCTTTTACTTCGAGTCCTTCGAAGCTGCGCAGACGGCATCAAGGCCAAGAACTAGCAGAACAACTACCGCCACAGCTACGCCTGTGGCAGGAATAGCACCGAGAGGCGGCCCCAAATAGGCCAGAAGGCTGCCAGCTCCGACTTTTATCATCCCCTTTGGGGTTGCGATATCGGCTGCTTCCTTCAATCCAATCTCCGTAAGGATATCCTTCACTTTCTTGCGGGTTTCTGCATCGTCGCAAATATACTGATGTACCGACTTTACAAACGCTCTTGCCAGAAACGTTTCACGCTTGAGCCTTAAAGCGACGTCTTTGCCCGACTCTCCGGGACGCCTGTCGGGGTAAACGGTCAGCACTCGTATTTGCCAGTCTTTCGAAGACTTCTTAGCGAGAAGGGGAGGATCAATTATCCAACGATGGGGGACTTCACCTGCCTTGTGAGGAACTACAAGACTGAAATCCATCTTCATCGATACGCCCAGAATATGCCGGAACCGGCGGAGCCGACGACGATTATCGGCGTCTTCAAGGATTTTCCTGAACGACTGGCCGTAGTCTTTGCGCGCAATGGCATCAAAGGTGCTCAATACGCTTTCGTACTCGTCGGAGATTGTGGCTTTGGGCATCCGCGGAATCCCTAAACGTGTTTCGATCAGATTTCGTGCGCGATGATGTTGAGGCGGCGCGCAATGTCTTAAAAATAACTACGAAGTTTTTCTCTTAGAAACGGCTCCGCCGTTAAGTAATTGTGCGGCATACGCCGTCAGAAGTACTGATCGATCCTCGGCGAATTTCTCAAAGTTGTCCTCCCATGTAGACGGCGGAAGGAAGTTAGCCTCTTCGAGTTCTTGAATATCTTCGCTTAGCTTTTTGCGATATGCGCTGGGAGCGCTTCCAGAAATGATATTGTTGTCGGTCCTCGAAAGAAAGCAAATGTTGGCCAAGCAAGAGTCATCAATGTTCGATTTTTTGGCGCCCTTTAAGAAACTTCTGGGGTGAATATGATGAAACTCGTTTCGATTATAGTCCTTGAGTGCCTTGCGCAGGTCGATCTTATTTCCACTTAGAAATGATCGCGGGCCGTTTTGTGCGAGAAGTAGAATGAACGTGCGGGAAATTACGGAGTTAAGGCGAAAAGTGTTATTGAGAAAAAAAGGTGTTGCCAAGCCCCGCAGTGGGGTGAGTGAGTGTTGTAATTGAGCCCTCCGACAGCTTAGCGAACTCAATGACGTCCTCACGCAAACTCTTGATCGGCTGGCTATTGTACTTCCTATGAATGCATGTGTGCCAAAACCACCGTAGAATTTCTCTGCGCTGAGTATTACTAATTTTCTTTTGTTTTTGCGGATCACCCGCGAAAAATACGCTTAGTGGGACGAGAAGGTTGTCGTATGGGAGATTGTCAAGCCCTTCGACATGCAGATTCTTGCGAAGAAAGTCGATGGCGCCCTTAATTCCGGTAACGACGTTATCAAAGTTGTCGCGAACCTTCGATCCATTCAATGAAATCAAAGAGTCTGGTGAAGGGTCGCGCTGCATGACTGCGCTGCAGCACCTCAGTAGAAGATTTTTATCGCTTCCCACATCTTTGAAGCCGAATGGGGTGAGGTCAGCCGCCAATTCTTCAAAACGCTGATTGAGATCGAAATCGCCACTCCACGTCCAAGCGCTTAGTAGCTGCACGGTGTCCAGTTCAACGCCTCTCTGATTGACGCGCTCGAACACAATTGCGACAGCGGTCTTGTCTTCGGTTGTAATCGTTTGGACCGGGATAAGGGCCTCCTTAAAGCGCGCCTGAATTTTGTCGAGCCGTGCGATTGTTGTGTCATCGTACTGGCTAGTCTCCTTTCGATACCGGACTGGATCAAACAAGCACCCTATCGGAAAGTGCTTTTCCTGGATCACATCCTCGTCTTCCAGCGCAGTGAAGGATGATTCTTGCGCGTTCTCGCTCGCCTTCATGTCATAGTAGATCTTTGTCCAAAGCGGTTTGGGAGTTGCCGCGACTTCTGTTTGAAAAACGCCAAATATTGATGTGATCCGCTGTTGACCATCGAGAATATAGTCTGTTGGATATTCGGGGTCGTTCTGCGGAAGGTGGAACGGCCCAAGGTCGCGCTCCCGGGTTAGCTCCTGCCTGGTGCGCCAAAGTAGAATCGAGCCGAAAGGGTAGCCCTTGTAGATGCTATCCATAAGGTAAGCGACTCTCTCTGGATTCCAAACGAAGCCCCGCTGAAAGTTTGGGACGCGCATGCGCCCAGCGATCAGCTCTTGAATAATCTTGCGGATATTGAGGGGCTCAGACACCAATCTGCTCCAGAACAGCTCGTGCAGGTTGTGGCAATTCTGTGCAGAAATCAAGCGTAAGCGCGGAGGGCCGATTAGCCGAAGGCGTAATCCGCGGCGCGGCTCGAAGGTCGGCGGGTTACGCTTCGTCAGCCCGCCTTACGGACCATTCAGGCGGCCCGGCCGGGTGACTTCTTTGCTGCCTTGCGCTTGGTCGTGGGCTTCTTGCTGACGATCTCGACCAGGGCGTCATCTATTTTCGTCTGCCAGCCCGGTCCCTTCGATTTGAAGTACTTCACGACCGCGGGGCTCAGGCGGATGCTCACCGGGATCTTGGTCGCTGCTTTTGCGGACCCCGCTGGGCGATGGTTTTCGCAATCTCGGGGAAGACCTCGGAAAATGGCTTGGCCCTGGAGAAGTCGCTCGCGGTCCATTCCGGATTGTCCGAGACAGCTTTCATGTCGGCCTTGGAGTAGGCGCGCTTCGTCTTAGCTGGCGGCATTGAACAGCTCCCTTTCCTTCTTGGAGGCCGGGCGCATCGAGATCACTGATGTTCCTTCGAGGCTAAGGATAGCTCGTAGGGCGGATTAGCCGAAGGCGTAATCCGCCGTGTACCTCGAGAGTCGGCGTCCGAGGGAACGCTCCATCGGACCCGCACGTCCGTGCGCGACAGGGTGCACCACCCGTGGGGCGCCCCTCACCCCGACCCTCTCCCCGTGAAGGACGGGGAGAGGGAGCGCACTGTGCGTGGATTGATGGCTCGTGTCATCTCGACGGCGCTGCTGGCGAGTTCGCGGTCCAAAAGCTCGAACGTTCCACCGGACGCGTCCGTCGTTCCTTTCCATCCCCTTGTCCGCGCACGATCTTTTCGCCACACCGGGGTGCCCTTTTCACTCCTCATGCTCTAGAACGAGTCCAACGCCGGTGGCCGCGCGTCGCGGCAGCCGTCATCATCAACAAGCAAGGCGAGCAGTGGTGGACGCCCTCAAAGTACGTAATGCGGCCGATGTGGAGGAGGTGGTCCGGTCGGCCATCGCCAATGAGCAGCCGCTGGATGTGATCGGGCATGGCTCGAAGCGCGGGATCGGGCAGGTGACGGCGACCAACGCGGTGCTGGACTTGTCGGCGCTGAGCGCGGTCGTGGCGTATGAGCCGAACGAGCTCATCATCACGGCGCAGTCCGGGGCGCCGCTTGCGGACCTGTTGTCGCTGATCGATTCGAAGAGCCAGCAATTCGCGTTCGATCCGATGGACACCGGGCCGCTGCTGGGGACCACCGGCCGGGGCACGCTCGGCGGGATGATCGCGGCGGGGCTGGCGGGGTCGCGTCGCGTCCGAGCCGGCGGGGTGCGGGATCATCTGCTCGGGGCGCATGCCGTGTCCGGGTTCGGCGAGAGTTTCAAGACCGGCGGCAAGGTGGTGAAGAACGTCACCGGTTACGACCTCTGCAAGCTGCTGGCGGGCTCCTGGGGCACGCTCGCTGTCATGACGGAGGCGACGCTGAAGGTGATGCCGCGGCCGGAGGCCGAGCGCACGCTGGTGCTGCGCGGGCTAGACGATCCCAGGGCCAATCTGGCGATGACGGCGGCGCTGGGCTCGCCGTTCGACGTGTCGGGCGCGGCGCATCTGCCGGCCTCGTCGCTGCGGCCGGAGGTCGAGGGCCTGGGCGCGGTCGGCTCGCCGCGCGAGGCGGTGACGCTGGTCCGGCTCGAGGGCATCACGGCCTCGGCGGCGCATCGCGCGGGCTCGCTGACCAAGCTGCTGGCGCCGTTCGGTGCGGCCGAGATCATCGCCGACGACGCCTCGGCGGCGCTGTGGAGCGCGGTGCGGGACGTGCTGCCGTTCGCGGCCCATGGCCAACTCGGCGCCTGGACGGTGTGGCGAATCGTCTGCCCGCCGGTCTCCGGCGGCGCACTCGGGCAGGCGCTGGCGCGGCAGACCGGCGGCGAGGTGATCTATGACTGGGGCGGCGGGCTGATCTGGGCGGCGCTGCCGCCGGCGGCCGACGCCTCAGCCGGCGTGGTCCGCAAGCTCGCCGGGGCCGCGGGCGGGCACGCCACCCTGCTGCGCGCCTTCGACGAGGTGCGCCACGCGGTTGATGTGTTCCCGCCGCAGCCGCCCGGCGTCGCCGCGCTGGAGGAGCGGGTGCGCGTGTCGTTCGATCCCAAGGCCATTCTCAACCGGGGCCGTCTGCGTCGGAGCGTTGCGTCATGAAGACCGAGTTCACCCTGGCGCAGCTCGCCGATCCCGACATCGCGGTCGCCGACAAGATCCTGCGCGCCTGCGTGCATTGCGGCTTCTGCACCGCGACCTGTCCGACCTATGTGCTGCTCGGCGACGAGCTCGACAGCCCGCGCGGCCGCATCTACCTGATCAAGCAGATGCTGGAGAAGGACCAGGCGCCGACATCGGATGTCGTCAAGCACATCGACCGCTGCCTGTCGTGCCTGTCCTGCATGACGACCTGTCCGTCGGGCGTGCACTACATGCACCTCGTCGACCAGGCGCGGGTGCGGATCGAGGAGACCTATCAGCGGCCGCTGACCGACCGCCTGCTCCGCGCCGTGCTGGCCTATGTACTGCCGCGGCCGCAGCTGTTTCGGCTGGCGATGACCCTGGCCCGGCTCGGCCGGCCGTTCAAGGCGCTGCTGCCGGCGTCGTCGGCGTCAGCGCCGACGCCGAGCCTGTGGCGGCGGCTGCGGGCGATGCTGGAGCTCGCGCCGGCCGCGGCGCTGCCGCCGCCGGGGCCCTCGGGCGGCAGCGTGTTTCCCGCGCAGGGCGCGCGGCGCGGCCGTGTCGCGTTGCTGCAGGGCTGCGCGCAGGCCGCGCTGGCGCCGCGAATCAACCAGGCTGCGATCAACGTGCTGACGCGGCACGGCATCGAGGTGGTGCTGGTCAAGGACGAGCAATGCTGCGGTGCGCTCACCCATCACATGGGGCAGGACGACGATGCGATGGCGCGGGCGCGGGCCAATGTCGGCGTATGGACCGCCGAGGCATCGCGCGGCGGGCTCGATGCGATCCTGGTGACGACATCGGGCTGCGGCACCGTCATCAAGGACTACGGCCACATGCTGCGCGAGGACCCGCAATTTGCAGCACCTGCGGCAGCCGTCTCGGCGATGGCGAAGGACATCAGCGAGTATCTCGCAGGGCTCGAATTGAAGACGACGGCGGAGTCGCGCGGCCTCAGCGTCGCCTATCACTCCGCATGCTCGCTGCAACACGGGCAGAAAATTACGAGCATTCCGAAAGAATTGCTTTCCAAGTCCGGCTTCGTGGTGAAAGATATACCGGAGAGTCATTTGTGTTGCGGTTCGGCGGGGACCTACAACATTCTCCAGCCTGACATCGCGATGAGACTGCGCGATCGCAAGGTCGCCAACATCGCGACGGTCAAGCCGGATGTCATCGCGGCAGGCAATATCGGCTGCATGATGCAGATTGCCAGCGGCACCGGCATCCCCGTCGTCCACACCGTTGAGCTTCTCGACTGGGCGACGGGCGGTCCGCGCCCGGGACTGAATTGAGAGATGGGCGCGAGCGGTCTGCCGGCCCGTCCCGCCGATGACGCGTTTCACTCGGCGCAACTGGAGGATTTCGGATGGCGAAGGACAAGAAAGACAAGAAGGATAAGAAGAAGGACAAGAAAGAAAAGAAGCTGATGGCCCAGGCCAAGTCGGCCAAGGGCACCAAGAAGTCCGCCAAGAAGGCCGAGAAGAAGGCCGCGAAGGCCGCCAAGAAGGCGGCGAAGGCGCCCGCCAAGAAGGCGAAGAAGGCCGCCAAGAAGGCTGCGAAGGCGCCTGCCAAGAAGGCCACCGCCAAGAAGGGCGCTGCGAAGAAGGCCCCGGCAAAGAAGGCCGCGAAGGCTCCTGCTAAGTCGGCTGCCAAGTCGGCTGCCAAGGCTCCGGCCGCGCCGAAGAAGGCCGCCAAGAAGCGCGCGCCGAAGAAGGCCGCCTTGGTCGAGACCCCCGAGCTGCACGAGACCGAGACCGCCGAGAAGACCAGCTGGGCGACGCCCGCGCCTGCCGAAGCGCATGAGGGCGAGGAAGGGACGAGCTCCGAGAGCTGATCGCCCGATCATCGAGACGGGCCGGACGAGGCCGCAGCGACAAGCGCTGCGGCCTCGTTTGTTTGTTGACGACTCGCGGCCGCAGCCACCCCCGTGAATCCACGGCCGGGCGAATCCGCGGGTCCTTGCGGCGTGATTCGATGTCGTCCGACGTAGAAAATCCCGGGTGCGGCCCGCTTTATCTGCACGGGGGGATGCGCAGCTACACGGAAATTTGTTGTTCAAATGCAACACGCCCCGACAACCTGCCGTAGATTTGTCAAAACGCCCAAAAAGGCGGCAGATGCCGTGCTTTTTTGCTTCACCTGCGGCCGGACCTTGTCACAAATTGCGTCCGGATGACGCAGTCGATCGTGTTGTGCCCTGGGGGGCCGGTCCGGGGTCGATGCTTAGAACCTAGGGTGATGGGGATTCTCATGAAGAAGTTGGCTTTGTTGGCAACGGCGCTGGCAATGTTTTCGGGTTCGGCCTCGGCCGCTGACATGGCGGTGAAGGCCCTGAAGGCGCCTCCGGCTCCGGCGTTCGATCCCTGGGACATCGCATTCGGCGGCGGTATCGTCAGCGACTACGTGTTCCGCGGCATCACCCAGTCGAACCACAAGCCGTCCGTGACGGCCTATTTCGAGCCGCGCTTCAACGTCAACAAGGACCTGCAGTTCTACGTCGGCGTCGCCGGCGAGAGCATCTCGTTCACCAACCGCGCCGCGGCCGAGATCGACGTGTACGGTGGTATCCGCCCGACCTTCGGCGCCTTCGCCTTTGACATCGGCGTGTGGGGCTACCTGTATCCGGGCGGGACCTGCTTCTACGGCGCCGCGACCGATTTCACCGGCCGTCCCGTGGGTGCAGAGTGCGCCGCCAACCTGCTGCTGAACGGCAACACCATGAAGAAGGACGTCAGCTTCTTCGAAGTCTACGGCAAGGGCACATACACGGTGAACGACAACTGGGCGTTCGGCGTGACCGAGTTCTACACCCCGAGCTTCCTGAACTCCGGCGCCTGGGGCAACTACACCTCGGCCACGGCCAAGTACACCGCCCCGTCGACCCTGTTCGGCTCGAGCGGCGTCGGCATGTACGTGTCGGGTGAATTCGGTCGCCAGTGGTTCGGACGGACCGACAGCTTCTACGGCACCCCGGCGTTCCCGAACGGCATCCACTACGCCGACTACAACACCTGGAACATCGGCGTGGGCTTCACCTACAAGGTCTTCACGCTGGATCTGCGCTACTCCGACTCCAACCTGTCGAAGGGCGATTGCAGCGTCTTCACGGGTGCGTTCAACGCGGCGGTGGGCACGGCTCCCGTCACCGGCAACAATCCGTTCGGCGCAGGCTCCAACTGGTGCGGCGCCACCGGCATCGCCAAGCTCTCCTTCGACCTGACCGCGATGACCAACCTGAAGTAATCATCGCCACGGCGGATCGGACTTTTCGAAAGGGCGGCAGAGCAATCTGCCGCCCTTTGCTTTTGTGCCGACGCCGTCGCACGGCGCCCTCGCCAGGTCGGAGATGCCGGGCGCGCGGGCAGCACACTGGAAACCTGGTCATGTTCAGGCCTATCGCGGCCGGCCCGGCCGTCATGCGTCGGAGGCCTGACACGCGCCTGTGTTCACGTCCCCGCAATGTCCCACCGGGCGGGCCGCTACTCCGCTCCGCCCGCGGGGGCGTCGGCGGCCCGCGCGGCCGTCCGCAGCGAGAACCGGTCGCCGTCCCGAAACAGCTCGACCCTGCGGTCGTGGAACGCGTGCAGCGTCGAGCGGTGGCCGATCGAGACCACGGTGGTCTGCGGCAGCTTTTCGGCGATCACCTCGTAGAGCCGGGCCTCGCTCGGCTCGTCCAGCGACGCCGTGGCTTCGTCCAGGAACAGGAATTGCGG
Source organism: Bradyrhizobium sp. ORS 278 (assembly GCF_000026145.1). NCBI lineage: Bacteria > Pseudomonadati > Pseudomonadota > Alphaproteobacteria > Hyphomicrobiales > Nitrobacteraceae > Bradyrhizobium > Bradyrhizobium sp. ORS 278. Next base: position 6,348,788 of record NC_009445.1, on the reverse strand, counting down.
CGCGTGCAGCAGGGCGCGGGCGATCCCCAGACGCTGCTGCTCGCCGAGCGACAGCATCCGGTTCCAGTGCCCGTCCTCATCCATCCGGTCGGCCAGCTGCGGCAGGCCGACCGCGACCAGCGCTTGCTTGATGGGCTCGACGCCGAATGCGTCCGCCCCCGCCGGGTAGACGACGGCGTCCTTCAAGGCGCCGATCGGGAAGTACGGCCGCTGCGGCAGCATCATCAGCTTGGCATGGCCGGGCACACTGATCGCGCCGCTGCCGAACGGCCAGACGCCGGCGATCGCGCGGAACAAGGTGGACTTGCCGGCGCCGGAGGGGCCGGTCAGCAGAGTCCGCTCGTTGCTCCTGATGGAGAAATCGTCGGCCGCGATCAGCGGCAGGCCGTTCGGCAGCTTCAAGAGCAGCTGCGCGAGCTCGATGCTGTCGCCGGCATGGCTGACGACGTCGATGGTCTGCGGCTCGCCGGAGAGCTTGGCCGCGCTTGCGATCGACATCTCGAAGCCGTCGAGACGGGCGACGGTCGAGCGCCAGTCGGCCAGCGTGCGGTAGGTGTTGACGAAGAACGACAGCGCGCGCTGCACGCTCGAAAACGCCGACGCCGTCTGCATCATGCCGCCGAGCTGCACTTTCTTGGCGAAATAGGCCGGCGCGACGATGACATAGGGAAAGATCGTCGCGACCTGTGAGTAGCCGGCCGTCACCGCGGTCAGTCGCTTGGTCCGGGTCATGATCTGATACCAGTTCTGCACCACGCGGCCGTACCGGCTCGACAGCAGACCATGCTCGGCCGCCTCGCCGCGCAGCATCGCGATCTGCTCGGAGTTCTCGCGAACGCGCACCAGATTGAAGCGGAAATCGGCCTCGAAACGCTGCTGCTCGAAATTGAGGTTGATCAGCGGTGAGCCGATCCAGTGCGTCAGCGCTGTCCCCGCGATGGCGTAGACGAGGGCCGCCCAGACCAGGTAGCCGGGGATATTGTACTCCATGCCGAACAGCGTCAGCGGCGCCGCTTCCGAGAGGCCCCACAGGATGACCACGAACGAGGCCAGCGTCACGACCGAGCTGAGCAGGTTGACCGTGATGTAGAGCGTCTGCTCGACGAACTGCTTGACGTCCTCGGCGATGCGCTGGTCGGGGTTGTCGGCCGCGTCGCCCTTGAGCTGCATCCGGTAATGATTGGCATTGTTGAGCCAGTGCCGGAGGTAGGTTTCCGTCAGCCACCGCCGCCAGCGGATCTGCAGCCATTGATTGAGATAGAGCTGGTAGATCGCGAGCACGATGAAGGTCGTCGCGAGCACGACGAAGACGCCGATCTCCCAGATGAAGCTGTTCCAGTCGTATTCCTGCAGCGCGTTATAGAACCGGGCCTGCCACTGGTTCACCAGCACGTCGATCGCGACCAGCGCGAGCTCGATGGCGATGACGGCGGCGAGCAGAGCGCGGCCGGCGACCTTGTCCTCGGAGCGGAAATAGGGAATGGCGATCCGCCACACGATGGCGAGCGTCGAGCGCAAATTGTTCACAGAGAGGCTGCTCCTCAGAAACGGGCTTAACAGGCTGGCGTGGAACGAGAATTCCGTACCCTGGGGCGCCTGTCTAGACGAAAGTCGTAAGGTGCCCGGCGACCACCGGCTTGTCGGTCACGTGCGGCAAACCGTAGCATGCTGCATACAAGAGGCACCCCAGCCGCTGCCAGATTTCGCGAGAATTTGAGCAGAGTGGGGCGCTGCCGTGTTTGTGATCGGGTTTCGTGACCGTCCCCGTACGGTCGTGGCACCTGCAGACAGACCTGATCCGCCCCGCCGGACCGGGTCCAACAACAAGAATTGGGGGGAAGTCACGATGTGGAATCAAGTCTACGACCCGTTGGGGAGCCCGGCGCTGTCGACGCTGGCCGCCGCCGTCCCGGTGGTGACGCTGCTGGTGTTGATCGCCAGCGGCAAGGTGAAGGCGCATATCGCCGCGATCATCGCGGTGGTGCTGACCAACATCATCACGATCTTCGTCTTCACCATGCCGGCCAACATGTCGCTGCGCGCAACCGTGCTCGGCGTCGTCACCGGCTTCTTCCCGATCGGCTGGATCGTGCTGAACGTCATCTTCCTCTACCAGGTGACGGTCTCGACCGGCCGCTTCGAGCTGCTCAAGCGCGCGATCGGCGGTGTGACGGAAGATCGCCGGCTGCAGCTGCTGCTGGTCGCGTTCTCGTTCGGCGCGTTCTTCGAGGGCGCGTCCGGCTTCGGCACGCCGGTGGCGATCACCGGTGCCGTGCTGATCGGCCTCGGCTTCTCGCCGCTCGCCGCCTCCGGCCTGTCGTTGATCGCCAACACCGCGCCGGTCGCCTATGGCGCGCTGGGCACGCCGATCCAGGGCCTCGCCTCGGTCACCGGCCTCGATCCCTACATCCTCGGCGCGATGGTCGGCCGGCAGCTGCCGGTCTTCTCGCTGATCGTGCCGTTCTGGGTGATCTGGGCGTTCGCCGGCTGGAAGGGCATGAAGGACATCTGGCCCGCGATCCTGGTCACCGGCGTGTCCTTCGCCGTCCCGCAGTTCCTGATCTCGAACTACATCAATCCGTGGATCGTCGACATCGGCGCCTCGCTGATCTCGATGGGCGCGCTGATCCTGTTCCTGAGGGTCTGGCAGCCGAAACAGCTGTGGCTGTCGCCGGCGCTGCGCGGCCGCGACGAATCGGCCGCCACCATGGCGGCCGCCAAGCCGCTCGACCGTACGCCGCTGACGCAGGCCGAGCTGTGGGGCGCGCTGCTGCCCTGGATCATCGTCTGCATCATCATGCTGATCTGGGGTAACGGCGCCTTCAAGAGCTGGGCGAACTCGATCTTCACCTGGAGCTATCCGGTGCCGGAGCTCGACAAGCTGATCAACAAGATGCCGCCGGTGGCCGCGAAGCCGACGCCCGAGGGCGCGGTGTTCTCGTTCACCTATCTGACCTTCACCGGCACCGGCATGCTGATCGCGGCGATTATCTCCGGCTTCCTGATGGGCGTCGGACCGGGCAAGCTGATCGCCGAATATGGCCGCACCATCCGTCTCTGCGCGATCTCGCTGATCACGATCTCGGCGATGCTCGCGATCGGCACGCTCACGCGCCTGTCCGGCGTCGACGCGACGCTGGGCCTCGCCTTCGCCGCGACCGGCGTGCTCTATCCCTTCTTCGGCACTTTGCTCGGCTGGCTGGGCGTGGCGCTGACGGGATCGGACACCGCCTCCAACGTGCTGTTCGGCAATCTGCAGAAGATCACCTCCGAGCAGCTCGGCCTGTCGCCGATCCTGATGGGGGCGGCCAACTCCTCGGGCGGCGTGATGGGCAAGATGATCGACGCGCAATCGATCGTCGTCGCCTCGACCGCCACCAATTGGTACGGCCATGAGAGCTCGATCCTGCGCTACGTCTTCCTGCACTCGATCGTGCTGGCCTGTCTGGTCGGCCTGTTCGTGACCCTGCAGGCCTATGTCTACCCGTTCACCGCGATGGTGCTGAAGTAGCACCACGCCTGCGACAAAAACCCCGCGCCGCAACCGCGGCGCGGGGTTTGCTATGTTTGGACCACATTTCTGCGGGAGCCGTGCTGGCGGCCACTCAGCCGATCGCCTACAAGGCGGCCCCGTGCGTGATGATCTGTCGAGAGGAACGATGCGAGTTGTGAAGCGAGCCATGACGCCAACCATGATGCGGACCATGGCCGGTGTGGTTGCAAGCCTGTTGATGTCGGGGGTGCCGTTGGCCGCCGCGTCGGCGGAGGAGTTTCCGTTCGGCATGGAGATGACGCTCGACGCGCTGCCGCAGCCTGGCTCGAAGCGGGTGCCGGATCTCGACATCGGCGATAATGGAGAGACCGTGCTGGAGCTCTGGTGCAAGGGCGGCAAGGGTCAGTTCTCGGTGGCCGGCAACACCGTCGTGTTCATTGCAGGCACCATCGAGGACCGCAACTGTCCTGCGGCGCGTGCCCAGGCCGATGACGAACTGATCGCCGCGCTGAGCGCGGCGACCAACTGGAAGCGCCAGGGCGATCTCATCACCTTCATCGGCCCGAAGACGCTGCGCTTCCGGCTGAACACGAATTGAGCCGGGGCAGGCATCTCCAGGCTTCTCGTCACAATGATATCGAGATGCAGGCCTCCGCTGTCATCGTCCGCGAAGGCGGACGATCCAGCACGCCGTGACATCTCATTTCAATATCTTCTGCTGCGGAGTACTGGATGCTCCGCCTTCGCGGAGCATGACAGCGGTGGAGAAGGCGACAGCTCAACCTGGGAATGACGGTCGTTCCCGCCAAACGCTCGTTTCAAACACGGCCCGGTCAAGAATGGTCCGGAAAACATAAACCAGCTTTCAAAGGACCATGCTCAGGAAAGGGGAGGCCTTACTTCCACACCGAGTTGTCCGCGTCCCAGCGCTTGGCCTTGAAGGCCTTGGCGAGCTCCTCGATGGTGCCGCTGTCGTCGCGCGCATCGCTTTCCTCATCGCCCGACGATTCGTCGGACAGGATAAGTTTGGCAGCGGAGCTTTCGTCGACGGTGGTCGTCGTCGGGCTGCTGATCCACAGGATCAGCGCGTCGGCTCCGCCGGGCTTGTCGGGCGAGACCAGGCCGGTGAGCTCGATGACATCAGTGAGGTCGAGCGAGGGCATCAGCTGGCTCGGTCGCTTCAAGGTCAGCTTCAGCTTGCCGGTCACCGGGTTCCAGGCGGCGCTGGTCGGCTTGGCGGCATAGGTTTTCGCAAGCACGTCTGAGATCGCGTTTGCCAGCTTGTCGCGGTTGATCTTGTCGCCGTCGCGCCAGTCGGCCGCGGCGAAGCGGATGGTGCGGTCCATCTCGACCGTGCCTGCGGTCCAGCCGGCCGTGACAACGCCGGTCGTCGCGCGCGCCTTCGCGATCAGGGCCCCGGCGCGCTCGGGATCCACCGTCATGCTGATGGTCTGCTCGCCCGCGCGCAAGGCGTCGCAGCTCACGATCAGGCTGGACAGCGAGACCTCCACATGCTCGCCCTTCAGACTCTTCAAGAAATCAGGCACCGCATCCAGCTTCAGGCGAACGGAAACGGCCTCCGGCGACACATCCGTGAAGTCCTTCGGCTGCGCCGTGATGCCGTCGTCGTTCGACTGGCTCTCCTGGAACTCCTTCTCGCTGACATCGGCGTTGTCGGTCGACGCCACTTCGGTCACCGTCTTGCCGATGACGATCTGGCCGCGGAACTCGAAATTGTCACCGGTCGGCTTGCGCGTCAGCTTCACCGTGACAGGCTCCTTGGCGCCGTTGCTCTGGGTCGCGCCGGTCAGGGTCTGGCCATTGACGGTGAGGTTGACGACGAAGCGATCCTTGCGATCGGAATTCTTCGCGACGGGATAGCAGACATCGAGCGTGGCCGCGGTGACGGTCTTGCCTTGGCGCGTCTCCTTCAGGATCACGTCGGCATTGCCGTCCATCAGGCCGTCGAGGGCGGTGAAGTAGCGAGTCTCGTTGGCGGGGGCCTTGGTCCCGCTCTTGCTCTGGGCCCAACCGAGTTCCGGCGCGGCCGCTGCAATCACGGCCAGCGCAAGCAAAATCGCGCGCATCTGAAAATCCTTGTGGGAGCGGAATCGGCGCTAGCTGTAGCGCCGATTTGCAATCACTGCACCCCCACTCGGACACTCGGCCAAAAAGAAGGCCGCCCGGAGGCGGCCTTCGTGAACGTCTCGTGATGGGGGCTTGAGACTGGGTTGGGCTCAGAAGCCCATGCCGCCCATGCCGCCCATGCCGCCGCCGGCCGGCATCGCAGGCGCCGCGTCCTTCGGCAGCTCGGCGACCATGGCCTCGGTGGTGACCAGCAGGCCGGCGACCGACGAGGCGTCCTGCAGCGCGGTGCGGACGACCTTGGCCGGGTCGATGATGCCCTTGGCAACCATGTCGACATAGTCCTCGGTCTGGGCGTCGAAGCCGAAGGTTTCGGACTTCTCCTCGAGGATCTTGCCGACCACGATCGAGCCTTCGACGCCGGCGTTCTCGGCGATCTGGCGCATCGGAGCCTCCAGCGCCTTCAGCACGATGTTGATGCCGGCCTGGACGTCCGAGTTCGGGTTGGTGATGCGGCCGACCGCCTTCTTGGCGCGCAGCAGGGCCACGCCGCCGCCGGGGACGATGCCTTCCTGCACCGCGGCGCGTGTCGCGTTGAGGGCGTCCTCGACGCGGTCCTTCTTCTCCTTGACCTCGACCTCGGTCGCGCCGCCGACGCGGATCACCGCGACGCCGCCCGCGAGCTTGGCGAGGCGCTCCTGCAGCTTCTCACGGTCGTAGTCCGAGGTGGTCTCCTCGATCTGCGCCTTGATCTGGCCAACGCGCGCCTCGATGTCGGCCTTCTTGCCGGCGCCGTTGACGATCGTGGTGTTCTCCTTGTCGATCACGACCTTCTTGGCGCGGCCGAGCATCTTGATCGTGACGTTCTCGAGCTTCATGCCGAGATCGTCCGAGATCAGCTGACCGCCGGTCAGGATCGCGATGTCCTCGAGCATGGCCTTTCGGCGGTCACCGAAGCCCGGCGCCTTGACGGCGGCGACCTTGAGGCCGCCACGCAGGCGGTTGACGACCAGGGTGGCCAGCGCCTCGCCCTCGACGTCCTCGGCGATGATCAGGAGCGGACGGCCCGACTGCACGACGGCTTCGAGCACCGGCAGCATGGCCTGCAGGCCCGACAGCTTCTTCTCGTGCAAGAGCACGTAGACGTCGTCGAGCTCGGCGGTCATCTTCTCGGCGTTGGTGACGAAGTACGGCGACAGGTAGCCGCGGTCGAACTTCATGCCCTCGACGATGTCGACCTCGGTCTCGAGCGACTTGTTCTCCTCGACCGTGATGACGCCCTCGTTGCCGACCTTCTGCATCGCCTGGGCGATCATCTTGCCGATCGCGGCGTCGCCGTTGGCGGAGATGGTGCCGACCTGGGCGACCTCGGCGGAGGACGCGACCGGCTTGGCGCGCTTCTCGATGTCCTTGATGACGGCGGCCACCGCGGTGTCGATGCCCCGCTTGAGGTCCATCGGGTTCATGCCGGCGGCAACCGCCTTGGCGCCCTCACGGACGATGGCCTGGGCGAGCACGGTCGCGGTGGTGGTGCCGTCGCCGGCGAGGTCGTTGGTCTTGGAGGCGACCTCACGCAGCATCTGCGCGCCCATGTTCTCGAACTTGTCCTCGAGCTCGATCTCCTTGGCGACGGTGACGCCGTCCTTGGTGATGCGCGGAGCGCCGAAGCTCTTCTCGATGACGACGTTGCGGCCCTTCGGGCCGAGCGTCACCTTGACGGCGTTGGCGAGAATGTCGACGCCGCGCAGCATGCGGTCGCGCGCGTCGCCAGAAAATTTGACGTCCTTGGCTGCCATTTGAAACTCTCCTGGATGTGGGCCTCGGCAGGCCAGGGGCGTGAACGCCCGTCTGCCGCCTGAGCGAGGTTGTAAAAGCGCTATCGCCTGGGGCCGCTGTGGCCGCCCCAGGCGTTTCGGATCAGACGGTTCGAATCAGGCGACCACGCCCATGATGTCGGACTCCTTCATGATGAGGAGCTCCTCGCCGTCCAGCTTGACCTCGGTGCCGGACCACTTGCCGAACAGCACGCGGTCACCGACCTTGACGTCGATCGGGATCAGCTTGCCGCTCTCGTCACGGCCGCCCGGGCCGACGGCGACAACCTCGCCCTGCGAGGGCTTTTCCTTGGCGGAGTCGGGAATGATGATGCCGCCCTTGGTCTTCTCTTCGGCGTCGATGCGCTTAACCACGACGCGATCATGCAGGGGACGAAACTTCGATTTGGCCATGACAGGTCCCTTTGCGGGTGCTTTGGTAACGGTGATTGTCCGGGATTTCTGAATCCGGCCACATTTGGCGCCCAGGTGGGACCATGTGACTCGGGGCTTTAGCAATCGTGCCCTCCGAGTGCTAAAGGCCATCGCCGGAATATGGCTTGCCGCTGTTCCTGTCAAGCAAGGGCCGGATGGTTAAGCCATTGTTCAGGCTGTTCAGGGGATGTTGTCCTGGGCGAGACATGTTAGTGGAGCGGCGTCGTCAACCGACGTCGTTGCTCTGACGCGCGTTTTGCGCTTGGTTGCCGGGTGGGGCAGCCACGTTCTTGTTCCTTAAGGGGATGCCATGACGAGTTCACGGTGCGCGCGACCGATCGCCAATTTCGGTGTCGCGTCAGCGCTCACGATGCTTCTGGGAGCGTGCACGGGCTTCAGCCTGTCGCCGTCGTCTCCCATGCAGCAGACCGAGGCGCCCATCGAGCCGGAGGTTCCGGCGACGATTCGGGCTGAGGATCTCGTGGGGAAGTGGGGCCTTGCCGCCTACAACAATCCCAATGACCGCGCCCGTACCGAGAAGATGGCGCTGGCGCAGTGCAAGCAGCCCTATACGATCGGCCAGGGACAATCCGGCGGCGTGATCATGCATCTGGCCGACCAGGCGACCCCGCAGGAACTGCGGCTGAAGGGCTCGGCCAGCGGCAAGAACTACATCGGTCCTGCGGGACCGCCGGCCGGCGAGCAGGATCGCGAGGTCATCTCGTTCGACGGACGGGTGCTGATCACCCGCTTCGTCGACAAGGATGCTGCCACCCGCTACCAGACCATGGTCTATGTCCGCTGCGGACCGCGCGCCTGAGATCCGGGCGTATGTCGAGACGTGAGGACATCCATGAAAAACGCCGGCGGATCGCCGGCGTTTTTGTCGGGTGTGAAGGCGGATCGCCGCTCAGTTGAACATCGCGTCGATGTCGTCCTGCGAGGCGTGGCCGATGTCGCCGTCCATCTTCGGACCGTTGAGCAGCTTGGCGTCGCCCTCGCGGGTGTCGACGATCGGCGGCACATGCGCCTTGATGGCGTCGACGCCGCCCCAGATGTCCATCATCACCACGATGTGGTGCTCAATGAACTTCATCGTGGTCATGACCTTGTTGATGCGCTGGCCGGTCAGGTCCTGGAAGTTACAGGCCTCGAAGATCGAGACCACGCGCTCCTGGATGTCCTCGCTCAAGATCTTCTGCTGGTCGGCGGAGTCGACCTTGCCGAGTGCGCTGGCGGCCTGGTCGATCGCCTCGGCGGCCTCGAGGATCTGCTGGGTGGCCTGCTCGGTGCCGCCGACGACGGCGCCGAGCTCGCCATTGACCTTGGCCATTTCCTCGCCGTTGAAGCTCTTGGCGTGGAGAGTGGCGATCTCGCCCTTGGTGCGGTTGATCGCGTCGTGGATCAGGTCGAGCTCGACCTTGAGCTTCTCGCACTGCTCGATCTGCGCGCGATAGGTCTCGAGCAGCGCGCGCGCCTCGGCGACCTCGCGCTGGGCAGACTCTTCGATGGCTGCGGCGGCCGTGCTGTGTCCACCGCTGCGAATGGCGTTGGCCATCTGGGCGCGGATGGCGCGCAGCTCGTCCATGATTTCCTTGTGGTTGGGGCCGATCTCGCCGCCCACGAAGTCGGGCTCCGGCATATGGCCGACGATTGCTTCTTCGATACGGAAACGCTTGCGAACAGCCATGATAGTATCCCTGACCTCTTGCTGCGCTCAGTTCTAAGCTGTGCCTATTTAACATCGCGTTCACGCCAGGAACTGGCGCAGGCGCCGCGATCTCGTGTGCTGACAGGATCGGTTAACCATCATCCCAGGGCTTCACTCAATAGTAACGCTAGCTACCAAATCCGCGTCCGCATGCAGCAATGGTGAATCCCGAAAGGGCCCGCGTTTACCAAAGCGAGCGGGTTTTGCTCTTTATTGACGATAAGCGACGGCCTGCTGGCCTCGTGCGACGAACGATCTCCAGACGAAACAGTACAGAGTACGTCGATGTTCAGATTAGTCCCTACAGCGCTGCTGGCCGGCGCATGCGTCTTCTCTTGCGGTCTGGACCGGGCTGCGGCCCAGGGATTTCAGGCGGGATTTCAGCAGCCGACGGTGATCTATAGCGGGCCGCCGCCGCAGAGCGCGCCGGTGCGCACGGCCTATGTCGAACGCTCGCGGATGGGCGGCGGCTTCATCGAATTCCTGTTCGGCGATCAGCAAGGCGGCCGCGGCGCGCCGCCGCCGGGGCAGCCGATGTATCAGCAGCAGCCGTCCTATTACGGGCCGCCGCAGGCCGCGCCGGGCGCCGTGCCCCAGCAGGGATACCCGGACGAGGAGGCGTATGATCAGACGCAGCGCCCGCTCGACCCGAAATACGAGAAACAGGTCGTTGACTATGACGGCAAGGAGCGGCCGGGGACCATCGTCATCGATACACCTAACAAGTTCCTCTATCTGGTTCAGGGCGAGGGCAGGGCGCTGCGCTACGGCATCGGCGTCGGCCGGCCCGGCTTCACCTGGTCGGGCGTGAAGACGATCTCGGCCAAGCGCGAATGGCCGGACTGGACGCCGCCGGCGGAGATGCTGGCGCGCCGCCCCGATCTGCCGCGCCACATGGAGGGCGGACCGCAGAACCCGCTCGGCGCCCGCGCGATGTATCTGGGTTCGTCGCTCTATCGGATCCACGGCTCGAACGAGCCCTGGACGATCGGGACCAACGTGTCGTCGGGCTGCATCCGGATGCGCAACGAGGACGTCATCGACCTCTATACGCGCGTGAATGTCGGCACCCGGGTCATCGTGCTCTAGGTCTCGCTCCGTCATCCCGGCCATCAAGCAAAAGGCCGCCCCCTGGGGCGGCCTTTTCCTTCCGTGGTGTGAGAGGGCCTCAGGCGTAGTCGCTGCCGCCGTCGTCGTCGCCGCCATAGCCGTCGTCGCCGTCGAAATCGGCGGGATCGCTGTCGTTGCCGCTGTCGTCGTAATTGGCCTGGTCGAACAGGCCGGCGCGGCTGCCGCCGTCGCCGGAGCGGCCGATATCGTCGAGGCCGGCGTCACGCGCCAGCGAGCCGCTGGACGCGTCGCCGCCCCACGGGCTGGCACCGCCGCCACGCTCCTCGATGATCGTGGTGTCGCCGAACGCCTGATGCGAGCCGCCGCCCATCATCGAGCGGATGCCGCCGAGCAGCAGCGAGCCGCCGACCATGCCGGCCGCCGCAGCCGCGGCCGTACCCAGGAACGAACCGCCACCGCCGCCGAACACGCCACCGCGCGGCTGGCCGAAGCCGCCCTGATCATAAGGGCCGGGCTGGCCGGGATAGCCGGGCTGGCCCTGATAGCCTGGCGGCATCGCCTGGCCGCTGTTCCAGACCGGCCGGCTCGGGGACGGCGGCGGCACATTCGGCACCGAGCCACGGTTGCCGGTCGAGCCGAAGATGCTGTCGCGCATCGAATCCAGGAAGCTGCCGGACTGCGCCTGCGGCGCGCTCTGAGCGTGCTGCAGCTCCTCGATCCGCGCATTGGCGCGCTTCAAGGCCTCGTCCTGCACCAGCACCGTCTGCACCAGCGCATAGGCGGCATTGGGCGCCTGCTGCAGCCCTCGGGCGATGGCGGCGGCAGCCTCCGGATCACGCGGCGCATTCTCCAACTTGGCAAGCCGGTCGAACAGATCGTCGATGAGTTGGCGTTCTTGCGGTGTCATGTGGTTCTCCTGCCGCTTGGCCTTGTTCCGGCGAAGCGCGGCCAAGATCTAGGGGGACTTTGTGGTGCGGCTAGTTGGGCTGCGGATTAAATTTCCGTATGCGACAAAGCGTCTGCCGGGCTTGCGACGCAAACGCGGCCAGCCGGCATTTTGTTCGCCGCTGGCGCGAAAGGTTCAGGCCAGCGTCATCTGGCGGCGCGCGAGCAGGTCCGGGAAGTGCTCGCCGGCGAGATAGGCATGCTCGTGCTCGCGCTGCACGGTCAGCGGATCGAGCTCGATCAGGACGTCGTCGACGAAGCCGGGATGGCACATCACCAGTCCATCCTCCGGCAGGTCGTTCAGGAAGCCGTCCATCAGCGCCCCGAAGTCGGAGGCTTTCGTGAAATCGTAGGCGCCAGCGAAAGCGGGGTTGAAGGGGATTCTGGCGCGCGCGGCGTGGCGGCGGAATTGCGCGCTCAGTACGTCGAGCAGCAGCGCCTTTGGCGCCGCGAGCCGCTGCATCAGCGGCAGGTTGCGGCCGCCCTGGCGGACCCAGGCCGACGGCGCCGCCTCCTTGACGGCGGCCAGAAAACCCTCGCGCACCTGCGGGTACAGCTGGGCATGCTGATGCCCGTCAACGAAATCCGGCGCCCGGCCGAACAGCTCGCCGAAGGCGGTGAGCTGAACCGCCACCTCGGCGCGGATCATCTCCGGATCGAGGCGGCGCAGCAGCCCTGCGCGCAGCAGCCTGGGAAACGGCAGGAACATGCCGCCCTCGGCGGGACGGAAATGCATCGTCAGCGGCCGGAAGGGCGCGGTCAGCGTGACGTGCAGGCCGATGGCGCAACGCGGGCTGTCGGCGGCGACCTTGGTCAGCTCGGCCACCTCGTCGCGTCCGATCGCCGCGCCGACGGTCATGACCGAGGTCGCGTTCAGGCGGCCGCGGGCGATCAGGTCGCGGATCGCCTTGTTGACGCCGGGGCTGATGCCATAGTCATCCGCGCACAGCCAGATGCGCCGGTGCGGCGCCTCGCTCATTCGGCGGCGTTCCTCTCGCCGTCGCTGCGCGCGTCCAAGGTGGCGCGCTTCTCGCTGTGCTCGGCGACGAAGTAGATCGGCCGCGCCTTCAGCTCGGAGAGGATCTTGCCAATATATTCGCCCATGATACCGATCATGATCAGCTGCACGCCGCCGATCGTCATCAGGCCGACCATCAGCGAGGGATAGCCGGGCACCGACTTGCCGGTGGTGAAGGTCTCCCACAGGATCGAGAGGCCGAACAGGAAGGCGGCTGAGGCGAGCAGGATTCCGAGCAGGCTGGCGAAACGCAGCGGCGCCACCGAGAACGAGGTCAGGCCTTCGATCGACAGGCCGAGCAGGCTCGTCACGTTGAAGGTCGTGACGCCGTGTGCCCGTGCGGCGGGCTCGTAGTCGACGCGGATCTGGCGGAAGCCGATCCAGCTGGCGAGGCCCTTGAAGAAGCGGTTGCGCTCCGGCAGCTGGCGAAGTGCTGCAACGGCGCGCGGCGACAGCAGGCGGAAGTCGCCGGCATCCTCCGGAATCTTCTGCCGCGCCCCCCAGTTGATCAGCGCGTAGAAGCCATGCACGGCGACGCGGCGCAGGAACGGCTCGTTGTCGCGATGTGCCTTGGCCGTATAGACGACGTCATAGCCGTCCTTGATCCAGTGCGTGACGAGCTGCTCGACCAGCGCCGGCGGATGCTGCCCATCGCCATCCATGAACAGCACGGCGCCACGGCGGGCATGATCGAGGCCGGCCATCAGCGCTGCCTCCTTGCCGAAATTGCGCGACAGCGACACCACCTGCACGTCGAGCGCATCGGCCTGCAGGTTGCGCGCGATCGCCAGCGTGTTGTCGCGGCTGCCATCGTCGACATAGACGAGCTCGCAAGCCAAGCCGAAGCGCTGCCGCAGCGTGCGGGCGAGCGTGTTCAGCCGCTCATGCAGCGCCGTCAGTCCCGCGCCTTCGTTGTAGACGGGGATAACGATCGACAGGCCCTGCGACGCGGCATCCGCCGCGGTCGTGGTCAGGTCGGACACGTCAGTTCCCAGCATTGCTCAGCATCCTCGTTCGCCCACCAACATATGGTAGCTGCCGCTGCCTGTCGCTACGATGAACGGCGATTTATGATCGCAGGAAGGCTTCGAGGCGGGCAAACAGCGGATTCTCGCGGTCGAGCACGTAGTCGAGCGAGGCGACCGACACCGTCTCCGCCCCATGCGCGCGGAGGAAGCTGCCGAGCGAGTAGATCTGCGCCGGCGGGCAATGCAGGGTCAGCATGCCCGACGATGTCGGGCCGCCGAACGGCGCGACGACCCCGAAGCGGTTGTGCGCCTCGGTCAGCATTGCTGCGTCGCAACCTTTGAAGCGGGTGCGGACCTCGCGGTACTTGCTGGCGCGCGCGCGGGCATGGATATGGTCGAGGATGATGCGGGCGCTCTCGCGCGGACCCTCCGACCAGTCGGCGTCGCGCGACGCGACGAGATTGGCCTGGCTGCGCAGGATGACGCCGTCGTCGAGCACCTTCAGCCCGTTCGCAACCAGCGTCGAGCCGGTTGAGGTGATGTCGACGATCAGCTCGGCGGTGCCGACGGCCGGCGCGCCCTCGGTGGCGCCGGCGCTCTCGACGATGCGGTAGTCGACGATGCCGTGGCTGGCGAAGAAGCCCCGCGTCAAATTGATGTACTTGGTGGCGACGCGCATGCGGCGATTGTGCTGCGCGCGGAAGCCGCTGGCGACATCGTCGAGATCGGCCATGGTGCGGACGTCGATCCAGGCCTGCGGCACGGCGACCACGACATTGGCGCCGCCGAAGCCGAGCGTGTCGATCAGCAGCACGCGCTTGTCGGCATCGGTGATTTCCTCGCGCACGAGGTCCTCGCCGGTGACGCCGAGATGCACGGTGCCGCGTGCCAGTTGCGAGGCGATGTCACTCGCAGAGAGATAGGCGATCTCGACATTGTCGAGACCGGAGATCGTGCCGCGATAGTCGCGCGCGCCGCCCGGCTTGGACAGGTTCAGCCCGGCGCGGCCGAAGAACGCCTCCGCGTTCTCCTGCAGGCGACCCTTGGAAGGAACGGCGAGGACGAGGGGGCCGCTCATGATGCTCTCCCGCGCGCGGCCTTGCCCGCCGTGCTGCTCTGCGCCAGCCGCTCGATCCAGATCGAGAAGCCGACGGCCGGAATGAAGGACGCGGCGCCGAGCTGGTTCAGCAGGCCGTCATAGCGGCCGCCGGCGACCAGCGGCTCGTCGCCATTGCCGGGGTGGTGCAGCTCGAACTCGAAGCCGGTGTAGTAGTCGAGGCCGCGGCCGAATGCGGTGGCGAAGCGCACTCTGGCGACGTCGATGCCGCGCTGGGCCATGAAGGCCGTGCGCGCGTCCAGGGCGTCGATCGCAGCCGAGATGTCGAGCTTGGCGTCGGCGGCGAGCGCGCGGAGCTGTTTGACGGCGTCAGCCGGGCTGCCGCTGATGGCGAGAAATCTTTTGATGCGGTCGAGCGCGTCGCGCGGCAGTGCGCCGCTTTTCAGGGTGGATTGCTCCAGGAATCGATCGGCGATCTCGGCGACCGTGCGGCCACCCACGGCGGTGGCGCCGGCGATCGACATCAGGTCGGTGACCAGCGCCAACGCTGCCTTGCGGTCTGAGCCGGCCAGCGCGGCGAGCACGCCCTCATATTCGTTGCGCGGTGCCACTTCGGCCGTCGCCAGGCGCTCCAAATCCTGAGCCAAGGTGCGCTGGCGGTTGAAGTCCTTGATCAGCCGGCGCCGCCACACCGGATAAAGATCGAGCGCATCGATCAAGGCCGTGAACAGCGCGACGTCGCCGGTGCGAATCTCGACCTCGGCAAGGCCGGCCGCGGCTGTCGCCTCGATGGCGAGCGCCAGCATCTCGGCGTCGGCGGCGGGACGATCCTGGCGGCCGAACGATTCGATGCCGCCCTGCAGGAACTCGCTCGGGCGGCCGCCGCGGTAACGAAACACCGGGCCGAGATAGCTGAATCCGGCGGGCTGGCCGGCGCGAGCCGAGCCGAGATAGTCGCGCGCGACGGGAATGGTCAGGTCCGGGCGCAGGCAGAGCTCCTCGCCGCCGCCATCCGTCGTCAGATACAGGCTCTTGCGAATGTCCTCGCCGGAGAGGTCGAGGAACGGCTCGGCCGGCTGCAGGATCGCCGGCTCGGCGCGGGCATAGCCGGCCTCGGCGAAGGACTGCAGCAGCGTGTCCGCCCACGCGGCGGGTCCGGTCGGAGCGGGTCCGGTCATGTCGGTCTTGGTTCCAAATCGGGATGCGCGCCGCCCGGCGGGCAGCGGCAGCCCCTTAGCATGCTCATTGCGCGGTTTCGACACCGAATGGTCGCTCCTGCGCGACAATCGCCCGCGGCCCTTAACGGCTTTGTCGCCAATCCCCGAGCGTTGCCTGCAGCAAAGCGAGCGCCGCGACCCCCGCGGTATCAGCCCGCAGGATCCGCGGCCCGAGCGCCAACCTGGTCACCTGTCTTTGCCGCAGCAACAGCTCACGCTCCTCCGCGGCGAAGCCGCCTTCAGGGCCGATCAGGAGATCGATGCCGGCGTTTGCGGCCGCGCCGCGCAACGCCTGAACGGGATCGGCGATCTCGGCCGCCTCGTCGCAGAACACCAGCAGACGTGAGGCCATGCGCTCGCGCAGGAACCGCTCCAGTGGCACTGGATCCCTGACCTCGGCCAGGCTGAGGATGCCGCATTGCTCAGCCGCCTCGATCACATTGGCGCGCATCCGCTCGCCGTTCAGGCGCGACACCTGCGTGTGCCGGGTGAGGACCGGCTGCAACACGGCCGCGCCCATCTCGACCGCCTTCTGCACGATGTAGTCGAGCCGCGCATGCTTCAGCGGGGCGAAGACGTAGGTGATGTCGGGGAGCTGGTCCTGCGGCCGGAGGCGCTGCTGGATGGTCAGCAGGTCCGCCCGCTTGCGGCCGGCGATCGTGGCCTGCCACTCGCCCTCGCGGCCGTTGAAAACCAGCACCTGATCGCCGGCGCCGAGACGCAGCACGTTACCGAGATAGTTGCTCTGGTTGCGATCCAGCGCGACCGCGCCGCCCTCGATCAGCGGAGCGTCGACGAACAGGCGAGGGGCGGTGAAGTCGTAATCGGGCATGGCAATTGGGCTGTGAGGTCAGGGATGTTGCTTATCCGACCGGGTGCCGGCCGGAAAGCCACGAACGGTTTGCAGGGTGCGCGCGCGATGGCTCGTTTTGGCCGTGCTGCCGACAGATTCTAGCGCTTCGATCGCATCCGGACGGGCGATTTGCATCCGGGCGCAAATGCGGGGTGACGCCGGAAGCCGTGGCTTTGAGCCTGGCGAGGAGAGACAGCCGTGATCAACAGACATTCCACTTGGGCCCCCTGGGCCCTTGCCGTAGCCATCACGGCGATGGTGGTGCCCGCGAGGACGTCGCGGGCCGACGACAAGAGCGTCGCTGCGCCGCAGCCGGCGGCTCCCGGCGGGGCTGCCATGAGCGGCTTCCGTCCGCCCGAGAGCTGCCTGAAGGAGTTCACGCCGCTGCGCGACGAGGCTGCCCGCCGGGCCCAACTCCTGAAGATGTCCCCGGGCCGCCGTTTCGCGCCCGGAGAGGCTTGCCGGCTGGTGCATGATTACGAACTCGCCCAGAATAAGATGCTGGACTACGCCGTCGCGCACGCCTCGACCTGCGGCATCCCGGCCAAGATCACCGACCAGCTCAAGGCGAATCACGAAAACACGCTGACGGTGATGCGCAAGGTCTGCACCGTGACGTGGAACGTCGCGCCCGGTGGTCTCCGGCCGTCCGCGGGACCGCACGGGTCGTCTTGACCGGCTCGCGATCTGCGGCGAGGGCGCTGATCGAACGAAATCGAAGCCTGAAGACAGGATTGCGGGGCGATCGCCGGACGGTTCTGGGATGGGGAACTCCGGCTGCGTCCCTGCGCCGCGGAGGCCGTCAACTCCGCAGTTGTGCTTGCCGGGCGAGAATCGTAAAAGCCCCGGAATTGGATCGCGCTTTCGTCCGGAAGTGTTGAGGATTCTTGGTCTTGCCGGAGAACCAGCCTTGATCATCCGCCATCCCGTTGTGCCCGTCGTCGTTGTCGCAGTCCTGCTCTCGGCCGGACAGGCGATGGCACAAAGCGCGTTTCCCGCGCCGCTGCCGGGCCAGACTCAGACCCAGAGCAACGCGTCGCCGTTTCCACCGATCAACGGCAATGCACCGGCACCGATGGCCGCGCCGGCCAATGCCTTTCCCGCGCCTGGTCCGGCGGCTTTCGGGGGCGGCGGCGGAGGTGGTTTTGCACCTCCTCAGCAGGCCGGCCCGTCGGAGAGCTGCATGAGGGATTTCACCCCTCTGCGTGAAGAGGCGGAGCGTCGGGGCAAGCTGATTCAGGCCGCGGGCAAGAACAAGAAGACGACGCCGATCGAAGCCTGCAAGCTGTTCAAGAACTTCAGCCAGGCCGAGATCAAGATGATCAAATATGTCGAGGCCAACTCGGCACGCTGCGGCATTCCGAGCCAGATCGGCGACCAGCTGAAGGCCAACCACAAGGGCACGGAGGGCATTCAGCAGAAGGTCTGCACCGTCGCCGAGCAGATGCAGAAGGGCGGCGGCCCGGCCGCCGCGCCCGGTCTCAGCGACGTGCTCGGCACGTCGGCCGCACTGCCGGAAGCCAACACGGCGAAGAAGGGCGGCTCGGCGTTCGATACTCTCACCGGCAACGTTCTGACACGATGAGCGACAGCGCCGTCCGCGTTGCTGACGCGACCGGCAATTGGGTCGACACGCTGGCGCCGGTCTGGAGCCGGCCCTATCTGCGGCTCGCCCGCTACGATCGCCCGATCGGCTCCTGGCTGCTGCTGATGCCCTGCTGGTGGTCGGCCGCACTGGCCTCCGGCATCTCCGGCGATCTGTCGATGCTTCCCCTCTGGGTCGGCCTGTATTTTGTCGGTGCCTTCGCGATGCGCGGCGCCGGCTGCACCTGGAACGACATCACCGACCGCGATCTCGACGCCCAGGTCGAGCGCACCCGGTCGCGGCCGATCCCGGCCGGACAGGTTGGGGTGAAGCGGGCGCTCGCCTTCCTGGTGGCGCAGGCTCTGATCGGCCTCGCCGTGCTGCTGCAGTTCAACCGGTTTGCGATTCTGACCGGCATCGCGTCGCTGCTGATCGTCGCGATCTACCCTTTCATGAAGCGCATCACCTGGTGGCCGCAGACGGTGCTGGGACTCGCCTTCTCATGGGGCGCGCTGATGGGCTTTGCCGTCGCGTTCGGGCGCCTCGATGCCACCGCGCTGCTGCTCTATGCCGGCTCGATCTGCTGGGTCATCGCCTATGATACGATCTACGCGCACCAGGATGCGGAGGACGACGCGCTGATCGGCATCAAGTCGACGGCGCGGCTGTTTGCCGAGCGCACGCATCTGGCGCTGGTGGTGTTCTATTCGCTCGCGGTCGTGCTGATCGGAGCAGCCTTCGCCACCGCTCATGTGCGCGTCGCGGCGTGGCTCGGCCTCGCCTGCTTCGCCGCGCATCTCGCCTGGCAGGTTCGCCGGCTCGACACTGCGGATCCCGCGCTGTGCCTGCGCGTCTTCAAGTCGAACCGCGACGCAGGATTGCTGCTGTTCGCCGCTCTCCTGATCGATGCCGTGTTGCGCGCGAGCTGATCAGCTCCGCGCGATGATCTCGCGCTCGCCGCGATGGACCGGGGCCGGATTGAGCAGGTGACCGACACGGCGCCGCATCAGGAAACGTGGACGGCGTGAGCGGATGGCGTTGCGGCGCCGGCGCCGCGGCGCAGCCTCACGCTTTGGTTCTTGAAGCTGCGGCAGCGCGAAGGTCTCGCTCCACATCGCCCAGGCCCTCACGATCTCGTCTTGATCATCACTGACGCAGATCGGGATGCTCAGCGACGGGTCGCGGTGCAAGAGGATCAGCATCATCTGCGTGTCGTCGACCTCGCGCAGCGCGATGCCGAGGAAATCGCTGACCCGGACGTTCACGGCCATGCGCATGCCGCTCACGGCACGGCGCAGGACCACGCGCTCCCGGTGCAATTCGATCTGCCGGATCCCGCCATCGGCACGGGTGTCGTGCGCGCTGTACGAGATGGGCAGGGAAAGAGGGTCGAGCCGCAGGACGCGGCCCGACCCAGCGGAATTGCTTCCGCCTGTTGCTGTTTGACGCCTCACGGCTCGGTCTCCCCGCCGGGATTATGTTCCCGGTCGATGCGTGAGACCTTGCCACGCGAGCGGCCCGTATCCGCTTAAGAAGCCTGGTTAATCAGTCCTCACGCCTGATCCTCTTACCGTCATGATTGACAAGCGCTTGCCCAGCATGATTGACGAGACGTTGCCGATTTGCCGACAATCCGATGTGGTGCTTGACCTGCTGCTTGAAGTCGGCGTGATCAGGCCACATTTCGTCTGGATTGAGCCGTCTTCGCCGCCACCTGACATCGATCGGATCGTGTTCGTGACCTCCTCCCCAACAGCTGCTGCATCATCGACCTCCGCCCATTCAGATCTGCTCGATCAGTCCGCCCTGAGAACGCTTGCCGAGCGGCTGGTCGAGGCCGCGAAGAAGGCCGGCGCCGATGCCGCCGATGCGATCGCCGTGCGCGGCATCTCGCAGGGCGTGGAGGTGCGTGACGGGCGCGTCGAGGAATCGGAACGCTCCGAAGGCGACGATGTCGGCTTGCGCGTGCTGGTCGGCAAGCGGCAGGCGGTGGTGTCGACCAACGATGTCAGCGGCGATGGCGTGGCGCGGCTCGCCGAGCGCGCCGTGGCCATGGCGCGCGTGGCGCCCGACGACAAATATGTCGGCCTCGCCGATCCCGAGCTTCTGGCGCGCGACATTCCCGAGCTCGATCTGCTCGACGCGAACATCCCTGGGACGACCGAGCTGGAGCGGCGCGCCCAGGAGGCGGAGGCCGCCGCCCTCGCCGTGAAGGGCGTCACCAAGTCCGGCGGCGCGTCGGCCTCGGCCGGTATCGGCGGCATGGTGCTCGTGACGAGCAGCGGCTTTCACGGCGCCTATCTGCGCTCGAGCCAGAGCATCTCGACGACCGCGATTTCCGGCGAAGGCACCGGCATGGAGCGCGACTACGACTACACGGCCGCGCCGCATGGCGCCGACCTGCTCGCGCCGGCCGCCGTCGGACGCAGCGCCGGCGAGCGCGCGGTGGCGCGCGCCAACCCCCGCAAGGTCGCAACCTGCCAGGTCCCGGTCGTGTTCGATCCCCGTGTGTCGGGCTCGCTGGTCGGCCATCTCGTCGGCGCTATCAACGGCGCCTCGATCGCGCGCAAGACCAGCTTCCTGAAGGACAAGCTCGGCGCGCAATTGTTCGCCAAGGGCATCCGCATCATCGACGATCCGTTGCGTCCGCGGGGCCTGCGCTCGCAGCCGTTCGATGCCGAGGGCGTCAAGGTGAAGAAGACGGCGCTGGTCGATGACGGCGTGCTCACCACCTGGCTGTTGGACTCCGCGACGGCACGCGAGCTTGGCCTCGTCACCACCGGCCACGCCCATCGCGGCGTCTCGTCCTCGCCGTCGCCGGGCCCGTTCAATCTGCATCTCGAGGCCGGCGTCGTGACGCCGAAGGAGCTGATCTCCGACATCAAGCAGGGCTTCTATGTCACCGACCTGATCGGTTCGGGCGTCAACGGCGTCACCGGTGATTACAGCCGCGGCGCCTCGGGCTTCTGGATTGAGAATGGCGAGATCGGCTACGCCGTGAGCGAGGTGACGATCGCAGGCCATCTGTTCGAGATCTTCAAGTCGATGACCCCCGCCAGCAATCTGGAATTCCGCTATGGCGTCAATGCGCCGACGGTGCGCATCGAAGGGTTGACGCTTGGCGGACGGTGAGATCGAGACATCCAGTGAGACCGGCTTGGCGGCTGATGCCGGGCTGCTGAAGGAGGCGGTGCGCGAGGCCGGCGAACTGGCGCACGCGATGTTCGGCACCGAACTGCGCAAATGGACCAAGGGCGCATCCTCGCCGGTGTCGGAAGCCGACATGGCGGTCAATGCACTGCTCGAGAACAGGCTGCGATCGGCAACACCGGAGTATGGCTGGCTGTCCGAGGAGAGCGCCGATGATCCGGCCCGGCTCGGCCGGCGGCGCGCCTGGATCGTCGATCCGATCGACGGCACGCGCTCCTATCTCGGCAGCCGCAGCGACTGGTGCGTCAGCGTCGCGCTGGTCGAGGACAATGCGCCGATCCTGGCCGCGGTCTATGCCCCGGTCACCAGCGAGTTCTTCTTTGCCGCGCGGGGACAGGGCACGCTGCTCAACGATCAGCCGGTCCACGCCGGCGAGGGGACTGCGCTCGACTTCGCGCGCATAGCCGGTCCCAAACCGCTGGTTGAACGACTCGCGCATGCTTCGCAGCCGATCGAGCTGCATCCGCGAATCGGCTCGCTGGCGCTGCGGCTGTGCCGTGTCGCGCACGGCGCGCTCGATGCCGCTTTTGCAGGCGGACAAAGCCGCGATTGGGATCTTGCGGCGGCTCATCTGATCGTGCAGGAAGCGGGTGGTAAAATGACCGCGTTGTCCGGCGAGACGATCCACTATAATCGTCCGGAAGTGGTGCACGGGGTGCTGGTGGCAGCGGGCCGCGACCGACATGCTGATATCGTCGCGCGGTATCGCAGATTACCGCCGGTCTGAACGCTCCCCGGCCGCACTCTCCGGACTTCACTCGCCCGGACTGCCCCTTCGAGCTCGCCCGCAAGGCGTTGATTAGGAACGGACCCGATGACAGATAGCGCCTCGCAGCAGCTCCTTCACCTCGTGATCGGCGGCGAGCTCGTCAACCTCGACAAGAACGAGTTCAAGGATCTCGACAAGGTCGACATCGTTGGCGTGTATCCGAACTATGCGGCGGCCCACGCCGCCTGGCGCGCAAAGGCGCAGATGACGGTCGACAACGCCCACATGCGCTATTTCATCGTTCACCTACACCGGCTGCTCGATCCCGGCCAGGACGCGAAGTAAGCCGCAAAGCTCACACGTTGAAACATCTGATCCGCAATACGCTGCGCAGCGGCTGGTTCCAGCGCGCCGTCGGGTTCCTCGCGGCCGAGTATCTGCGTCTGGTGTGGCTCACCAACCGCTTCACCTTCGAGCCGCCCGACGTCTACGAGATCGTCGAGCCGCAGATGCCGGCGATCTTCGCGTTCTGGCACGGCCAGCATCTGCTGACGCCGTTCATCAGGAACAAGCCGAGCTATCGCGCCAAGGTGCTGATCTCCAAGCATCGCGACGGCGAGTTCAACGCGATCGCTGCGGAGCGGCTCGGCATCGGAACCATCCGAGGCTCCGGCGATCACGGCGGCTCCTTCCACCGGAAAGGCGGGGTCGGGGCGTTCAGGGAGATGGTGCAAGCGCTCGAAGACAACTATAACGTCGCATCGACTGCCGATGTGCCGAAGCGTGCGCGGATCGCGGGTCTCGGCATCATCATGCTCGCGCGTGAATCAGGACGTCCGATCATGCCCTTCGCAATGGTCACGAGCCGCTTCGTCCGCCTGAAGAATTGGGACAGCACCACCATCAATTTGCCATTCGGCCGCGGCGCATTGGTGGGAATCAAGGAAATCAGCGTGCCGCGCGATGCCGATGCCGCCACCATGGAGCAGGCGCGCCTCGATCTCGAGGCGACGCTCAATGAATGCATGCGCCGCGCCTATGAGATCGTAGGCCGCCCCGAGGCCTGCCCGCCGCCGGTGAATTCGGGCGCGGACTCTTCAAGAGCGGAATCTTCGGGAGCGTCCAGTGGCTAGCCCGCTGCCGATGGCCCTGCGTGTCTACCGCGGGTTGTCCTCGGCGGCGGTGCCGCTTGCTCCGGCGCTGATCAGGCAGCGGCTCAAGCGCGGCAAGGAGGACCCGGAGCGCAGCGACGAGCGGCGCGGCCTCAGCCACGACACCCGCCCACAGGGACCTCTGGTCTGGATTCACGGTGCTAGCGTCGGCGAAGTCCTGGCGGCCGCGGCGCTGATCGAGCGGCTGCGAGAGCTGAACATCCGTATCCTGATCACCTCGGGCACCGTGACGTCCGCTGCGATCGTCGCCAAGCGTTTCCCGCCCGACGTCATCCACCAATACGTCCCCTACGACACGCCGCGTTTCGTCGAGCGCTTCATCGACCATTGGCGGCCATCGCTCGGCCTGTTCATCGAATCCGATCTGTGGCCGAACCTGATCCTGGCCGGCGCGTCGCGGCGGGTGCCGATGGTCGTGATCAACGGCCGCATGTCGCAGCGCTCGTTCCCGCGCTGGCGCCGCATGGCTGGTACGATCTCCGCACTGCTCGGACGCTTCGATCTCTGCCTGACGCAGTCGGAAGCCGATGCCGAGCGGTTCTCCGCACTCGGGGCGCGCAACGTCATCACGACAGGCAATCTCAAGCTCGACGTGCCGGCGCCGCCGGCCGATGCGGCGAAGCTCGACCGGCTCACCGCGATGACGCGCGGCCGTCCGGTAGTGGTCGCCGCCTCGACGCATCCCGGCGAGGAGGAGATCCTGATTGGCGCCCACAAGGCGTTGGCGGCGACTCACCCGTCTCTGCTCACGGTGATTGTGCCGCGGCATCCGCATCGCGGTCCGGCGGTTGCCGAGCTCATCGCCGGCGCGGGACTGCACGGCGCGCTACGCTCGCGTGAGGAGCAGCCGCTCGCCGGCACCGACATCTACGTCGCTGACACGATGGGCGAGCTCGGCCTGTTCTACCGGCTGGCGCCGATCGTGTTCATGGGTGGCTCGCTGGTCGAGCATGGCGGCCAGAATCCGATCGAGGCGGTGAAGCTCGGCGCCGCGGTCGTGCATGGGCCGCATGTCTTCAACTTCACCGATGTCTACGAAGCGCTCGACAAGGCGGCCGGCGCGCGTCTCGCCCATGACCGGGAGGCGCTGGTGCGGCAACTCCGGCAACTGCTTGCCGCGCCCGAGGCCTGCGCCACGATAGTGGCGGCGGGCTCGCGCGTCGTCGACCAGCTCGGCGGCGCGCTGGAGCGGACGATGGCCGCGCTCGAGCCTTATCTTTTGCAGGTCAGGCTCGAGATGGGGGCCGCCGGCGATGCGTGAGCCGGCCTTCTGGCATCGGCCCCCCTCCTGGCAATCGCATCTGTTGTCTCCGCTGTCGATGCTGTACGGCGCCGTCGCTGCGCGCCGCATGGCGCAGCCTGGCATCAAGGCGGGCGTGCCCGTGATCTGCGTCGGCAACTACCATGTCGGCGGCGCCGGCAAGACGCCGACGGTGTTGGCGTTGACCGCGTTGCTCCGCGGGCAGGGTGAGCAGCCGGTCGTGCTGAGCCGCGGTTATGGCGGCCGGTTGCCAGGGCCCGTCCTGGTCGATCCAGCCGCTCATGGCGCAGCCGATGTCGGCGACGAGCCGTTGATGATGGCCGCGCATGTCCCGGTGGTGGTCTCGCGCGCGCGCGCCGACGGTGTCGGACTCGCGAAGGCGCATCGCGCATCCGTCATTCTGATGGATGATGGATTTCAGAATCCGTCGATCACAAAGGATCTCGCGCTGATCGTCGTCGATGGCGGGCGCGGGCTCGGCAATGCTCGGGTGTTTCCCGCCGGACCGCTGCGCACGCCGCTGCCACCGCAACTGGCGCGGACCGACGCCTTGATGATCATCGGACGAGGTGAGGCCGGCGAAGCCGTCGCCTCACGCGTGGCCGCGGCGGGCAAGCCAGTGTTCAGGGCGCAGCTGCAGCCCGATGCGGGCGTCGTCGCGTCGCTCGCCGGCCGGCCCCTCCTGGCCTTCGCAGGCATCGGCGATCCCCAACGCTTCTTCAGGAGCTTGCGAGCCAGCGGGCTCGAGATCAGGGCCGAGCGGCCGTTTCCCGATCATCATCCGTTCACAGACGGTGACATCAAGGCGCTCGTGGACCAAGCCACGCGTGAGCAGCTCGCTCTGGTCACCACAGAGAAGGATCTCGTCCGGCTGCGCGGCCGCGGATGGGATCATCCGGAGCTTGCGCCCATGGCGTTTCCGGTGACCTTGCAGTTCGATGATGAGACGGCGGTACGTTCCCTCGTGGCGCGACGGCTGTCAGCGGCGCGTGCGTCCTAGCCGTTCGCCTTGAGCGCGCCGGGGTAGTGCCGCTGCAGCACGGCGCTCGGCAACGCATAGGCTTCCTGGAGGTCGACGCTCCAATATTTCAGCTCGTCGAGCGGAATCCGCGCATCGGTGACCGCGCAACGCACGTAGCTTCCCGGGGAGATCACGCGGAAATCGCCATCCAGATACTGCACCTGCGCTTCCCCCTGGCCCGAGGGACCGAACTTGTTGAGCACGTCCGCGATCTCCAATTCACTTGCGCCGCCGCCGGGCGCACACCCCGTGATGTCCGGTGATTTCAGTAGCATAGATGGGAGGCACTGTCGCTTCCGCAAGCCCACTGATTTGTGATGCGGCGCCTCAAAGGACCGTGCTAGCTAGGATTTCGGGTCTCCGCCGCTTGTGTCCTCCGGCTGGTTTGATGCGCTTCCTCATCACCGTCGTCGCCTTTCTGCTCTGCGCCACGGCACCGGCGGCCGCGACGGAGCCGTTGCCGACGCCGGTCGAGATTCCGGCCGGCAGCTACGTGCTGCACGCTCAGCTCTATGTGCCGGCAGAGAAGGGGCCTTTTCCGACCGTGATCGCGCTGCATGGCTGCGGTGGTCTCGGTGGTCGCTCCGAGCCGGTCCAGCCGCGCTACCGCGACTGGGCTTTGGACCTCCTCAAGGGCGGCAAGGCCGTGCTGTTTCCCGACAGCTACGGCTCGCGCGGCCTGGGCCCGCAATGCCGCGTCAAGGACCGTCGCATCAGCGGCCGCCGCGAGCGTGTCGCAGACATCGTCGCCGCGCAAAAATGGCTGACGCAGCAATCCTGGGCGATGCCGGATCGCATCAGCCTGGTCGGCTGGGCCAGCGGCGCCAGCGCGCTGCTGTGGGCCGTGCGTCCGCAACTGCCCGACCATGCTTCGCCGGACTTTCGTGCGGCAATCGCCTTCTATCCGGACTGTCGCGCCTCCTCGGGACTCGGATGGAGCGCGCGCGTCCCGACGCTGATCCTGATCGGCGGTCTCGATGACGTCTACTCGCCGCCGGCCTGCCGGCAGATGATCGATGGCGCGCGCGGCCGCAGCGCGCTGACGCGCATCGTCGTCTATCCCGGCGCCTATCATGATTTCGACCGGCTCAACCTGCCGGTTCATCAGGTGGCCGGCGCCGATGCCGCCGCGCCCGAGCGCGGCCATGTCGGCTCCGATCCCGAAGCGCGCGCCGATGCGCAGAAGCTCGTGGCCGACTGGCTCGCGCGCTGATCTGCCGTCAGAACAGGCTGCCTTGATCCGCGGGATCGGGCGTGCGCTTCGCTGCGGCGGGTTTGCTTTCTCGCACAGGCTTCGGCGCGGCAGGAGCTGACGTCGGGAGGGGACTTCCCGCGCCCGCCGTCGCCGCGACCCTGCCGTCGGCGAACTCGATCGACAAGGCCGCGCCCGACTCGATGCCCGCCGCCTGATGCAGCGGATGGCCGGCCTCGTCGCGCACCAATGCGAAGCCGCGCGCCAGCACGCTGCGATAGGACAGCGCCGACAGCAACTGACCCGCGTGATCGGTGCGCGCCCGCAGACGCAGGATCGAGGTCGCGAGCGCGCGGCTGGCGCGATCGGCCAGCCGCTCGGCGCGGTCGCGCTCGCGCGCGATCGCCTGGCGCTTGGCCTGCGCATAGGCCTGGCGCGACGCCTTGAAGCGGGCGTCGAGCGCCTCGAAACGCTCGCGGCGCCGGTGCAGCAGCGCGCGCGCCGACAGCGACAGCCGTTCTGACGACACGACGAGACGATGATCGGCCTGTGAGATCTGCCCATGCAGCACGCGCAATGTCAGCTTGGCGCTGGCGGCCGCGAACTGGCGGAAATGCACGTGCGTGTTGGTCTTGAGCGCGCGCGGCAGGCTGGACGACGCGGCATCAAGCCGCTGCCGCGGAATGGCCAGCAGGTCGCTCGCGCCGGGCAAAGCGCGCGCGGCGGCGCGCAGCTCGTTGCGGCGGCTCTCCTGGCCGCGCTGCCAGCACACGCTGACGCGGCGGGCGAGGCTCGCGACCTCCTGCATCAGCTCGCTGCGGACAGGCACTGCCATTTCGGCCGCGGCCGTCGGCGTCGGCGCGCGCTTATCGGCGGCGAAATCGATCAGCGTGACGTCGGTCTCGTGGCCGACGGCGGAGATCAGCGGGATCATGCTCTCCGCGGCCGCGCGGACCACGATCTCCTCGTTGAACGACCAGAGATCCTCGAGCGAGCCGCCGCCGCGCGCGACGATCAGCACGTCCGGACGGGGGATCGGGCCATCCTCCGGCAGGTCGTTGAAGCCGCGGATCGCGGCCGCGACCTGCTCGGCCGAGCCGTCGCCCTGCACCTTCACTGGCCACACCAGCACCCGGCGGGGAAAGCGGTCCTCCAGCCGGTGCAGGATGTCGCGGATAACCGCGCCGGTCGGCGAGGTGACGACGCCGATCACCTCGGGCAGCCAGGGCAGAAGCTGCTTGCGCGCGGGATCGAACAGGCCCTCGGCGCCGAGCTTCCGCTTGCGCTCCTCCATCAGCGCCATCAGCGCGCCGATGCCGGCCGGCTCAAGCGCCTCGATCACGATCTGGTACTTCGAGGAGTTCGGATAGGTGGTGAGCTTGCCGGTCGCGATGACCTCGAGCCCCTCCTGAGGCTTGAAGCGCATCCGGCCGTGCACGCCCTTCCAGATCACCGCCTCGATCTTGGCGCTCTCGTCCTTGAGCGCGAAATAGCAATGACCCGAGGAATGCGGGCCGCGAAAGCCGCTGATCTCGCCGCGCACGCGGACGTGCCCGAACTGGTCCTCGACCGTGCGTTTCAGCGCGGAGGACAGCTCGGAGACGGTGAATTCGGGCGCGTTGGGCAGGGCTTCCGCGGGCGGCATCGCTGGCTGATTCGGGTTTGGGAGCAGCCGCCAAGGTAGGGACTTTCGGCCGGCACCGCCAATCAAGCGATTGTCTTTTCGATAACTCTGTTATACAGAGTACTCTATAAACGACGATCTCCGGAGAGAGTGGTCATGAGGGGCGTCAAAATGGTGCTTCGGCTGGTTGGTTGGGGCCTCGGTCTTGCGGGGGTCTTGGCGCTGATCCTGGGCGCGATGCTTGCTAACCCGCTGGTGCACCCGCCGGAGCTGAAATCGATCTCCGAGACAGCCGGTCAGGTCGACCGCAGCACCATGCCGCCCCTGCAGCGCTTCAGCGCGCGGGATGGCACCGAGCTCGCCTATCGCCACTATCCGGCGCGGGGGACGCCGGCCGGCAAGATCGCCATCCTGGTGCATGGCTCGTCGGGCTCCAGCGTCGCGGTGCATGCTCTCGCCGATGGGCTGGCCGCAGGCGGGATCGAGACCTTTGCGCCCGATATCCGCGGCCATGGCGGCTCCGGTACCCGCGGCGACATCGGCTATCGCGGCCAGCTCGAGAACGATCTCGCCGACCTCGTCGCCGAGGTCCGCAGATCGGTGCCGACGCAGCCCATTGTGCTGCTGGGGCATTCCGCCGGCGGCGGGTTCGCGCTGCGCGTCGCCGGTTCGCCGATCCAGGACCTGTTCGCCCGCACCGTGCTGCTCGCGCCCTATCTCGGCTACGATGCGCCGACCAACCGCGACAATTCCGGCGGCTGGGCGAGCCCCGACATTCCGCGCATTCTCGCGCTTGGCCTGCTGAGCCGCGCCGGCCTGCCGTGCTGCGAGGCGCTGCCCGCCTTGGCCTTCGCCATCCGGCCGAACGCGGAGAAGTACGTCGTTCCGGCCTACAGCTATCGGCTGTTTCGCAACTTCGCGACCGCGGGCTACAAGGCCGATCTCATCGCGGCGAAGCATCCGGTCAGCGTGATCGCCGGCGCCGCCGACGAGCTGATGCTTGCGGACAAATATGCCGATGCCGTGCATGCAGTCGCGCCGGCAGTCGACGTCAAGCTGGTCGCCGGCGTCAATCACATGGAGATCGTGTCGGCGCCCGCCGCGGTCGCGGCGATCGCCGAAGATGTGGCCACGCGCTAGAGGGTTCAATCCGCATGATCGATCACCTGGAAGCCGCGCGCGCGTTGAGCGACATCGAGGATATCACCAAGCGCGTCCGTCAGTCGCAGATCTACAGGCTCTCCAGCCTGCTGATGATCCTGTGGGGCGTGCTCGTGTTTGCAGGCAATCTCGCGACCTATCTGGCGCCGCTCTACGCCGGCATCACGTGGCGTTCGGTCTACGTGCTGGCGATCGGCGGATCAATTGCGGTGGGGGTGGTCAGGAAGGCGCGTTCGGGGACAAGCAGCTTCGATCTGCGATCGTTGCTCGCCTTCGTCATGTTTTCTGCCTTCGGCTCCTTCGTCGAGACGATCGGCCATTTCGGGCCGCGCGAGATGGGCGCGTTCTGGCCGATCTACTTCATGCTGTTCTACTGCCTTGCCGGCCTGTGGTTCGGGATGGCGTTCACGATCTTCGGACTCTGCGTCATCGCCCTGACCCTGATCGGCTACGCCTTCATCGACGGCGCGTTTCCGTTGTGGATGGCCTTCGTCAATGGCGGCGGCCTGATCCTCGGCGGCTTGTGGATGCGGCGGAGCTAGCGGCATTGGCGGAGCTCGACGAGATCATCCACCAGCCGCTGCGGCTCAGGATCATGGCGGCGCTCAATGCGCTGCCGGCCGGCGCGGGCCTCGAATTCGTCCGGCTGAAGAAGCTGACAGGGGCGACCGACGGCAATCTCGGCGCCCATATCGAGACGCTGGCGCGGGCCGGCTACGTCACCGTCGACAAGGCCTTCGTCGGCAAGAAGCCGCAGACCACGGTGACGCTGGCCGCCTCGGGCCGCGCCGCCTTTGCCCGCCACGTCGCCGGCCTGCAGGAAATCATCGCCGGAGCCGCCGCAAAGCCGCCCGAGCCATGATTTGACTCTGCGGCGAGGGCCGGGCAAGTGGGGCCTCCAGACCGACCCACTCCCTTTGACGGCATCGACGATGAATATCCTCCTGATTGGTTCCGGCGGCCGCGAGCATGCTCTCGCCTGGAAGATCGCCGGCTCCCCGCTGCTCACCAAGCTGTGGTGCGCTCCGGGCAATGCGGGGATTGCCAAGGAGGCGGAATGCGTCGCGCTCGATACGACCAACCATGCTGATGTGATCGCCTTCTGCAGGGCGAACAAGGTCGATCTCGTGGTGGTAGGGCCGGAGACGCCGCTGGCGGCGGGAATCGTCGACGATGTCAGCGGCGCCGGCATCAAGATCTTTGGGCCGCGCAAGCTGGCCGCGCAGCTCGAGGGCTCGAAGGGCTTCACCAAGGATCTCTGCGCCGAATACGGCATCCCGACCGGCGCTTACAGCCGCTTCGACAATGCGCCGGAGGCGCTGGCCTATGTCCGCGAGCACGGCGCGCCGATCGTCGTGAAGGCCGACGGTTTGGCGGCGGGCAAGGGCGTGGTCGTCGCCAGGACGCTCGTCGAAGCTGAAGAGGCTGTGCGGATGATGTTCGATGGCGGCTTCGGCGTTGCCGGCGCAGAGGTGGTCATCGAGGAGTTTCTCGAAGGGCGCGAGGTCTCGTTCTTCGCGCTCTGTGACGGCGAGACTGCGATCCCGCTGGCCTCGGCGCAGGACCACAAGCGGGTGTTCGACCACGACCAGGGGCCGAACACTGGCGGCATGGGCGCGTATTCGCCGACGCCGTTCGTCACGCAGGAAATTCATGATCAGATCATGAAACGCATCATCCTGCCGACCATCGACGGCATGAATGCGCGCGGGACGCCCTTCAAGGGCATCCTCTATGCCGGGCTGATGCTGACGGCCGAGGGACCGAAGCTGTTCGAATACAATGTCCGCTTCGGCGATCCGGAGTGCCAGGTGCTGATGCTGCGGATGATGTCCGACCTGGTGCCGGCGATGCTCGCCGCATGCGATGGGCAATTGAAGAATTTCGACCTGCGCTGGTTTCCCGACGCGGCGGTCACCGTGGTCATGGCCGCGGAAGGCTATCCCGGTGACTACGCCAAGGGGAGCGTGATCGAGGGGCTGGACGACGCTGCCAAGGTTGACGGCGTTGAAATCTTCCACGCTGGGACGGTGGTGAAGGATGGTTCGATCATCGCCAATGGCGGCCGCGTGCTGAACGTCTGCGCCACCGGCAAGACCATCACCGAGGCGCAGGCGCGCGCCTATGAGGCGGTCGACCGCATCCGCTGGACCGATGGCTTCTGCCGCCGCGACATCGCCTGGCAGGCGCTGGCGCAGGAGCGTGGCCAAGGTTGAGATTCACCTCGGCGTCACAACCGGCGGGCCGTGCGAGCTCCACGTTGACAAGGACACGCATCCGCCTTGAGGCTATGTTTCCCGCGAAAATTGTGGCAGTTCCATAGTCTCATGCCGTGAGGCGTGAGTCAGTTCCGCCGTGGAACGGAGGGGCCATGGAATGCGCACGTTGCGGTAAGCAGAATCAGCCGGGGACGGCCTCGTGCGATGCCTGCGGCGAGCCGCTCGGCCTCAAATGCGAGGCTTGTAGCCACACCAACAGCCCCTCGAACCGGTTCTGCGGCCAATGCGGCGCGCCGCTCTCCGGGCGGCTTGCTCCGAGCGACCAGTCGGCGCAACGCGTGCTGCGGACGCTGAGCAGCAAGGGCGGCGAGCGCAAGCGGCTGACCATCCTGTTCGCCGACATTCGTGATTCGACCCAGCTGATCGACAGTCTCGGCGATCCCGAACTCGCGATGCAGCGGCTCGATCCCGTGCTCAACCTCATGAAGGAGGCGGTTCATCGCTTCGATGGCGTCGTCAACAAGACGCAGGGCGACGGGGTCATGGCGCTGTTCGGGGCCCCGGTGCCGCATGAGGACCATGCGGTACGCGGTTGTCTCGGCGCGCTCGCGATGCAGGATTCGATCGGCCGGCTGGGCGATCCGCACCTGCAGGTCCGCGTCGGGCTGCACACTGGCGAGGTCATCGTCCAGGTCGTCGAGAACAGCATGTACCAGACCTACGATGCGGCCGGCGCCAACGTCCATCTGGCCAACCGCCTCGAGCACATGGCCGAGCCCGGCACGATCCTGGTCAGCAAGGAGACCTACACCGGCGCGCGACAATTCGTCGAAGCCGAGCCGCTCGGCACCCACACGGTGCGCGGCATCGCCTCACCGGTCTCGATCTACAAGCTGATCGGCCGCCTGAACGCGCCGGCGAGCGACGTGTTCCGCAGCGGCCAGCGGCTGCTGCCGCTGATCGGTCGCAAGGCCCAGTTCGATGTCCTTGAACGCGAACTCGACAACGTGCTGGCGGCGCGCGGCGCCGTGGTCGGCATCGTCGGCGAGGCCGGCATCGGGAAGAGCCGGCTGTGCTTCGAATTCGCCGAGCATTGCCGCCGCCAGGGCATTCGCGTCTACGAGGCCCGCGTGCTGGCGCATGGCCGCACGACGCCGTTCCAGCCGGTGCTGGAGCTCTTGCGCGATTTCTTCGGCATCCGGCCGAAGGAGCCGGTCGAGGTGTCGCGGCAGCGTGTGGTCGAAAAGCTCGAAGCGATCGGCCTGCCGGACACCGCGCTGGTGCTGCTGCTGGACTTCATGGGACTCGCCGATCCCGCCCGCCCCGCGCTGCGGCTCGATCCTGGCGTGTTCAAGAGCCGCCTGCTGAACGTCTTCAGAACGCTGTTTCGCGCGGCGCCGGCCGATGGCGGCAGCGTGATCATGATCGAGGATCTGCACTGGATCGACGAAGCGAGCGAAGAGTTCGTCGAGGCGCTGGCCGAGGCCACGATCGGCACCAAGACGCTGCTGGTGGTGAACTACAGGCCGGGCTTTGCCGCGTCCTTCATGCAGCGGGCGGCATTTCACGAGTTGCACATCGTGCCGCTCGCCTCGGCCGAGGCACGTGAATTGCTGCGCGGCGTGTTCGGCGACGACCCGTCGTTGCAGGCGCTGGCCGGCGACATCGTCGAGCGCGCGCAGGGCAATCCGTTCTTCCTCGAAGAGCTGGCGAGCGCGGTCTCCGAAAGCAGCGACTTCGAGGGCGAGCGCGGAGCCTACCGCCTCAAGGGCGGCATTGGTCCCATTCCGCTGCCGCCGACGGTGCATGCAGTAGTGGCGGCCCGGATCGACCGGCTCGGCGAGACCGCGAAGAACGTACTGGAGACGGCAGCCGTGATCGGCCGTTCGGTGGCACTGTCCGTGCTCAAGCCCGTGACAGGGCTCGTCGACGCCGAACTGTTCGACGCGCTCGCGCAATTGCGCAACGCCGATCTGCTTTATGACCTGCCGCCGTTCGACATGGGCGTGCTCGCCTTTCGCCATCCGCTGATCCAGGAGGTGGCGTATGCGATGCAACTGCGTTCGCGGCTGAGCACGGTCCACGCTGCCGTGGCGAAGGCCATCGAGGCGCTCGATTGGGGCAGCCAGGACGAGTTCGCGGCCCTGATCGCCTCGCATTACGAGTTCGCCGGTCAGACGATCCAGTCCGTCGAGCATCTGCAGCGCGCGGCGCGCTGGATCGGCCGCACCAACACCGCCGAGGCGCTGCGGTTGTGGAAGAAGATCCGGGCCATGCTGCAGGCCATGCCGGAGTCGGAGCATGTCGAGCGACTGCGTTCGCTCGCCAGCGCGCAGATCCTCAACTTCGGATGGCGCGAGGGCATCTCTGCCGAGGAGGTCAAGCCGTTCGCGGAAGAGGCGCTGCGTTATGCGCGGTCCTCGGACAAGATGCATGAGCCGCTCGTGCTCGGCGCCTACGGGCGCGTGCTGGCCTCGACGGGGGCGGCCGACGACTACGTCACTCTGGTGCAGAATGCGGTCAAGCTGACCTCCGAGGAGGGGGATGTCGGCCGCTATGCCACCGTCAACGCCATGCTGTCGCAGGCCTATCTGCTGTCGGGGCGGGTTCGAGAGGCGCTTTCCGCTGCCGAGACCGCGCTGGAGGCCATGGCCCGGCAAAGCGGCTTCGAGAGCAATGTGACATTGGGCCTGAACCCGAACCAGATCATGGGCTTCGATGTCGAATACTGGATCAAATGCCTGCGGGCCCGGACCCTGATTCAACTCGGTCGATTCGGAGAGCTCCAGATACAGCTGACCGAGCTGCTGGAGACGCCACCGGACCAGGCGGCTCCTGTCGTAAGATTCATCCCTCATTTCGCGGCGATCGAATTCGCCAGATGCGAAGGGCGCGCCGAAGATGCCGCGATGCATTCGGCCGAACTGCATCAGATCGCCGAAGCGGCGGGCATGCCATATCTCCGGGTCCAGGCTTTGGCGGGCGCCGGCATCGCGCGGGCCATCGCCGGCGATGTAACGCACGCGGCCTACGATTTTCGCGAGGCCATTGACTACGCGAGACGCGCCAGGGCAGGTATGGAGTTCGAGGCGCGGATGCTGGGTGATCTAGCTGACGCCTTGTACCGCGCGGGAGACATGCAAGGCGCCTTGGACACTGCGGGCGAGGCGATCAGCGTAGCCCGCCGCCGAACCGACCGCATCGGCGAGCTGCATGCGACGTTGCTGCGATGTCTGATCCGCACCTCGCATGCCGGCTTCCGCAATGATGAAGAGGCGTTTCAATCGCTGCTCGACGCGGAGCGCTTGCTGGAGGTCTCTGGCGCCGAGATCTACAAACCGATGTTGATAGAATGCCGTTCCTCCCTTGAAGGTACCAGGTGACCCGTGCACTAATACGGCTTTCCATGAATCATTTTTTGGGAGTCTGGGCATATGGGAATGATGATCAAGGACAGTACGACACTTGATATCCTTGTGCAGTTGAACAGGCGCTTCGAGGCCGAGGCCTTGCACGAAATGGTCGAGCTGCAGCGCGAATTCGGCGTCTTTTCACTTCAGCATGGTCTGCAACAGTCATTCGCGTTGCTCGGGATCGTGCCGCAGGATTGGACCGAGCGGCGGCGCTGGTATCGCTTCCTGGAGCATCTTCGGACCTATCCATCGGATATCGCTGGCGTGAACGGCCACGACCGCGTCATCAGGGCCTTCAAGGACGACCTGGAATCCGAAAAGCCCTTGCCGGTTTCGATCGTCTGTCATTCGGCCGCCCAGGATCCGCGCGTGACCGTGTCGAACGGCCGCCCGGTGGTGTTCTCGCTCGAGACCCACGTGATCGTTTCGATTCCCACCACGCCCGGTCGCGAGGCGCGTCAGAACCTCGCCGAGGAAGCGCGCACCAGGCGTGTCCAGAAGCGCGGCAAGAAATGAGGACGAGGGCGGGCGGCGACAACGAGCGTGACCGATCCTCGCTCGACGCCATCTGCTCCGACGTCGACGCCTACTACACGGCCTGCGTCTCGCGTCACGGCGCGACGCCGCGTGGCGTCGACTGGTCGTGCGAGGCGACGCAGGGGCTGCGCTTCGTGCAGCTGATGAAGCTGTGCGATGCGTCGGCGCCGTTCAGCCTCAACGACATCGGCTGCGGCTACGGCGCGCTTGTGCCATTCCTGGCGACCCGCTTCGCGGCCAATGAGATCGATTATCTCGGCATCGATCTGTCACGCGCCATGATCAGTCGCGCGCGTCGCCGCTATGCCGGCCCGCAGCGGCGCTTCGCCGTCGGAGCCGCGAGTCCGCGTATCGCCGACTACTCAGTGGCCTCCGGCATCATGAACGTCAATGTCGGCCACGCGCGCGAGGCCTGGGAGGACTACGTCAGGGCCATGCTGGCGCGCATGGACGCGACCAGCCGGCGCGGCTTTGCCGTGAATTTCGTAAGCGCTATCGAGGAGGCGCCAGACAGCGATCCCGCCACGACGCGGCTGTATCGCACCACACCGGACATCTGGGCCGCCCATTGCGAGCGGGCCTTCGCGGCGCAGGTCGAGGTCATCGGCAATTACGGCATGAAGGAGTTCACCCTCCTGGTACGCCGGGCGTCTCCAGTCAGTGCCGCGCACTGATGTCGGCGGGGTGGTCGAGAATCGATCGGTCCGGCGCCGTCGCGCGGGCGGTCGACGTGCTGATCTCGGCACGAGGTCACGCCAGCCCCGCCCGGCTGGAGCACGCCTGCGCGCTGCTGCGCGAGCGCGCGCCGCTGCTTTGGGTCGAACGTCCCGGCGTGCGGCCGTTCTGGGCCGTCACGCGCTACGCTGATATCGTGTCCATGGAGACGCGCAGCGGGCAGTTCGCGGCGGGACCGCGGACCTATCTCGCCAGCGAGACCTCGGAAGCCGTGCTGCAAAGGGTCACCGGCAAGCCGCAGCTGGTGCGAAGCCTGACCGAGATGGATCCGCCCGATCACGGCGTCTATCGCGCCATTCTTCAGAATGCCTTTGCTCCGCCGGCCCTGCGCGAGATGGAGGCCTGGCTGGCGAGATGGGCCGCCGAGATCATCGATCGCGTTGCCGCGCGCGGCAGCGTCTGCGATTTCGCCTGCGACGTGGCCGTACCGTTCACCTTCCGGGTCATCGGCCACATGCTCGGAACGCCGGAAGCGGACGACGCGCAGCTGGCGCGCCTCGCACAAGCCTTCGTCGGCGCCGAGGATCCGCAGCGGCGTCTGGCCGAGGCGCCCGGCGACACCATGCGCATGGCCATGCTGGCGCTGCGTGACTATTTCGAAGCCGTCGTCGCCGATCGCCGCGCGCAGCCGCGCGCTGATCTCGCCACGCTGATCGCTCGCGCCGAGCCGCATGGAAGAGCGATGCCGCATTATGAGCTGATCTCCTTTTTCATCCTGCTGGTGACCGCGGGCCATGACACGACGGCGTTCGCCTTGTCCGGCGGCCTGGAAGCGCTTCTCGCTGCGCCTGACCAATTCGAGCGGCTGCGCACCGCGCCCGATCTCCTCGACAGCGCCATCGAGGAGATGTTGCGCTGGACCACGCCGGTGCGTCACTTCATGCGCACGGCGCTGTGCGACACCGAGGTCGGCGGCCGGCGCATTCGTGAAGGCGAGGCTCTGGCGCTGTTCTTCCATTCCGCGAATCGCGATGAAGCCGTGTTCGCGGATGCCGGTGAGTTCCGGATTGATCGCAGTCCGAACCCGCACATCGCCTTCGGCCGCGGGCCTCACATCTGCATGGGTTTGCAACTCGCGCGGATGCAGATGCGCGCGATGTTCGCGGAACTGCTGCGCCGCACCGATCGGATCGAACGGGCAGGGCGCGTCCGCCGCGTGCAGTCGCAGTTCATGAGCGGCGTCGGCGCACTGCCGGTCCGCATCTCGCTTTGCGCCGCGCGCCGGTCGACGGTAGCATGACGCGCGATCATCGCCCGTGAGGCCGACATGTCTGATCTCGCCGATCTGTTTCCAGGCTATGCGTCCGAATGGATCAACACCGCATCGGGGCGGATTTTCGCGCGCGTCGGCGGCAACGGTCCGCCGCTGCTCCTGCTGCACGGCTTTTCCGAGACGCATGTGATGTGGCACCGCGTGGCCCCGGCGCTGGCCGATCGCTTCAAGTTGATCATCGCCGATCTGCCGGGTTACGGCTGGTCGGACATGCCCGACAGCGATGCCGACCACACGCCCTATACCAAGCGCGCAATGGCCCATGCGATCGTCGAGGCTATGGAGCAGCTCGGCCACGTCCACTTTGCGCTGGCCGGCCACGACCGCGGTGGCCGCGTCGCCTATCGCCTCGCGCTCGACCATCCTGGCCGTCTGTCGCAGCTCGCCGTGCTCGATATCCTGCCGACCTACGATTATTGGGAGCGCATGAACCGCGCCTACGCGCTGAAGATCTATCATTGGGCCTTCCTGGCCCAGCCGGCGCCGCTGCCGGAAACACTGATCGCGGGATCCGGCGAATTCTTCCTCAAGCAAAAGATGGCGAGCCAAACCAAGTCGAAGACACTGGACGCGATCGACCCCCGCGCGCTGCAGCACTATCTCGCGCCGTTCCGCGATCCCGCCCGTATCCATGCGATGTGCGAGGACTATCGGGCCGGTGCTTACGCCGACTACGAGATCGACAAGGCCGATCTCGCGGCCGGCAGGAAGATCACGACCCCGATGCTGGCGCTGTGGGGCGATGCCGGGATTGCCAGCGCAGCGGCGACGCCGCTCGACACCTGGCAGAGATGGGCGACCAACGTCCGCGGCGTGGCGGTCGATTCCGGGCACTTCCTCACCGAGGAGAACCCGGCCGAAACGGCGCGGCTGTTGCGGGAGTTCTTGCTGAGCAAGTGACATCAGCGCCGCGCCTTAAAGAACTCCCTGAGCATTTGCGCCGACTGCTGCTCGCCGACCGCCGAATAGACCTCCGGTGCGTGATGGCACGTCGGCGCGGCGAAGAAGCGCACGCCTGACTCCACGGCGCCGCCCTTGGAGTCGGCCGCCCCGTAATACAGCCGGCGGATACGGGCGAAGGAGATGGCGCCGGCGCACATCGTGCACGGCTCCAGCGTGACGTAGAGGTCGCAATCGATCAGCCGCTCGCTGCCGATCGCCTGGGCGGCCTGGCGCAGCGCCAGGATCTCGGCGTGCGCGGTCGGGTCGCGGTCGGTCAGGGTGCGGTTGGCGGCGGCGGCGATCACTGTGCCGTCGCGCACCACGACGCAGCCGATCGGCACCTCGCCGGAAATTGCGGCCGATTCGGCCGCTTTTAGGGCCAAATCCATGAAAGAAGGGCTGTTCATGGCTCGTCACGCTCGTCCAAGTCTGCTACTGGATCGCCCTTCAGCACAACCGGACCCCATTTTCGCGTGACATGCGCTGCTTCCGAAGCGCGCGTATCACCCAGCGTCCTGCCCCCCGAAGTGAGACCTTCATGCCCCGCACCACCGACAAAGACAACGATTCCCGCGGCCGCCGCGGCGGCGCCCCACGGGGGCGGTCCGAGGGCGGCAAGGGGTCCAAGGCGGGCCGCTCGGGCGCCGCGCGCGGGCCGGAGAAGAAATTCGCCAAGCGCTCGTTCGACGACGGCCGCGCGCCGCGCCGCCGCGACGACGGCGATGCGCCTCGCAAATCCTATGGCGGCAAGCCGCGCTTCAACCGTGACGAGCGGCCGCGCGGCGACCGACCGTATGCGGCGCGGTCGGGCGAGGGCGAGAAACGCGCCTTCAAGCCGCGCGGCGATCGGCCGAAGTTCGACCGCGACGATCGCGGCGGCGAGAAGCGTCCGTACACGCCGCGTGGCAATCGCGACGATGCGCGGCCGGCTGGGCGGTCGTCGGAGCGCAAGTTCGGCGAGCGCAAGCCTTACGCGCCGCGGGAGCGCGATGGCGAGAAGCGGCCGTATACGCCGCGCGGCGAAGGTGCGCGGGATCGCGGCGACCGGCCGGCGCGCAGCTTCGGAGACCGGCCTTCGCGCGGAGGCGATCGGCCGGAACGCAAGTTCGGCGGCGAACGCAAATTCTCGCGCGGTGCCGAAGGTGATCGCGGCGAGCGCAAGTTCGGTGGCGGCGCGCGTGGACCGCGCAAGGAGTTCGGTGATCGTCCGCCGCGCGGGGAGAGCAAGCCCTGGCAGAAGCGCGGGGCGGAAGGCGAGCGTGCTGAACGCGGCCCGCGCGCGACGCGCGAGGGCGGACGCAGCTATGATCGTCCGCGCTCCGACCGCACGCGAGAGGATCGTCCGAAGTTCGACCGGCCGAAATTCGATCGTTCGCGCGATCGCGGCGACGATCGAGGCTTTAACAAGCCGCGTCGTCGTCCCGAGGGCCCTACCGACTGGCAGGAGCATCCGCGCAGCGAACGCCGCGAGTTCGGCGACCGGCCGCGCCGTGACAATGAGAACGACGGCGAGATCTTTGCCAGGCGCCCGGCGTTCGGCGGCCGTGGTCCGTATCGCGCGCGCAAGCCAGAGCCAGAGAAGCGCAGCAAGCGTGTGGTGCCCGACGAGGCGCCGAAGCCGCGCAAGACCGGAGAGCGCATCGCCAAGGTGCTGGCGCGTGCCGGCCTCGCCTCGCGCCGCGACGCCGAGGAGATGGTGACGCAGGGCCGCGTCAGCGTGAACGGCCGGATCATCAATTCGCCGGCGCTCGACGTCACCGAGAACGATGAGATCAAAGTCGACGGCGCGCCGCTGCCGGAGCGCGAGCGGACGCGGCTGTTTCTGTACCACAAGCCGCGCGGGCTGATGACGACGCACAGCGACCCCGAGGGCCGCCCGACGGTGTTCGACAATCTGCCCGAGGGCCTGCCGCGGCTGATCTCGATCGGCCGGCTCGACTTCAACACCGAGGGTCTGCTGCTGCTCACCAATGATGGTGGCCTCGCGCGCGTGCTGGAACTGCCGGACACCGGCTGGACCCGGCGCTATCGCGTGCGTGCGCATGGCGAGATCACGCAAGGACAGCTCGATCAGCTTGCCGCAGGCGTCGAGGTCGACGGCGTGAAGTACGGGCCGATCGAGGCGACGCTCGAGCGCGACCAGGGCGCCAATGTCTGGCTGGTCGTCGCGATCCGCGAAGGCAAGAACCGCGAGGTGCGCAACGTGCTGGCACATCTCGGCCTCGAGGTGAACCGCCTGATCCGCGTCTCCTACGGCCCATTCCAACTCCTGGAGCTGCCCGAGGGCGAGGTGCAGGAGGTCAAGACGCGGGTGCTGCGCGAGCAGCTCGGCGAGAAGGTCATCGCGCAGTCCGGCGCCGATCTCGGTCCGGCGGGCAGTAGCAATCGCGAGCCGCTGCCGGATCCGAAGCCCAAGCCGAAGCGCGAGATCGTCGCCGACCGCAAGGGCCGCCGCGTGCTGGTCCAGCGTACCGGCAGCGAGGAGGCCCGCGAGCGCCACGAGGCTGAGGCCCGCTTCCCCGGCCCGCCCCGGCGGCCGAAGCGCGGCTATCACGGCAAGCGCGATATCAGCCCGCGGGACGACGAGTAGGGCGATGCGGCCGGCTGCGAACTTGTCAGCTACGGGTCTCGTCACCGACGCTTGGACGGTCTCTCCGCTCCCTCCCCCCTTGTGGGGGAGGGCTGGGGAGGGGGGTGGCCCAGGAAAGATTCGCGCTCGTGGCACCCCCACCCCCAACCCCTCCCCGCAAGGGGAAGGGGAGCGCAGCTCGCGCGCCGCTACGGCTTCTCCCAAAATACTCAGAGGCGCGTGATGCGGGTCGTCGGGGGACGGCTGAAGGGCCGCAACATCGCGTCGCCGGCGTCGCGCGATATCAGGCCGACGCAGGACCGGCTGCGCGAGGCGCTGTTCAACATCCTCGTCCACGCCTACGACGATCCGATCGAGGGCGCGCGCGTGCTCGATCTGTTTGCCGGCACCGGAGCGCTCGGCATCGAGGCGGTGTCGCGCGGCGCGGCGTTCACGCTGTTCGTAGACAATGGCGCCGAGGCGCGGGCGCTGTTGCGCAACAATGTCGAGGCGCTGGGGCTCGGCGGTGTCACCAAGGTGTATCGCCGCGATGCCACCGATCTTGGTCCGGCACATCCGGTCGAGCCGTTTGCGCTGGTGTTTCTCGATCCGCCCTATGGCAAGGGGCTGGCGGAGAAAGCATTGCTCTCGCTGCGCGACGGCGGCTGGCTCGTGCCATCGGCGCTGCTGGTCGTGGAGGAGTCCAAGGCCGCGGCGTTCAAGGCGCCTGAGGGATTCGAGGAGCTTGAGCGTCGCGCTTACGACGACACCGAGTTCGTGTTCTTGCGCCGCTCGTGATCCCTGCTCGGTGTCGCCCCTGCGAACGCAGGGGCCCATAACCACAGGATTGCGTTGGGACGCACAAGCCTCGCCACGCCATTCTTTTTCCTCACATCTGCTGCGGCGTATGGGTCCCGGGTCGGCGCCTCCGCGGCGCGTTGCGCCGCTGCGGCTTGCCCGGGACGACACCGTATTTGGAGCTGGCGTCGTTTTCCTCCTAGTGTATTTCCAGGCCGTCTTCGCTATCTCCTCCCGAACAGCTTCTCGACGTCGGCGAGCTTCAGCTCGACATAGGTCGGGCGGCCGTGGTTGCACTGGCCGGAGTTGGGCGTCTCCTCCATCACGCGGAGCAGCGCGTTCATCTCCTCCGGCTTGAGGCGGCGGCCGGCGCGGACGGAGCCGTGGCAGGCCATGGTGGCGGCGACGTGCATCAGACGGCGCTCCAACGGCAGCGCCTCGCCCCATTCCTCCATGTGCTCGGCGAGGTCGCGCAGCAGGCCCGCCGCATTGATCTTGCCGAGCAGTGACGGTGTCTCGCGCACGGCTACCGCGCCGGGGCCGAAGGATTCGACGGCGAGTCCGAACGCGGCGAGTTCATCGGTGCGCGCGAGCAGTGCCTCGACGGTGGCCTCGTCGAGCTCGACGATATCGGGAATCAACAGGATCTGCCGCTGCACGCCATGCGCGGCGAGCGAGGTCTTCAGCCGCTCGTAGACGATACGCTCATGCGCGGCGTGCTGATCGACGATGACAAGGCCGTCGCGCGTCTGTGAAACGATGTAGGTGTCGTGGATCTGCGTGCGCGCGGCGCCGAGCGGGCGGTCGAGCATGTCGGGCGCGGCCGGCTGCTCGTGCAGGCGGAGATCGGCGCGCGGGCCGCCGACGTCGAACGCGGCCTGCATCGGCTCGGCGAAGGCGGCGGACGAGACGGCCGGGGGCATGGAGTCCACGTCGTCATGGCGCGGGATCGGAGCGGATGGCGAACGCTGCCAATCCCAGTTCATCGGTCCCGCGCTCGGCCGCGGTGGCGTGAACGCCGGGCGGAACGCCGCGATGGTCGCGCCGCCGTCATTGGCGGCGGTGCGGCGGCCTTCGCGGGCGAGGCCCTCCTTCAGCGCGTGGATGATCAGCGCGCGCACCAGGCCGGCATTGCGGAAGCGCACTTCGGTCTTGGCAGGATGCACGTTGGCGTCGACCTCGCGCGGATCGAGCGTCACGAACAGCGCCACCACCGGATGCCGGTCGCGCGGCAGATAGTCGGCATAGGCCGCGCGCACCGCGCCGAGGATCAATTTGTCGCGCACCGGGCGGCCGTTGACGAACAGATACTGCCCGAGCGCATTGGCGCGCGTCAGCGCCGGCGCGGCGGCGAAGCCTTCGACCGCCACATGGTCGCGCTCGCTGCGCACCGCGATCGCATGGCTGCGGAAGTCGGTGCCCAGGATGTCGCCGAGCCGCGTCAGTTGCCCCGGCGCGCCGGGCAAAGCGGCGGCCCAGGTCACCGGCGCCCGCTCCTCTCCGGCGACCGTGAAGGCGATGTCGGGGCGCGCCATCGCCAGCCGCCGCACCACCTCGCGGATCGCCTCCGCCTCGGTGCGGTCGGTTTTGAGGAACTTCAGCCGCGCCGGCGTCGCATGGAAGAGATCGGCCACTTCGACGCGGGTGCCCTGGTTGAGTGCGGCCGGTACGATCTGTGACTTGTCGCCGCAATCGACCGTGATGCCCCAGGCATGCGGCTCGCTCTTGTGCCGCGTCGTGATCGACAGCCGCGCCACCGAGCCGATCGACGGCAGCGCCTCGCCGCGGAACCCGAGCGTGCGGATCTGCAAGAGGTCCTCGTCGTCGAGCT
This sequence comes from Bradyrhizobium sp. ORS 278, assembly GCF_000026145.1. Lineage (NCBI taxonomy): Bacteria > Pseudomonadati > Pseudomonadota > Alphaproteobacteria > Hyphomicrobiales > Nitrobacteraceae > Bradyrhizobium > Bradyrhizobium sp. ORS 278. The sequence continues at coordinate 6,304,869 of NC_009445.1, read as the reverse complement.
TCGAGGTCGCGTGGCGTTCGACGGCGAGTGCGAGATCGGCCGCGGTCATGCCGCCGCCGTCGTCGGTGATCGCAATTTTGCGCCGGCCGCCGCCATCGGTGAAGATGTCGATGCGGCTCGCACCGGCATCGATCGCGTTCTCGACCAGCTCCTTGACGACACTTGCGGGCCGCTCGACCACCTCGCCGGCGGCGATGCGGTTGATGACCTGTTCGGGAAGCTGGCGGACGGGCATGGCGCGGGACTGTCGTCGGATTCGGGTACGCTGTTGTAGCCCTCGCAGCGCAGGGGAGCCACGTTGCGACGCCACAATGTTGGCCCGGAGAATAGCCTTTTTCATGCAGTGCGGCAGACGAATACGCTGTTCTCCAACGGGATTGTGGGGAGGGCGGGGCCAGTATATCGTTTCAGGAAAATCACAATCTGCCGGAGGAAGCCCATGTGCCGTCTGTTCGCACACCAGCCTCAGCGCGATTATGAATCGCAGACCCGCTCTTTGCGGATCGGCGGCCATAGCACGTCGATCCGGCTCGAACTGGCGTTCTGGGACACGCTCGAGGAGATCGCAGCGAAGGAAGGCATGAGCGTCGCCAAGTTCGTGACCACGCTCTACGCCGAGGTTCTCGATCATCACGGCGAGGTGAAGAATTTCGCGTCGCTGCTGCGCTGCTCCTGTCTGATCTATCGTGCGAAGGCAACCGCCGCGATGCCGGGGTTTACCGCGGCGGCGATCATGGACGCGGCCGAGTAGCCACCCGGGCCGCCTCTGTCTCCCTCCCCCGCTTGCGGGGGAGGGCGGGGTGGGGGCCCACGGGCAGTCCTTGCCGTATGAGCTTCATCATCAGCGGTCTTTGCTGAGCTTTCCCCCACCCGCATCGCATCTTCGATGCGATACGGCCTCCCCCGCAAGCGGGGGAGGCGCTGACCGTCGTTGCGGTGACGGGGATGCCCCATACGATTGAGCAGCTCAAATCTCCTTCTTCTGCATCGCGCCCGCGATGTAGTCGGCTTGTCGGATCGCCAGCGCCACGATCGTCAGCGTCGGATTGCACGCCGCGCCCGTGGTGAACTGACTGCCGTCCGACACGAACAGGTTCTTGACGTCGTGCGTCTGGCCGAACTTGTTGACCACACCGTCCCTCGCCTTCTCGCTCATCCGGTTGGTGCCGAGATTGTGCGTCGAGGGATAGGGCGTGGTCGGATAGGTGACGGTGGCGCCGACGGCCTCGTAGATCGCCGAGCCCTGCTTGTAGGCGTGGGCGCGCATCGCGAGGTCGTTGGGGTGGTCGTCGAAATGCACTGACGCCACAGGCATGCCGAACTTGTCCTTGGCGACCGGATCGAGCGTGATGCGGTTGGTCTCCTGCGGCATGTCCTCGCCGACCAGCCACATGCCGGCCATCCGCGGATAGGTCTCCATCGCCGCAGTGAAGCTGCGGCCCCAGGCGCCGGGATTGAGGAACGCGGCCATGAACGGCAGGCCTAGCGACAAGGTCTCCATCTCATAGCCGCCGACGAAGCCGCGCTTCGGATTGAACGCCGCCTCGTCGCGGACGATGCCGGCCATCGTGGTGCCGCGATACATGTGCACGGGGTTCTCAAATGTCGCGTAGACGCTGCCGGTCATGTGCCGCATGTAGTTGCGCCCGACCTGGCCGGACGAGTTCGCAAGCCCATCCGGAAACAGGCTGGACGCGCTGTTGAGCAGCAGCCGCGGGCTCTCGATCGAGTTGCCGGCGACCGCCACGATGCGGGCCTTCTGCTGCTGCATCTTGCCGTCGGCGTCGGCATAGACCACGCCCGTGACCTTGCCGGACGCGTCGTGCTCGATCTTGATCGCCATGCAGCCCGAGCGGACCTCGAGATTGCCGGTGGCCTCACCTTTTGGAATCTCGGTGTAGAGCGTCGACCATTTCGCACCGGACTTGCAGCCCTGGAAGCAGAAGCCGATCTGCTGGCAGGAGCCGCGGCCGTCGCGCGGCTGCGAATTGATCGCCATGTTGCCGGTGTGCACGGTCTTGTAGCCGAGCCGCTTGGCGCCGGCCTCGAGGACCTTGAAATTGTTGTTGCCGGGCAGGCCAGGAATGTCGTTGGTGCGGGTCACGCCCATCTTGAACTCGGCCTTGGCGTACCAAGGCGCCATCTCGGCGAGCGTCACCGGCCAGTCGAGCAGGGTCGTGCCGGGCACGCCGCCATAGGTGGTGCGCGCCTTGAACTCGTGCTCCTCGAAGCGCAGCGAGGCGCCGGCCCAGTGCACCGTCGAGCCGCCGACGGCCTTCACGATCCAGGCCGGCAGATTGGCGAAGTCCTTGGCGACGCGCCAGGAGCCGGACGTGGTGCGCATGTCGGTCCAGGCGAGCTGGGTGAAGCTCTCCCATTCGTCGTTGATGAAGTCAGGGATCTCGTAGCGGCCGCCGGCCTCGAGGATCACGACCTTGATGCCCTTCTGTGCGAGCTCGTTGCCCAGGGTGCCGCCGCCGGCGCCCGAGCCCACGATCACGACCACGCTCGAATCGTTCAGATCGAATTTTGCCATTGTGGTTTCCTCCGTGTTCTCTTTGTTGTTCGCCGGCGTCAGGCTTTGGGCAGCCAGTCGATGTCGGAGAAGCCACGGTTGATGTAGCCGCCATGCTCGGCGGACGAGCCCTCGTAACCGAACTTCGGCCAGAGCTCCTTCTGATTGTAGAGCGACACCACGAGGTCGCCGCGCAGCGTCTTGAAGAATGTGGTCTGCTCGATGCCCTGCAGCAGCGTGACGCGGTCGGTCTCCCACGGCACCTGTGCGTACGGCACCTTGTGGCGGTCCTTCGCGTCCTGATCGAGCCTGGCCACGCCGTCCGTGATCATCGCCTTGACGGCGGCATCCGCGGCGGCTTTCTCGTCCCACGGCTTGACCGCGACGATGTAGTAGCGGTCGGCGAGGAAGTCGTGCGGATAGATGTCGCGTGCGACCTTCACCAGGGTCTTCAGCGTCGCCGGCGTCAACGCCTTCGCATCCTCGGCCCAGGCCTCGGTGACGCCGACGCCGGTCGCAGAGGCAACGGCGGCGGCCGGCACGGTCGCGGCCGCGCCCTTGAGAAAGACGCGGCGGTCGTATTTGTTGCGGCGATCGACTTCTCTCATGGCAGTTTCCTCCGTGTGATTTTTGTTTATGACTCTCATAGTCTGCTCGTCAGCCGAAGCGGCCGCCGCGCTGGATCACCTCGATCTTGTAGCCGTCGGGGTCGCTGACGAAGAAGAAGCGGGCGAGTGTCGCGCCATTGTGCTTGAAGTCGCGCAGCGGGCCCGGCGCCAGGTTCTCGCGCTCGAAGCGGGCGTGCTCGGCGTCGAGGTCATCGACCACGACCGCGAGATGGCCGTAGCCGTCGCCCAGCGTGTAAGGCTCCTTGCGATCGAAGTTGACCGTGAGCTCGACCTCGAATGGCGAGGAGGGATGGCGCAGATAGATCAGCGCAAAGCCGTCGAAGCGGAGATTGTCGGCGATCTCCAGGCCAAAGGCGCGCTTGTAGAAGTCGAGCGCCTTGGCCTCATCGAAGACGCGGATCATGGAGTGCACGGGCTTGGCCATCTCAATTGTCCTTCAGGTAGTTGATGATCGCGGCGCGCACGTCGGGCTTGGCCTGGCGATAGGCCATCACGGCGCCGGGGATCAATTCTTGCGGATTGGTCAGCCAGGCGTCGAGCTTGGTCTCGTCCCAGGTGAAGTCGGCCTTGGCGAAGCCGGCCGAATAGTGGAAGCCTTCGACCGAGCCGGCGCGGCGGCCGACGACCTTTGACAGCGGCGGTCCCTGCCGCAGCGGCTCGGCGCTGCTCAGCGTGTGGCAGACGCCGCATTGCTGCTTGAAGAGAGTCGCGCCATCGACGGGCTTGGGGGCGGGCAGTGCCATCTGCGCTGAGGCGATCGTGCTGCAAAACGCAGCGCTTGCAATTGATCCGCAGAGAAGAAGCGCATATTGCGCCGCACGCCGTCCCGACATCGTTCCTCGCTCGCATTTTTGATGAGAGTAGGTCGCAGCCGATGCGGCGTGGTAGTAGCCGGCTGTTTCAGCGAGAACAAAGCGGGCGCAGATGTTTGCAGCGCGAAAGCTGCGTCAGCATTGCGGACTCATCGTCATATGAATGGTTGTGTGATGTGGTGCAGGCGGCGTGATGAGGATCGATCTCTTGTGCCACAATCCCCGTCGTTCCGGGGCAAGGCCGAAAGGCCTTGAACCGCAATCCCGAGCTTGGCTTGCCTTTATTTCCAACTATATCGAGAGTCTGGGTTCAATCGCTAACGCTGGCGCGTTGACGATTGCGCGGAATGACGGGATGGGGCGAGGTGCGCGGCCGACGAACTAATCGTCGAAACGACGCGCGCCGCGTCCCGCTTTCACGTCGCTGCGAATTTTCTTGCCTTCGAGGCGGCGCTGCTTGGAGCCGAATGTCGGCTTGGTCGGACGCCGCACCTTCGGCCGCACCATGGCTTCGCGCAGCAGCGTGACGAGCCGCTCGATCGCATCGGCCTTGTTGCGCTCCTGGGTGCGGAAGCGTTCGGCCTGGATGACGATGACGCCGGTCTTGGTCATGCGCTGGCCGGCAAGGCGCGCCAGCCGTGCGGCGGCATCCTCCGGCAGCGTGATGCGGCTGGTGTCGAAGCGCAGCTGCGCCGAGGTCGACAGCTTGTTGACGTTCTGGCCGCCGGGCCCGGAGGCGCGGACGAACGAGATCTCGATGTCGTTCTCGTCGATGGCAAGGTCGCGGGAGATCCGCAGCATGGGGCACCAGGTGAGTCGGATGTGGCGTGCACCATAGCGGGTTTAGCGGCGGGGTGCGCGGGGGGATAGGCTCCCGCGGTCGGCCCCGGACCGTCACCAAGATCTCCGCCGTCATCCCGGCGAACGCCGGGATCCATACCCCAGGGAGTCGTTTGGGGCACGCCGGCCATGGGCATTTCGCGTCTCACATCTGCTGCGGCGTATGGGTCCGGGATCGGCGCCACGTCGCGCTCCGCGCGTCGTGGCTTGTCCGGGACGACGGCGGTGGGGATGGCGAACTTCACGGTTCAAACAGCTGACAGATGAGCCAAGGACACGGTGAGCCGAGGACCCGGTGAGGCCAAGGGCAGCTTCGGGCACAGCTTCGCGCTCTCGCGGCATCTCCTGCCCGAGCCTTGCATCGTCACAGCCCTCGCGAAGCGTGCAGAGGGCGCGGGGAATGCCGGGTGCTGGCCGCACCCATGGCCCGCCTGCGAAAAGAATGCAGGCGGCAGGTACCACAGGTTCAGCCGAGGCATCCCGGCATTCCCCGCGCGATGGGTGGAACGCTTATACGCAGTCTCCCTGGTGCCCGGCTCGTTGGCCACCATGGTCCGCGACGGCGCGTCAGCGCCGTTGCGAACGAGACACCAGCTTCGGGGTGTCAGGACGCTGCGACTTCACGTCCGCGAGCGATCGTTCGTCCGCGCATCCGAAGACACGCTGCGATCTCTCGCGGCCATCGCTTCCCCACCTCGCGTGTCGTGACGATCGCGCGCTGCGCCCCTCTGCGGTGAGGCGGGATGGGGGGAGGTAATCACTAATTCCGAAAAATAGCAAGGTGATTATTTTTAGCAGAAGCCTTGATCCCACCCTCCGCTGTCGTCCCGGCCTTGAGCCGGGACCCATACCCCCAGGAAGGGGTTTGAGGCACGCCGCTCGTTGGCACCTGCCGCCATCACGTCCGCCGCGGAGTATGGGTCCCGGCTCAAGGCCGGGACGACACCATTTCTGTGGCGGCGGCGGTGGTCAGCCGTGGATCGATACGCAAAATGCCCGGGACAAGCCCGGGCATGACGAACTCGCTAGGAGCTTTGCGTCTCGTTAAACAGAAGCAGCGACGCTGCTTCCTCAGTTCGTCTTCGTCGTCGGTGCCGTGGCCGGTGCCTGCCCCGGCTCCGCCGCGGCCTGCGGGGTGCGGCCGACGACGGCCGTCAGCAGGCCCTGGCTCCAGAGCTGCTTGGCCGCCTTCTTCGCGTCGTCCAGCGTCACGGCGTTGACGATCTCGCTGCGCTTCTCGATGTAGTCGATCGGCATCTTGTCGAGCTGGTATTGCAGCATCGCCTGCGCCAGCTTGGAGGAGGTGTCGAGCGCCAGCATCTGCGAGCCGTTGATGTAGGATTTGGCTTCGTCGAGCTCCTGCTGGGTCGGGCCTTCCTCGGCGATGCGGCGGATCTCCTGCTCGACGGCGGCGATGGTCTCGCCGGCGCGGTCGAAGCGGGTCGCGGTGTTGCCGATGAACAGCGCCGAATGGTCCATCCACAGCAGCGCGTCATAGACGGAGTAGGCGAGGCCGCGCTTCTCGCGGACCTCCTTGTACAGCCGTGACGACAGGCCGCCGCCGCCAAGGATGTGGTTGACGACGTAGGCGGCCATGAAGTTGGGGTCGTGACGGCGGATGCCGGGGCCGCCGAAGGTGATCACGGTCTGCGGCACGTCGAGCGGCACGAGCACGCGCTGCGGCGGCTTGGTGGCGACGATGTCGGGAACCGGCGTCAGCTGGGCCTTGGCCGGCAGCGCGCCGAAGGTCTGGTCCAGGAGCTTGCCGAGCGTGGCCGGATCGACGTCACCGACGACGGCGACCTTCAGCGTGTCCTTGGCGAGCACGCGGCCGACATAGGATTTGAGGTCGTCGACGGTGATGGTCGGCACGGTCTCCAACGTGCCGTTGGCTGGACGGCCATAGGGGTGGTTGGGGAAGGCCAGCTCGAGGAACTTGCGTCCCGCCAGCGAGCTCGGATTCGTCGTCTCGCGGCGCAGGCCCGATATCACCTGCGAGCGGATGCGCTCGACGTCGGTGCTGTCGAAATGCGGCGAGGTCAGCGCGGTGCGCAGCAGATCGAACGCCTCGTCTTTGGTGTCGCGCAGCATGCGCAAGGAGCCGCGGAACTGATCGCGCGACACCTGGAAGGAGAGCTCGATGGCGCGGCGGTCGAGCCGCTCATGGAAGGTCTTGGAATCGAGATCTCCGGAGCCCTCGTCGAGCAGGTCGGCGACGAGATTTCCGACGCCGGGCTTGCCCGCGGGGTCCTGCGAGGCGCCGCCTTCGAAGGCGTATTCCATCGCGATCAGGGGCACGGTGGCGTCCTGCACGAACCAGGCCTCGATGCCGCCGGGCGATACCAGCCGCTGGATCTTGGTCGCGGCATGGGCGGCCGGGGCGAGCGTCAGCGCCGCGGCGGCGACGCTGAGAACGCAGGCGAGGCGGCGGGCGAAGGTGATTGTGCTCATCACGACCGCTTCTCCTCGCGCTTGGCCGCATTGTCCTTGATCAGATAGCCCGTGACCGAGCGCTTCTTGTCGAGCCATTTCTGCGCGGCGGCGCGGACTTGCTCGGCTGTCACGGCGCGGATGCGGTCGGGCCAGCTTCTGATATCCTCGATGCTCAATCCGGTGGTGAGGCCGCCGCCATACCAGCGCGCCATCGTCGCCTGGTTGTCGTTGGCGTAGATCGCTTCCGCGATCAGCTGCGTCTTCACGCGCTCGAGATCCTCTGATCGCACCGGGTTCTGGGCGATCTCGGCGATGACGCCGTCGACGACGGCCTCGACCTGGGCGAAATCGACGCCCGGCCGCGGCGCGACCGCGACCGAGAACTGGCTCGGGTCGAGCGAGGTCCCCTGATAGGACGCACTGGCATTGACCGCGAGCGGCTTGTCGACGACGAGCGCGCGGTAGAGATAGGAGTTGCTGCCGCTGCCCATCAGCTGCGCCAGCACGTCGAGCGCGGCGGATTCACCAGGCGCGGCCGTGGTCGCCGAGGGCACCAGATAGAAACGGCGCATCGAGGGCTGCTCGACATGCGGATCGGCCAGAGTGACGGTGCGCGGCGCGATCGGCTCGGGCTCCTGCGGCCGCAGGCGACGCGCGGGGATATCGGGCTGCGAGGGAACCTTGGCAAAGGTCTGCTCGACCAGCGGGCGGACTTCCTTGGCGTCGGTGTCGCCGGCGATCACCAGGATCGCGTTGTTGGGCGCGTAAAAACGGCGATAGAACGCCAGCGCGTCCTCGCGGCTGAGCTTCTCGATCTCCGGTCTCCAGCCGATGACGGGACGGCCATAGGGATGGTTGACGTAGAGCGCCGCCATGATCTGCTCGTTGAGGCGGGCCTCCGGCGAGTTGGCGACGCGCATGTTGTACTCCTCGAGCACGACGTCGCGCTCGGGCAGCACGTTCTCATCTTTGAGAACCAGGCCGGTCATGCGGTCGGCCTCGAACTCCATCATCTTCGGCAACTGGTCGCGCGGCACGCGCTGGAAGTAGCCGGTGTAGTCGACCGAGGTGAAGGCGTTCTCGTTGCCGCCGATCTTCAGCACGGTTTTGGAGAACTCGCCGGCGGGATGCGCCTCGGTGCCCTTGAACATCAGGTGCTCGAGGAAATGCGCCAGCCCCGATTTGCCGGGCGTCTCGTCGGCGGAGCCGACCTTGTACCAGATCATCTGCGTCACCACCGGCGTGCGGTGATCCTGGATGACGACGACCTGCAGGCCGTTGGGCAGGGTGAAGCTGGCCGGGGGGTCGGAGGCGAACGTCGTTTGCGCCGAAGCGCCGGCCGTGAACGCCAGGAGGGAGACGAGCGCGGCGGCGGCAGAGGTGAACCGGTGCGAGGACATCATGATCCTTCTGAAGGCCCGCGGGGCGGGGCGATCGGGTTTGAGCGCAGCATGTTACATCGCGCCGGACTGAGCCCGGCGTCACAAAACGGCGACATGGTGCCGCCGGAAGACATTAAATTTCGCTAATAGCGAGGCGACCGCGAGGCTCGCCAGGGGCGTAGCCGGTATTGCAGGGTGGAGGCGGCGCATCCGCGCCGTCACCGTTGCTTACCGTTCCTTGCCGGTCAGGATGTCCATCTGCTTGCCGCCAACCGGCTCCATCTTGCCGGTGCCATAGGCATAGCTCGGCGACGGCGTCTGATAGCCGGGCGGCGGCTGCGTCAGGCTCTCGCGCTGCGGCTCGCTGGTGAACGTCTTGGATTCGTTGTCGCTGCCCTTGAACATCCCGAACAGGCCACCCTTGTAGCCGAGCTGCGAGGGACTCAGGATCGGACTGTTGCTCACGCCGGGCTGCACCGGCTCGGTCTGCTTCGCCGCGGCGGTCCGTCCCATCTTCAACTCTGCGGGGGTCAGCGGGCGAGACGAGGCGATCGGGTCCTTGTTCTCCTTTTTGCGCGCGGCGGCTGCGGCGCGGCGCTGCTGCTCGTCCGGGTCCCTGGGCCAGTTCGGCGCGTTCGACTGGGCAGCGGACGCCGGCGGCGGCAAGTCGAGCTTGGGCGGCACGACGAGCGGTGAGCGCTCGCGATAGTTGATCGTCGGCGTCTCCATGTTGGTGCCGCCGAGGCCGCGCATCAGATTGTCGATGATCTTCTCTTCGAAGGTCTTGTCGTCCTCTTCCTCCTCCTGCGCGCGGGCGATGCCCGCGGACATGATGAGGCCGATGCCGAGCGCAACCGCCGAAAGCCGCAGGCTGCGAAAGGCTGCGCGGGTCATGATCCTGCCGCTGACTTCGGTCTTGCGCATGGCTTGTCCTGTCCTCGCTTGTCCAGTGCCGCTCGTGCTGCGACGAACCGGCCACTCATCGACCGGTTTGCGCACGCGCCGCATGCGCACCTTCCGGTCGTCAGGCCGATCCCGAAAACGTGAAGAACCTCAGGCTCTTGGCTCCGGGTGAGCATCGGCCGGTATCGGCCCGGATCAGGGCGCTTTTGCGGCGTGACTCCCGAAGAAGGAGTCATACAGCAGGCCCGCCACCCCGGCAACGATCGCCACGTCGGCCATGTTGAAGATGTACCAGTTGTAGACCGTGCCGCCGATCTCGATGTGGAACAGCGCGAAATCGACCACCGCGCCATAGGCCAGCCGGTCGATGCCGTTGCCGATCGCGCCGCCGATGATCAAGCCCAGCGCCGCGGTCGCGAGCTTCGTTTCCGATCGCGCCATCCAGATCGCCAGCGCCACCACCGCGATCGCCTTCACCGCCATCAAGCCATATTGCGCCAGCGGGGTGTCGTTCTGCAGCCAGCCGAAGCTGATGCCGATGTTCCACGCGAGCACGAGATCGAAGAACGGCGTGACCTTGACGGTGCCGCGGTTGGCCAGGTCGAATCCGTAGAGCAGCCACAGCTTGGTGGCCTGGTCGACGACCAGCGTGGCGAGGCCGGCGAGCAGGCCGAGACGGAGGCGGGGGGTCATTGCAAGCTAATGAGTTGACGACCAAGCCGGCGACAAACACAGCTGTCGTCCCGGCGTACGCCGGGACCCATACCGCGGACGGCCAGTTGGTGGAAAGGACTCGGAGTCATCAGTCTTTGCTCACCAGGACGGCCGGTGGTTACGGGTCCCGGCGTGCGCCGGGACGACGGCGGAGTGTGTCGCGCCAGCGCGCATCACACGCCGACCCCGAGCGCCTTCCACTCGCGCAGCGCCTTCGCGTCGCGCGGGGAGACGTCGGGATATTCGGCGTCCTCGCCGACGCTCTCCAGGATCTTCCAGGAGCGGGCGCATTTCCTGCCGACGGCCTTCTCCACGACCACGCCGACACCTGGCACCGCATCGAGCCGGAATGCCTCGGCCGGCGCCTCGCCTTCGCGGACCTCGTAGTTCGAGGTGATGCAGACCTCGGCCAAGTCCGTATCGAACAAGGTGCCGAGCAGCGCGCGATCGGCGACATAGATGATCGGCGAGGCCTCGAGCGAGGAGCCGATGGTCTTGGCGGCGCGGGCAAGCTCCAGCGCGCCGGTGACGACGCGCCTGACATTGCGGATGGTCTCCCATTTCGCCGCGAGCGCATCGTCGCGATAGCCGTCCATCGCGTCCGGGAACAAGGTCAGATGCACCGACGGCTGGGCATCCGGGCGATACATCCGCCAGGCCTCGTCCGTGGTGAACGACAACACCGGCGCCAGCCATTTCAGGATGGCGTCGCAGATCAGGTCGATCGCGGTCAGCGCCGCCTTGCGCGCCACGGAGGACGGCGGGTCGCAATACAGCGTGTCCTTGCGGATGTCGAAATAGAACGCCGACAGCTCGGTGTTCATGAACGCGGCGAGGCTCGCGATCACGGTCTTGTAGTCGAACGCCGCATAGGCGCGGCGGATCACCTCGGCCTGCTGCGACAACTGATGCAGCATCAGCCGCTCCAGCTCCGGCATCTCAGTGAACGCGACCGCCTCGCTGCGCTTGTAATGGTGCAGGGTGCCGAGCATCCAGCGGATGCTGTTGCGCAGCTTGCGATAGGTCTCGATGGTGTTCTTGAGGATCTCCGGGCCGATGCGCTGGTCGTCGGCGTAGTCGGTGGCGCAGACCCAGAGGCGCAGGATGTCGGCGCCGGACTCCTTGATCACCTTCTGCGGCTCGACGGTGTTGCCGAGCGACTTCGACATCTTGCGGCCGTTCTCGTCGAGCGTGAAGCCGTGCGTCAGCACGACGTCGTACGGCGCGCGGCCGCGGGTGCCGCAGCTCTCCAAGAGCGACGAGTGGAACCAGCCGCGATGCTGGTCGGAGCCTTCCAGGTACATCACCGTATCCCGGCCGCCATCGACCTTGCGCTTGATGCCGGCGAGGCCGGGGAAGTGCACGGGGTCTTCGAGCACGAAGGCATGGGTCGAGCCGGAGTCGAACCAGACGTCGCAGATGTCGTCGACCTTCTTCCAGTCCTCGTTGGCGCGGGAGCCGAGGAAGCGCTCGCGCGCGCCGTCGGCGTACCAGGCGTCGGCGCCTTCCTTGGCGAAGGCATCAGCGATGCGGGTGTTGACCGCCTCGTCCTGCAGGATCTCGGCCGAGCCGTCGCCCTTCTCGCGCACGAACACGGCGATCGGCACGCCCCAGGCGCGCTGGCGCGAGATCACCCAGTCCGGGCGGTTGGCGATCATGCCGTTGATGCGGTTCTGGCCGGCCGCCGGCACCCATTGCGTGACCGAGATCGCCTGCAGCGCGCGGGCGCGCAAGGTGTCGCCGGACTTCGCTGCGCCGTGGTCCGCAATGTCCTTGTCCATCGCGATGAACCATTGCGGCGTGTTGCGGAAGATCACCGGCTTCTTGGAGCGCCAGGAATGCGGGTATTGATGCTTCAGCCGGCCGCGCGCCAGCAGCAGGCCCGCGTCGGTCAGCGCCTTGATGACGGCCTCGTTGGCGTCGCCCTTTTCGCCCTTGTCGTTGATGACGCGTTTTCCCGTGAAGCCGGGGGCGTGATCGGTCAGCGCTCCGTTCTCGTCGACGGTGTAGGGGATCGTGGTTGCGATGCCCCGGCCGTCGAGCTCGCGGGCATTGGCCATCCAGACGTCGAAGTCCTCGCGGCCATGGCCGGGGGCGGTGTGCACGAAGCCGGTGCCGGTGTCGTCGGTCACGTGCTCGCCTGACAGCAGCGGCACGACGAAATTGTAGCCGCCTTCGAGGCCCTTGAACGGATGCGCGCATTCGACCGCATCGAGCGTGTCGCTGGGGATGTCGCGCAGCTTGGTGTAGGACGTCACGCGCGCCTGCTTGAACACGCTCTCGGCGAGCGCGTCGGCAAGGATGAGCTTGTCGCCGGTCTTGGCCCAATTGTCCGCCGGCGCGTCGGTGACCTCGTAGAGGCCGTAGGCGATCTTCGGCGAGAACGAGATGGCGCGGTTGCCGGGGAGCGTCCAGGGCGTGGTGGTCCAGATCACCACCGAGGCGCCGGCCAGCGCGCCATGCGCCGGAGAGGTCACCGGAAACTTCACCCACACCGTGTCGGACTGATAGTCCTCGTACTCGACCTCGGCCTCGGCGAGCGCGGTCTTCTCGACCACGCTCCACATCACAGGCTTGGAGCCGCGATACAGCGTGCCGTTGGCGGCGAACTTCATCAGCTCGCGCGCGATCTGCGCCTCGGCCGGATAGGTCATGGTGGCGTAGGGATGGTCCCAGTCGCCGATCACGCCGAGACGCTTGAACTCCTCGCGCTGCACGTTGAGCCAATGCTCGGCATAGGCGCGGCACTCCCGGCGGAACGCGACCATGGCGGAGGAGTCGCGGAAGTCGGGCTTGGACTTGCCCTTCTTGCGGTAGTTCTCCTCCTCGATCTTCCACTCGATTGGCAGGCCGTGGCAGTCCCAGCCCGGCACGTAGTTGGAATCGTGGCCGAGCATCTGCTGGCTCTTGGTCACGACGTCCTTGAGGATCTTGTTCAGCGCGTGCCCGATGTGGATGTTGCCATTGGCATAGGGCGGGCCGTCATGCAGGACGAATTTCGGCCGTCCCTTGGCGGTCTCGCGCAGCTTGCCGTAGAGGTCGATGTCGTTCCAGTACTTCAGCAGCTCCGGCTCGCGCTGCGGCAGGCCGGCGCGCATCGGGAATTCCGTCTGCGGCAGGTACAAGGTCTTGGAATAATCGGCGGCGTCGGATTTTTGCGGCTTCTCGGACATCGTGATCTGGCTTGATGAGCTCAAAGAGGGGCGCGGAGGCGCGATCTGCGATCGCGGGCGGCGGAACGAGCAGAGACATCCCGGTCTTGCGCCGAGCTCGATAAGCTCAGGCGGAAGCCGGGCCGCTAATGCCGATGGTGCGCCGTATCAACATGGGGCTTCCTCATAGCAGCCGGGCGGCCGAATCGCAAAGTCATCCTGTGTTTCGGCGTCATTCCGGGGCGATGCGAAGCATCGAGCCCGGAATCTCGAGATTCCGGGTTCAGCCCTCGCGGGCTGCCCCGGTATGACGGACGCGGTGGAGAATCAGCCGATCTCGCCGAGCCGGGGGAAGAGGCCGGCGTTTGCCGCCAGCACGGCGCGTGCCCTCGCGCTGTCGTCGTCCATCTGCCGGATCAGGGCCTCGATGGAGGTGAATCTGGCCTCCTCGCGGATGAAGCCGATGAAGGCGACGTCCAGCACCTCGCCATAGAGGCTGTCCTTGAAGTCGAACAGGAAGGTCTCCAGCAGCGGCGCGCCGTTGTCGAAGGTCGGGCGGCGGCCAAAATTGGCGACGCCATCGATCAGGACCCGGTTCGCACCGCGGCCGCGGCCGACCCGGACGGCATAGATGCCGTGGCGCAGGCCGCAATCGCGGTCGAGCCGCATGTTGGCGGTGGGATAGCCGAGGTCGCGGCCGCGCTTCTCGCCGTGGATGACCTCCGCCGTCACGAACCAGGGGCCGCCGAGCATGGCGGTGGCCTCGGCCACTTGGCCTTCGGCCAGCGCCTCGCGGATCGCGGTGGAGGACACCGGCCGTTCGTCGATGTCGACATGCGGCTGGACCTCGACCGTGATGCCGAGCTTCGGCGCCTCGCTGGCGAGCAGGCTGGGCGAGCCGACCCGGCCCTTGCCAAAATGAAAGTCGTAGCCGACGGCGATCCCGGACACGCCCAGCCGGCCGATGAGATCGTGGTGAATGAAATCCTGCGCCGAGGTCTGGGCGCGGCCCTTGTCGAAGGTCATGACCACGGCGCCGGCCAGCCCGGCTCCGGCCAGCAGCCGCAGCTTGGCCGCCTCGTCGGTCAGCCGGAATTGCGGGGTGTTGGGGCTGAAGAAGCGCCGCGGATGCGGCTCGAAGGTCAGCGCCAGGGCCGGGCGGCCCTTGGCCCTGCCCATCTCGATGGCGGCCTCGATCACGGCCCGGTGACCAAGATGGACACCGTCGAAATTTCCCATCGCCACCACCGCTCCCTTGAGGATGTGCTGTGGCGGGGTGGCATCGCGGATGATCTGGAAAGCTGGCATCTGACGGAAATATCTCGCGAATTCATCAAGCCGCGGTGCGGCGAAGCTGGCCTCGACCGTGGGCGGCCGGCCTGCCGAAGTCAAGCCGCAGGGGTTCCGATTTTCATGCGGCGCAGCAAAGCGGACATGCGAATGGGGCGCAGTTAACGCGCTGTTTAACGGCTGATGCTACGTCTGGATGCGGATGGCGGAGGTCGTTCAAGACCTGAGCCGAAAATACCGTTCCGGTAACAGCGTACGCGTTGTGTTCGCGTTGGGGGAGTCAAGATGGCGGTTGATTTGACGATGCCGGTGCTCGTCGTCGACGATTACAGCACCATGATCCGGATCATCAGGAATCTTCTGAAGCAGATCGGTTTCGAGGACATCGACGACGCGAGCGACGGCTCGATGGCGCTGAACAAGATGCGCGCCAAGAAGTACGGCCTTGTGATCTCCGATTGGAACATGGAGCCGATGACCGGCTACGACCTGCTCCGCGAGGTCCGCGCCGATCCGAACCTGGCGACCACGCCGTTCATCATGATCACGGCGGAATCCAAGACCGAGAACGTCATCGCCGCCAAGAAGGCCGGCGTGAACAACTACATCGTCAAGCCGTTCAACGCCGCGACCCTGAAGACCAAGATCGACGCTGTCTTCCCGGACATGGCGACGGCCTGACGCGCGCTTGATCAATCTCGAGATGAAAAGACGCCCGGCGCTTGGCCGGGCGTTTTTCATTTTCAGGATCCGGTCACCATTTCAGCTCGCGCATCAGCGCGCGGGGCGGGTGGCCGAACAGCTCCTTGACCGAGGCCGGATCGAGCTGATCGATGCCGGCGAACTCCTCGGAATGGATGCCGCGGGTGACGAACAGGCAATCGATGCCGAAGCCGTGCGCGCCGGCGAGATCGGTGCGGACGGAGTCGCCGATCGCCAGCACCTCCTCGCGCGTGACCGGCCGGCCGGCATGCTGCTCGGCGAGCTGCATCGCGCGGTCGTAGATCGGCCGGTGCGGCTTGCCGTAGAAGATCACCTCGCCGCCGAGCTCGCGGTACAGTTCGGCGATGGCGCCGGCGCAGTAGATCAGGCGGTCGCCGCGCTCGACCACGATGTCCGGGTTGGCGCAGATCAGCGGCATCTTGCGCGCGAGGGCGCGCAGCAGCATGGGCCGATAATCCTCGGCGGTCTCGGTCTCGTCGTCATAGAGGCCGGTGCAGATGATGTAGTCGGCCGCTTCGAGCGGGGACAACGCCAGATCGAGGCCGCGATGGATCGAGTTGTCGCGCTCCGGGCCGAGCCAGAACACCTTGCCGCCGGGATGGTCGGAGACGTAGTGGCGGGTCAGGTCTCCGGAGGAGACGATCGCGCTGTAGACCTCGTCGGCAACGCCAAGCTTGCGCAACTGGCGCTGCACCGAGTCCGCTGGCCGCGGCGCATTGGTGATCAGGATGACCGTACCGCCCTCGCGCTTGAAGGAATGCAGCGCATCGCAGGCCTCGGGAAACGATTCCAAGCCGTTGTGGACGACGCCCCAGATGTCGCTCAGCAGCACCCGCTTGCGGCCGACCAGATCGCGCAACCGCTCCTCGAACCGTAGCGCGGTCATAGCCGGCGACGCGAATTAGATGGTCCCGGCGATGCGACGGGCGAGAGCGGCATTGCCGCTGCGCGTCGCTGCATTGGCGTTCGACGCATCGAGAGAGGGAGTGCCGGCGGCATTGGGGTCCTGAATCTTGATATCCTGCCCGCCCGGAGGGGTGACAGCGGCCTCGCCGGTAGCAGATGCGCCCTCTGGTCGCAATGGGCGGGGCGGCGCGAACAGGAAGCCCTGGCCGAAGCGAACGTCGTAATCGAGCAGGTCGACGACGCTGTTCTCGCCCTCGATCCGCTCGGCGATCAGGTCGATGCCAAAACGGCCGAGCAGGTCGGACAGATCAGTCGGGTGGATGTCGGACACCGAGCTCTGCTTGGGGTCGAGCAGCAGGGCGGCCGGCACCTTGATGAAGCGGACGCCGCGATCGGCGAGCTCGCGCGGCTCGAACCGGAGGTCGGTGACATGGTCGATCGAGAAGCGATAGCCGCGCTGCGCCAGCGCCGCGAGGTGCTCGGTCTCGGTCGGGCCCAGGCTGCGCAGGGTCGACTGCTTGAATTCGAGCACGAAGGAGGGCGCCAGCGCGCGGTTGGCCTCGAGGAAATCCAGACACTGGGCAAAGCTCGCCGGGCTGCTCAGAGTCGCGGACGACAGGTTGCAGAAGATCCCCACGTCTTTGTTGCGCACCATCAGGCGGCGCAGCACCTGGACGCAGCGAAGCAGCACCATGTGGTCGATGCGCCCGACCAGGCCTGCGGCCTCGGCGATGCCGATGAAGTCCTCCGCCGCGACGATCTGGTCACGCTCGTCGCGCAGCCGGGTCACCGCTTCGTAGAAGCGCACCTTGCGCTGGGGCAGCGTCACCAGCGGCTGGAGGTAGATGTCGAGGCGGTTCTCGTCGATCGCGCCTTTGACGGCCGCGAGGATCTGGGGCTGGCTGCGCGGCACGGCCGGAGCGGCAGGCGTGGCTACGGGCGGAGCCGGCGCAGCAGCCATAGGCTGCGGGTTCGGCGGCCGCACCACGGGGGCGATGCTCGGAGCCGCACCGAACGTGGCGGTCGCCTCCTTCGGCTTCGCATGCGAGGGGGCCGGGGGCAGGGCCTTCGGATCGGGATAGACGGCGGATGCGACGGGGGCTGCGGGCGCCGGGCTGGTGGCCTCGCGCGCAACGGCCGGGGCCTCAGCGGCCGGGGTCGCCACCTGCTGCGGAATGGCGGCGATAAGGTCCTCATGCTGGGCGACGGTGACAGCGAGTTGCTTCATCAGTCCGCCGAGTTCGTTGATCTCGCCAACGACGCTCTGGAGGCGATCGGCGCTGACCGAGCTCGACGACACGATGCGGCCTTCGACCGCCGACAGCCGCCGGCCAAACTCGGCAACCTGGCGGGCGAGGTCCGCCGTGCCGCGCGACAGATCGGCGATCTGGCTGCCGACGTCGGAGCGGTCGCGCAGCCGCATCGACACCGCGTTGTAGAGGATGAGAAAAGTCAGCGCGGCCAGCGACACGATTGCCGATTCGGATCCACTGATGCCGGCCACCGAATACAGGATCAGGCCGAGCGATGCCGCGACCAGAACCATGCAGATGGCGATAAAAATCGTGGAGATACGAATCATGCTGCGCGACGCTCCCAACCGAACACAACCCTAGCACTTCTGCTGATTCGCGAGGATAGTCGGCAGGATTCAAATACCGGACAACGCGGTGGATTTCCGCGCTGCGTGTCATTTACGCAAGTTTTCGTGCTGAAGTGGAGTTTAATCGTACTGGCGCCCGCCCGTAGAACAACGGAGGCGCGCTCGCGTCATCGCGCGAAACGTTTCGACACGATCTGCGTGCTGCGGATCGCTCGCGAAAAGATCAGCTCAAATTGTTTGTTCGATCAACCGCGGCGGCGGCACGCGAGCGATGCCCCCCTGCCGCTGCCGCTCCTCTCAGGCGCCGCGATGACGCCTGCGCAGGGCGGCCACGCCGAGCAACAGCGCCGCAACGGCAACGCCCACGGGGATATTGACCCGCCCCGGCGCGCGAGCGTGATTCGCCGATGCCGACGGCGCCAGTGGGATCGTATCCGGATCGATCTCGTCGCTGTCCGGCTGCCGTGACACGGGCGAAGCGATCGCCACGCGCAGGCGACTCGACAGCGATGGATAATGCGGGGTCGGGCTGCGCAGCTTGACCGCTGCGACGACCGCGCAGATCACCGCCAGCGCCACCATCAGACCGCCGACCACCGCGAAGGCGGGGAACAGCCCGTATTTCATTTCCACCCAGCGGAACAGCGCGGTCAGCCCGACGATGCAGGCCGCGATCAGGAAGATGCCGGCCGCGGCGAACAGCCCGGCGGCGACCGCGTAGGACGTTATCGTACCCGTCGCCTGCCGCGCACGGTCGCGCATGTAGGACTGGGTGGCGCGCTTGACGCGGTTGAGCCTCTGCTCGAGCCCCAATCGCAACAGCTCTCCCGGCGGTGCAAGCATGCGCGTTCTCCGATCATCCGTCCGCCGCGCGCGAACCGCCGGCTCGCGACATGAACGTGGAGGATTTGCGAAGGTTCCCCGACGCGCCGGCGCCATTCGGCTGCGTTCTGTCTCCTCAGCGCACGACATCGTGTTCTGAAAATGCAGGAGGCCGTGCATTCGACTTCGTCGCAGGCGCTGCGATTCCGGGGCAAGGCCGCAGGCCTTGAACCCGGAATCTCGAGGTTGTTTGACGCGTTGCTAACAATTTCAAGATTCCCCGGTTCAATCGTCATGCACGGCCGCTCTGCGACCGTACATGACGATTGCCCCGGAATGACGTCGTTGGAGGAACAACGAAAATGGCGGCCACGGGGGCCGCCATTTTGTCGTGATTGATGACGATGCCGCGCGGCTTACGCCACGGCCTTGATAACCTTGCCGACCTTCTCGACGATCTCGCCGATCTGGTCCTCGTTGATGATCAGCGGCGGGGTCAGAGCCAGGGTATCGCCGGCGATGCGCAGCATCAGGTCGGTGTTGTGGAAGGCCTGCTCCATCGCGGAGTAGCCGCGCTTGCCGACGGCGTCGGGCAGCGGGGCGAGGTCGATGCCGGCGGTCAGACCAACGGTGCGGATGTCGAGGACGTTGGGCAGCCCCTTCAGCGACATCACGGCGTCGGCCCATTTCGGCTCGATCGCCTTGGCATGCTCGAACAGCTTGTGGTCGCGATAGATGTCGAGCGTGGCGAGGCCGGCGGCGCAGGCGATCGGATGCGCCGAGTAGGTGTAGCCGTGGGTGAACTCGACCATGTGCTCCGGGCCGCTCATGAAGGCGTCGTGGATGGTGTCGCGCACCAGCACGCCGCCCATCGGCGCCGCGCCGTTGGTGACGCCCTTGGCGAAGGTCAAGAGGTCCGGCGTCACGCCATAGCGCTCGGCGGCGAAGGCGTGGCCGAGACGGCCGAAGCCGGTGATGACCTCGTCGAAGATCAGGAGGATGCCGTGCTTCTGGGTGATCTCGCGCAGGCGCTTGAGATAGCCCTTCGGCGCGGGGATGACGCCGGTGGAGCCGGCCATCGGCTCGACGATGACGGCAGCGATGGTGTTGGCGCCGTGCAACGCGACGAGGTTTTCCAGCTCCTCGGCGAAGTGCGCGCCGTATTCAGGCTCGCCCTTGGTGAAGGCCTGCTTCTCGCGGTCATAGGTCGCCGGAATGTGGTCGACGCCCGTGAGCAGCGTGCCGAACAGCTTGCGGTTGTTGACGATGCCGCCGACCGAGGTGCCGCCGAAGCCGACGCCGTGATAGCCGCGGACGCGGCCGATCAGGCGGGTGCGGCTGCCCTGGCCGTTGATCTGGTGATAGGCGAGCGCCATCTTCAGCGCGGTGTCGGCGGCCTCCGAGCCGGAGTTGCAGAAGAACACATGGTCCAGCCCGGCGGGGGCGAGATCGGCGATGCGGTTGGCGAGCTCGAAGGCCTGGGGAATGCCGAACTGGAACGGCGGCGCATAGTCGAGCGCTGCGGCCTGCTTGCCGATCGCCTCGGCGATCTCGGTGCGGCCATGGCCGGCGTTGCAGCACCACATGCCGGCTGCGGCATCGATGATGTTGCGGCCATCGACGGTGATGTAGTGCATGCCCTTGGCGCCGGCGAGCAGGCGCGGATTCTTCTTGAAGGCGCGGTTCGCGGTGAACGGCATCCAATGCGCGGCAAGATCATTCGGAACGGTGACGGCGGGGCGGGGGCTCTTGTCCAGCATGGGGACCTCTCGGGGAGTTGAGGCAGATTGTACGACGGCGACAGCATGACCCGGAAAGGTGGCGGAGCGATTGCCAGACACTGACCGAAACGGATCGTGCGTGAGGGGCCTGAATGCGCGCGCCGACGTGGTCAGCCGATGATCCGGGCCTCTGGCAAGCTATCAGCTTCGCGCCCGGACGGAAATGTCAAAGGTCCGGCGTTGGCGCTGCCCTGGTGAGCGAATTCTGCACAGCGGCAGCAGTTTGTGCCGTTTATTGGAAGTCCGCTGCGTCATTTCGCGTCAGCGCGCGTCAGACCAGATCCCGCGCCGTGATCCAGAACACCTCGCCCTCGGAGTCCTCGGTATCGAGCCACAGCAGCGGCAGGTCCGGATAGGCGGCTTCGATCTGCGGCCGGTCGCGGCCGACCTCGCAGAGCAGCCCGCCTTCCGCGGTGAGATGGTCGCGGGCTTCGCCGATGATGCGGTGGATGATGTCGAGGCCGTCGGCGCCGCCGTCGAAGGCCAGCGCCGGCTCGGCGCGGCATTCCCGGGGTAGGCCGGCCATGCCCTCGGCATCGACATAGGGCGGATTGGTGATGATCAGGTCGTAGCGGCGCTGGCTGAGCGGTGCGAACAGATCGCCGCGATGCAGCGAAATGCGCTCGCCGAGTTCGTAGTCGGCGACGTTCCTCGCCGCGACGGCGAGCGCGTCCTTGGAAATGTCGACCGCATCGATGACGGCATTCGGAAAGTGCCGGCTCGCGAGGATGGCAAGGCACCCTGAGCCGGTGCAGAGGTCGAGCACGCTGTCGACCGCCAGGGGATCGTCGATCAGCGAGGTGCCGTCCGCCTCCGCGCCGCCGAAATGGGTCTCGAGCAGCTCGCCGATGAAGGAGCGCGGCACGATGACGCGCTCGTCGACATAGAACGGCAGGCCGCGCATGTAGACCTTGTGGACGAGGTACGCCGCCGGCTTGCGCGTGGCGATCCGCGCCGAGATCAGGTCGAGGATGGTCTTGCCCTCGGCCGCGGTAACGCGGGCGGTGATGAACGTCTCGAATTGATCCGGACGCAGATGCAAGGCTTCGCCGATCAGGAAGGCGGCTTCGGCGACCGGATCGGTGGTGCCGTGCGCGAACACCAGCTCGGCACTCTGGAAGCAGCTCACGGCGTAGCGGAGATAGTCGAGAAGCGTGACGAGCTCGCCGGCGTTGACCTTGGGCAGCTTGGGCAGCTTGGGCGCTTGCGTCTTGCGCGGTGCGGCCGTCTTGACTGTCTTCGCCATCACTTCGTCCAGCGCGCCGCGGCGGCATCGTCGTGGCTCTTGGCCTCGACCCAGCTGCCGCCATCATTGGTTTCCTCGCGCTTCCAGAACGGCGCGTTGGTCTTGAGATAATCCATCAGGAACTCGGCCGCCTCGAACGCCGCCTGGCGGTGGCTGGATGCGGTCACCACCAGCACGATGTTCTCGCCCGGCGTGATGCGGCCGAAACGATGGATGACAGTGAGGCCCTGCAGCGGCCAGCGCGCCATTGCCTGCTCGGCATGACGCATGATCTCGGCTTCCGCCATGCCCGGATAATGCTCGAGCGTCAGCGCCGAGATTGGGGTGGCGTGGTCGTTGCCGCGGCACAGTCCGGAGAAGCTGACGACGGCGCCGATGTCGGTGCGGCCATGGCTGAGGGCTGCGATCTCGGCGGCGGTGTCGAAATCCTCGTGCTGCACGCGGACGGTAACGATCGCGGTCATGGCGGTTGTGTTCCGGCGCGCCTCAGCCGCCGGTCATCGGCGGGAAGAACGCGATCTCGCGGGCGCCGGCGATCACCGTGTCCGGCTGCACGTGGGTCTGGTCGATCGCCGTGCGGATCACCTTCGGCTTCTCGAACGCATAGGCGTAGCCCTCGCCCTGTTCGGTGAGCCAGGCGATCAGCTCGCCCACGGTACGCACATCGGCCGGCGGCTCGATGGTCTCCTCGGCCTTGCCGATGCGCTCCCGCACCCAGGCGAAATACTTCACCTTCATCGCGAGTCTTCCTCGATGAGGTGGTGAATGCCGGCGCGGAAATAATCGTAGCCGGTATAGATCGTGAAGATCGCCGAGGCCCACAGCAGCACGATGCCGATCATCGTCACCACCGGAACCACCTGGTCGCCGGCCTCGCCCGCCAGCAGGAAGCCGATCGCGATCAGCTGCATCGTGGTCTTCCACTTGGCGACCTTGGTCACGGGCACGCTGACGCGCAGCGCGGCGAGATATTCGCGCAGCCCCGACACCAGGATCTCGCGGCACAGGATCACGATCGCCGCCCATAAGGTCCAGCCATGGATGCTGTTGTCGGCGGCGAGCATCAGCAGACACGACGCGACCAGCAGCTTGTCGGCGATCGGGTCCAGCATGCGGCCGAACGCCGACTGCTGGTTCCAGATGCGGGCATAATAGCCGTCGAGATAGTCGGTGATGCCGGCGGCGATGAACACCGCGACGGCGACCCAGCGCAGCCACAGCGGGTAGTCCATGATGGACTGCGCGTAGATGCAGCCGACCACGACCGGTATCGCGGCGATGCGCGCATAGGTCAGGATGTTCGGCAGAGACGTCGACGTCTTGCTGGGCACGCGTGTGGTCGCAATATTCATCCGGTGTACCAATACTGCCGCCGTTCGAACGTCAACCTCCGAGCCGGGCAGCCCGGGCAGGATGACGCAGATATGACGCAAATCGCAACGAGGTCTTGCGGAGATAGGAACTCTCCCGCCCGGAGACAAAGAGAGCGCCAACGCTTCCTTAAGCAACGTGACGCGGCAGCGCCAGCCCTCTGATCGCAGCGCCGGGTGAGCGGACCGATCCTATTGCGCTGCAATGACAGCGGTGCGAATCGCGCGCCGCCGTCAGATCGCCTCGGCCTGGTGAACCGCGCACCAATGCGCCTGGCGCTCGGCGAACGCGCGGTCGCGGACGTAGGCCAGCGCCTCATCGTCGAAGGCTTCCAGCACCTCCAGGCTGAACGCGCCCTCGCCATGGGCGGCCCAGGCCGCCTGCAGCCCACCGCGGCGGTGGCCGCCCTGGCGCAGGGTGAACCAGAGCCGGTTCTGAATCTTGTCGAGATCCGGCGCGCACCCGATCCAGCGCTCGCCGGTCGCGGCGCAGATGACCGCGTAGATGCCGGCGGGGGTCTTGCGTTCCTTGTAGGCGGCAACGGCAGCCTTGCGCTGGTCGGGGGTCATGGGGGGCTCCGGATTTTCATCCGGGTGTATATCCGATAATTGTGCCCGGGTAAAATAATTTATTACGTTAGCGCAGGCTAGGGCACCGGCCCATCCACGTCATTCCGGGGCGCCCGCAGGGCGAGCCCGGAATTCATAACCGCGATCGGGAGTGGTGATGCGGATGACCGCCACATCCTGTCCCGTCCCCATGCCCGCTTGTGGCTATGGATTCCGGGCTCGCGCTACGCGCGCCCCGGAATGACGTGGAGAGAGCCGGGCTCAAGCTGACCGCGGAACGGGTTGAACAGCTCAACTCCGCCCGGTCCGCTCAGCTCGCATTGCTGTGGAAGTACTCGAAGATCTTCCGCGCGCTCTCGGCGCTCACGCCGGGGACCTTGCCGAGGTCGGCGATCGAGGCGCGCTCGATTTCCTTCAGCGTGCCGAAATGATGCAGCAGCGCGCGCTTGCGTGAGGGGCCGATGCCAGGAATCTCCTGCAGGCCGGCCTCGCGGATGTCCTTCTTGCGCAGCTTGCGGTGCGAGCCGATGACGAAGCGGTGCGCCTCGTCGCGCAGGCGCTGGATGAAATACAGCACGGGGTCGCGCGGCTCGAGCTTGATCGCCTCGCGCTCCGGGATGAACAGCGTCTCACGGCCGGCGTCGCGATCCGGGCCCTTGGCGACCGACATCAGCGCGACGTTGCCGACGCCGAGCTCGGTGAAGATCTCGCGGACGGCGTTCAGCTGTCCGCGGCCGCCGTCGATGATGACGAGATCGGGCCATTGCGGCACGTCGTCCTCCTTGGCCGCGCGCGCGACGTCCTTTTCCGACGGCGCGACCAGCCGCTTGAATCGGCGCTGCAGCACCTCCTTCATCATCGCGTAGTCGTCGCCGGGGGTGAGCCCCTCCGACTTGATGTTGAACTTGCGGTACTGGTTCTTCATGAAGCCGTCGGGGCCGGCGACGATCATCGCGCCGACCGCGTTGGTGCCCTGGATGTGGCTGTTGTCGTACACCTCGATGCGCTTCGGCACCTGCGGCAGGCCGAGCGTGGTCGTCATTGCCTCCAACAAGCGGCTCTGCGTCGCCGTGTCCGCGAGCTTGCGGCCGAGCGCCTCGCGCGCATTGGTCAGGGCATGCGTGACGAGATCCTTCTTCTCGCCGCGCTTCGGGCAGGACACCTCCACTTTGTGGCCTGCCTTGACGCACAGCGCCTCGGCGAGCAGCTCGGCCTCCTCGATCTCGTGCGACAGCAGGATCAGCCGTGGCGGCGGCTTGTCGTCGTAGAACTGCGACAGGAAGGCGGACAGCACCTCCTCTTGTGTGAACGTCTTCTCGGCGCGCGGGAAGTAGGCGCGGTTGCCCCAGTTCTGGCCGGTGCGGAAGAAGAACACCTCGACGCAGGAGAAGCCGCCCTCCTGGTGGATGGCGAACACGTCGGCTTCCTCGACCGTGCGCGGATTGATGCCCTGCTGCGAGGAGATCGCCGACAGCGCCGCGAGGCGGTCGCGATAGACGGCGGCGGTCTCGAACTCGAGCTCGGCGGAGGCCTTCTCCATCTCGCTTGCGAGCAGCGCCTTCACCGCCTGGCTGCGGCCGGACAGGAAATCGGTCGCCTCGCGGACCAGCTCGCTATAGCCGGGGAAGTCGATCTCCTGCGTGCAGGGTCCGGCGCAGCGCCGGATCTGATGCAAGAGGCAGGGGCGGGTGCGGCTCTCGAAGAACGAATCGGTGCAGGATCGGATCAGGAAGGCGCGCTGCAGCGCCGTGATGGTGCGGTTGACCGCGCCGGCCGAGGCGAACGGGCCGAAATAGCGGCCTGGCCGCGACTGCGCGCCGCGATGCTTGAGGATCTGCGGCGCCCAATGGTCGCCGGTAATGAGGATGTAGGGGAACGACTTGTCGTCGCGCAGCTGCACGTTGAAGCGCGGCTTGAGCTGCTTGATGAGGTTCGCCTCGAGCAGCAACGCTTCGGTCTCCGTGGTGGTCGAGACGATCTCGACGGTCACGGTGGCCGCGATCATGCGCAGGATGCGCGCCGGCAGCGGAGCGTTGGCGCGCGCATAGGACGCAAGACGCTTTTTGACGTTCTTGGCCTTGCCGACATAGAGCACGTCATGCGCCGCGTTCAGCATCCGGTAGACGCCGGGCGAGGTTGGCGCCAGCCGCACCGCGTTCTCGATCGCGGCATGGCCGATCGCGAGCGGGCCCTCGCCGACCGGCTCGGCGCTCTCTTCCGTCAGCTCGGGCAGGCGGCCGTCATCGTCCTCGTCCGCGCCGGACGCGGCGGGATCGAGATCGGGCGTATCGGTGGCCTCGGGCGGCAGGTCGGTCGCGGCGCCACGCCGGTGCGGGGGCGCCGGCGCCTGGGGTGGATCGGAGCTTTGGGTGGTCATGTCAGCAAATTAAGCGCTGCCGCGCCGTCCCGCCAGCATGCGCTGGCGCCATGCACAGGGCAGGACAGACGAGGAGGGCGGTAACGCTTCGTTAAGCACGTTAATGGCCTGCTAACCGGGCTTAACAACGGCTTAACCTAAAACTCTCGATAAATGCTCACGAAAAAAGTCGGGGTTCCGTAACCACACCGGCCCGCGCCCATCGCGCGGCGCTTGCTCCGGGTGGCGACGGCAAGTGGCGTGGAGTGAGCAATGAAAAGGTTCTTGGTCGGTGCTGCCGCTGTCGCGGGCCTGAGCGCAGCGGCTCTGGGATCGGGGTCGGCGCAGGCGGCCGATCTGGGCTACGGCTACGGCCGCGGCGCGCCCTATACGGTCAACCAGCCCCTCAACGCCTATAGCTGGGCCGGCCCCTATCTCGGCGGCACGCTGGGCTATCAATGGGGGACGGTCGGCAACAGCGCGACCAAGCCCTCGGGGCTCGTCGGCGGGGTGACGGCCGGCTACAACTGGCAGAATGGCAGTCCCTGGGTGCTCGGCATCGAGGGCGACATCAATCTCAGCGGCGCCAACGACACCTTCGCGCCGTGGAAGTTCTCGAACCCCTGGTTCGGCACGCTGCGCGGCCGCGTCGGCTATGCCTTCAACAACATCCTGTTCTACGGCACCGGCGGTCTCGCGCTCGGTGGCCTGCGCGCCGAGACCTTCGGCCTTTCGGAATCGCACACCGCCGTCGGCTGGACGCTCGGCGTCGGCACCGAGTTCGGCCTGGCGCAGAACTGGACCGCGAAGATCGAGTATCTCTACGTCGATCTCGACAGCAATAATTTCGTGATCACGGGGGCGAAGAACGACTATCGGTCTGGAATGATCCGCGCAGGCATCAACTTCCATTTCTGATGGCAAAACGGCAAAGCAACAAGACGGGATAGGAAGAAGAAAGTCGAACGACATCCTCCCGGCTGCTCGCGCGGCCGGGATTTTTTTGTCGCGTGACCGTCAGCACTCAGGCGCGCGTCTGCGCGCGCAACCAGAATGCGCGGCTCGAGCGCGAAGCCGGACGCGCTGCCGGCGGTTTTCGACTGATGAAGTCACGTCGACGCCCGCTGCAGCGGCTCGCGTCAGATGCGAGCCTGCCCGGCGGGCCGTGGCTACGACGACAGGACCAGGTTCACCGCCTTCGGGCCTTTGCCCTTCTTGTCCGGCTCAACCTCGAAGCTGATACGCTGTCCCTCGGTCAGATCCTTCAGCCCGGCGCGCTCCACTGCCGTGATATGCACGAACACGTCGCGACCACCATCGTCCGGCTTGATGAAGCCGTAGCCGCGCTCACCGTTGAAGAACTTGACTGTCCCAGTCATGGCCATCGGGAAACTCCTCCCCCGCAATGCTTCCTCCACTGCGCGCCCTGCGCAGCGTCCGACCGGACATCACTTTGATCGGAAAGCGTTGGCCACCTTAACGCCCAGCGCTCGCCGCGCCGGATCGCCGGATCTTGTTAGGCCTTGATCACCCCGCCGCAACCATTCGCGGAAGCGGAACGTAAAGCCAGTCTTACAGTCAGACACATTAATACGGTTCCGCGCCGATTGACTACGGCTTTTCGACGAACTTCCGCTTCAAGCTTTGGGGATGTCGAGACGAAAGCGCGCAGGGCCGCCCTGGCCGAGCGGCCTGACCAGCTCCTGCAGGATGAGCTTGAGCTCATCATGCAATGTCCAGGGCGGATTGACGATCAGCAGACCGGTGGAGGTTAGCGCCTCGCCTTCGATCTGCGGCGCAACGCTGAACTCGACGCGCAGCACCTTGCCCGGCGGCTTCGCCGCAGCTGCGAGATGCGCGACCTGATCAGCAAGCTGTTCGGTGGCGCGGCGGCTCTTGGCGGGATACCAGAGCACGTAGATACCGGTGGTCCACTTCGCGAAGGCTGCGGCAAAGCGGTCGCTCATGCGCTCGAACTCATCCTTGGCCTCGAAGGCGGGATCGATCAGCACGACGCCACGGCGCTCGTTCGGCGGCACGAAGGCGGGCAGGGCGACCCAGCCGTCGAGATCGACGACGCGGGCCTGGGTATCGCGCCGCAGCGCATCGATCAGTTGCTTGCGCGGGACATCGGCAAGCTCGCACAAGGTCATGCGGTCCTGCGGCCGCAGCAGCGCGCGCGCGATCAGCGGCGAGCCGGGATAGGCGACGAGATCGGCCTTCGGATTGAACGATCGGACGATGTCCAGATATGGCTGCAAGAGTGCATAAGCCTCGTCCGACAGGCGCGCCTGCAGCAGCCGCGCGATGCCGGTGAGATACTCGCCGCTGCGCGTGGCTTCGTCTCCGGTGAGGTCGTAGAGACCGGCGCCGGCATGGG
The DNA here is from genome assembly GCF_000026145.1 of Bradyrhizobium sp. ORS 278. NCBI lineage: Bacteria > Pseudomonadati > Pseudomonadota > Alphaproteobacteria > Hyphomicrobiales > Nitrobacteraceae > Bradyrhizobium > Bradyrhizobium sp. ORS 278. The sequence goes on along the minus strand of NC_009445.1, from coordinate 6,276,442 downwards.
TGTCGATGACCCGGAATGCCGCCGGCTTCTCCTGGAGGTAGACCAGGATGCGGGTCAGCACGATGTGTTTGATGACGTCGGCGAAGCCGCCAGCGTGGAAGGCGTGTCGGTAGTTCATGCCGCAGCAGTTACGCCGTTCCGCGAGGAAAAGGTACCCCGTCGTTGGCCTGCGGCCGCTCTCGGCAGGCGCGGGTGTCCGCCGGCCGAGCGCGAGGTTGTGGGCTAGCCGCCGCGCACCGGCGGCATGTTGACCTCGTCACGGCGGCACGCCTGACGGTCGACCTCGTCGCAGCTACGGAATTCGAGGTCCTTGGAGAGGCAGATCCGAACCTCGCTGAGCCGGGTTCGATTGCAGGTCACCGCGATGGCTGAATTGGTCAACTTGGGATTGGCCTTGATGAACGCGTCCTCGATCGCGGCGGGCGCCAATGTCTTGGCTTCCGCAAGGTCCAGGAACTCCGGCGGGATCTTGATCACGGCGCGGGCCTTGCGGATGGCCTCGAAATAGGCCTTGGCCGACAGACCGGAGCAGGTGCCGTGCTTGTCCCACTCATTGTAGATCAAGCCGGGCGCCGGCATCAGGTCGAGCATCGAGGTCATGATGTTGCGCGGCAGGCGGGGCGACGGCTGCTCGCAATATTCGGGGTAGCCGGCCTCGTATTGCGGCCACAGCCCATGCACGACGAAGGAGTAGGGCCGTCCGCTGCATTGCTGCGAGCGGCTGCCGCGTCCGCCACGCTCCTCGGCCTCGGCGCAGAATGATGGCGACCACGAGAGCGACAGCACGTAGAAGTCGAACGCGCCCGGCGCGTTCTGACGGCGGTCCTGAGCCTCCACGGGTGCAGCGTCCAGCGCACCCAGCAGCAGGGCCAAACAAACGACGGTTCTGGCAAGCAGGACGGCTGGTCGGCGCAGGTCATCAAACATGGCGAACTCCCCGGACAATGCCAGGAACCTAGCAGCCCCCAGGAACATTTCAAGAACAAAAACGGCTGCCCGGGAGCAGCCGATCGTCACCCGTGATTTTGGTGGAGGCGTCGCCCGCGACTCAGGGCTTGGCGGCGCGGCAGGCCGGGTTGAACGCCCAGTTACGGTCGAGGCCGACGACGCAGAACTCGACGCCCTGGTCATAGCCGGCGAAGCCGCCGTCCTCAATGATCGAATAATTGAGCGTGCGCGCCTTGCCGTCGCTGATCATCACGCTGCCGGTGCAGAAGCGGCGCGGGATGTTGTCCGACTGCCAGGGGCGGAAGGCGATCTCGCGGACATTGGCGACGCCGGTGATCGTCAGCGACGAATTCCAGAAGGTGCTTTCCTTGTCCTGGAACCGGCTCACGATGGTCGGGATGGCCGCCTCGCACGGGGCGACCCGGCCCTCATACTTGGGACCGGAGAGCCAGAAGTTCATCTCCAGCGGGTTGGCGGCGTGGGCCGGAGCGGTCGCGACCAGAGCGGCGAGCAGCGCGCCGCAGCCGGCACCGAGGATCGTGAGAGATGTGCTGAAGTCGCGCATGGGCCGTCCGCAAGGTCTGATGCAGGAGCATGGACCGTGCCGCGCCTGTTCCAGGAGGTCAAGTGCAACGCGGCAACACTCCACGATTAGTCCTGTTAACCCCCGGCCGGTGTTCTTTTCTTGGCCGGACAGGACCTTTAGGATGGCGGTAGCGCTTTGGGAGAATGCAATGCGGATGCTGAAGGTCGGATTGGTGAAGACGGCAGGCCTGCTGGCCGCGGGGATGCTGCTGGCCGGCGCGCCCGCCCGGGCCGACGTGGTGCCGCCGTTCAAGGGCAACGACACCGGCGGCATCATCGCCTATCAGTTGGCCCAGAGCACGGATGCGCGCCAGATCGCGGTCGATCATTGCGCGTCCTACGGCAAGGTCGCGAAATTCCGCGCGGTCGATCCGCACTATGGCGGCTACGTTTCGTTCGCCTGCCGCTGGGTGCCGTACGGCTCGGCGCAACGGCCGCTGCGGACACTGTACTGAACCTGTTCGAGGCCTGACTACACTAACGCCATGATTCGGCGTCATCGGTTCGCCGATTGACAGCTAAGCCGGAACACGATCATGACACGTCAGCGCCTCCTCCTCGGAGTCCTCTGTTGCAGCCTTCTGGGCGGAGCGGCGAGCGCGGCCTTCGCGCTCGACCTGCCGGTGCGCAAGGCGGGTCTCTGGGAGCTCAAGATGATTCGGTCCGGCGGCCAGCTGCCGGAGATGACGATGCAGCACTGCACCGACGAGACCACCGACAAGGACATGAACAACATGGCCTCGCCGATGGCGCAGCAGGTCTGCTCCAAGCAGGATATCCAGAAGACGGCGACCGGCTATGTCAGCGATTCCGTCTGCAGCTTCGGCGGCATGAGCACGACGTCGCATGCCGAGATCACCGGCGACTTCAATTCGGCCTACACGGTGAAGACGACCTCGAAGATCCAGGGCGGCGCCACCGGCGCCAAGGACACCGCAATGACCATCGAGGCGAAGTGGCTCGGCGCCTGCAAGGCGGACCAGAAACCCGGCGACATCGTCATGCCCGGCGGCATGAAGATGAACGTCAAGGACATGGCCAAGCTGAAGAACCTGATCCCGGGCGCGAAGCAGTAACGGCCACCCCTTCGGCACTTTGCCACGGCGGGACGGTTGGGACCAGGTTCCCAAGGCTTGACGCTTTGATCATGTCGAGCCGGCTGGCTGTCATCGGCCGCGAAGGCGAAGGCGGACGATCCAGTATTCCAGAGACGGCGGTGATCGACCGAGAGGCCGCGGCGTACTGGATCCCCGCCTTCGCGGGGAATGACACCGAGGGACGGCGAAAGCGCGCCCGGAAACAATCGCCGGTTCTAAGGAGCCGCTCGCTTGGACGTGACGATCACAGCGCACTGAGTTCGGGCATCGCACTCCCGGAGATGCTTACTTCCCGACCAGACTGCATTTGCTGCGGTCGAGCGGGCGAAATGCCTGATCGGGGGCGATCTTCGTCACGAGCTTGACGAAGTCCCGCGGCGCCTTCGCTTCGGCCGGTGTCTTCACCTGGACCAGATAGAGATCATGCACCATGCGCTGGTCGTCGCGGATCTGGCCATGCTCCGCATAGGCGTCCGAGACAGGGGTCGATTTCATCTTCGCCATGACCGTCGCGCCGTCATCACTGTCGGCATCCTTCACCGCCTGCAGATAGTGCCGCACGGCCGAGTAGACGCCGGCCTGGATCTGTGACGGCATCGCCTTGCGGCGTGCGTAGAACGCATCGGAGAAGCGCCGCGCGGCGGGCGAGGCATCCTCGAAGAAGCTGGTGACGATGAGGTCGCCCTGCGTGGCCTTGAGACCAATCGCCTCGATGTCGACGTTCTGGAACGACATCGGCACAATCTTCATGCCCTGCGCCGCCAGCCCGAATTCCTCCGCCTGCTTGATCGCGGTGGCGTTGTCGCCGGCGACGTTGAGCGCCAGGATCTTGGCGCCTGAAGCCTGCACCTGCAGCAGGAACGAGCCGTAGTCCGGCGTGCCGAGCTGCGCCTTGACGCTGCCGGCGACCGTGCCGCCGAGCGCGGAGATGCGGGCGCGCGCGGTGGCCTCGACCGAATGGCCGAACGCATAGTCGCCGGTGATGAAGAACCACGGCTCCTTGCTGGTCTGCATGATGCCCGACACCACGGCCGTCGCGGTCGAATAGGCGTCATGCGTCCACTGCACCGAGGTCGGTGCGCAGGCCTCGTCAGTCAGCTGATTGGCGCCGGCGCCCGAGATCAGGAAGATCCTGCCGTTGCCGCGCACCAGCTCCTGCACGCCGAGCGCTGCGCCGGAGCTGCCGCCATCGGCGATCGCCTGTACGCCGTCCTGCTCGAACCAGCGCCGCGCGATCGAGACCGCGATGTCCGGTTTGTTCTGATGGTCGGCCTGCAGGATTTCGATCGGCCTGCCGCTGATCTTGCCGCCGAACTCCTCCGCGGCCATCCGCGCCGCTTCGACAGAGCCCGGCCCCATCGCAGTCGCGAAGACGCCGGTCATGTCGGTGAGCACCCCGATGCGGATGGCTTGCCCTTTGATCTCCGCCTGCGCGGATGAACCTGCCAGCAGCAACAGCGCGGCGATGCCGGATGTGAGACGGCGCGACATGATGATCCTCCCCGGGTTCAACGATCTTGTTTGTTATGTCGTGTTTGATTGGAGCGCCCAGCGGTTGTCCGCGAGGCGAAGACGTCAGGCGGCCGTTTCGGCGGTCACGGGATTGCGCAGCACGCCGATGCCGGAGATCTCGACCTCGACCGTATCGCCCGGCTGCATGAACAACGGCGGCGTGCGCTTGAAGCCGACGCCTCCCGGCGTGCCGGTGACGATCACATCGCCCGGCAGCAGAGTCATGATGGTCGAGCAATAGACGATCAGGTCGGGCACGTCGGTGATCAGCCGATCCGTCGTGGTCCGCTGCACGGTCTCGCCATTGAGGCGGGTCTGCAGCGTCAGCCTGGACGGGTCGGGGATCTCGTCGGCGGTGACCAGCCAGGGGCCGAAGGCGCCGGACTTGTCGAAGGTCTTGCCCGACAGGAATTGCGACGTATGGCGCTGCCAGTCGCGGATGCTGCCTTCATTGTAGCAGGAATAGCCGGCGACATGCGTGAGCGCGTCCTCGCGCCGGACGTGCCGGCCTGCCTTGCCGATCACGAGCGCAAGCTCGCCTTCGTAGTCGAAATGATCGGAGACATCAGGGCGAACGATCGGCTGCAGATGTCCCACTTGGCTCGTCGGAAAACGCGCGAACAAAGCGGGCTTCTCGGTCACGGTCCGGCCGGTCTCGGCGACGTGGTCGCGATAGTTCAGGCCGACGCAGATGATCTTGCCGGGATCGGGAATGACGGGCGCTAAGGCAAGCGCGCTCAGGGGATAGTCGACCGGCTCGGAGGCGAGCAGCGCGGCAGCGGCGCCGAGCGCGTCCGCCTCGAGCAGCGCGCGCAGGCTCTTCGACGGCAGGCGCCGGCCGAGGTCGACGACACCATCGCCCTTCACCGCGCCGTAACCGGAACGCCCGTCGATGACAAAGGAAACCAGCTTCATACGTGAGCCCTTTCAGGAAAGACGGAAAAGATCAGGCGGCGCTCGGCAGCGGTGCGAGTCGGGCGACGCCGGACAGCAGCGACGCGGCATCCTCGCCGGTGCGGACGGCCCCGAGGATGTAGCGGTCCGGACGCATCAAAACGGCATCGGAGCCGTGCTGATCGAGCCACGCATCGAGGCCACCGGCCTCCTGGCCGCAAACGATCGCGACGTCAGCGGCCGACAGATCGGCATGATGCTGCTCGATAACCGCGGCCTCCAGGCCCGACCGGCACAGCAGCGCGAAGCGATAGCCGACGCGATCGTCGCTGCGGCTGTGGTCGCGGCCGCGGAATTGCGGCGCGAGTCGTCCCGTCAGGCTGCGATCGCCGCAAGCCAGGCCCGGTCCTAGCAGCGGCTTCTGCACGTCGAGCTTGAGCTGGCCGTCGCCCTGCGCCGTGCCGGTCGCGAGCGCCGCCTCGACCGCCTTGGTGTTGATGAGACCACCTAGCCGGATCGCGAGTTCGATGAATTCGCGCACATGCGGCGCGCGTTCACTTTGATAGGTGTCGAGAAGATCAGGCGTTGCCTTGCCGGCGATCACGCGCGCCAGTTTCCAGGCGAGGTTGGCCACATCGCGAATGCCGGCGCACATGCCCTGGCCAAGGAACGGTGGGGTCTGATGCGCGGAATCGCCTGCGAGCAGGAAGCGTCCGTTGCGCCATCGCTGGGCCACCGCGGAGTGGAAGGTGTAGACGGCGGCACGTTCGATCTCCGCCTCGGCGGGCCGCAGCCAGGGCGAAAGCAGCTCCCAGACGCGCGCAGGCCGGGTAATCTCGGCGGCGTCTTCGTGGGGGTGAACCGTGATCTCCCAGCGGCGGCGGCTGCCGGTGCCGCGAATGTAGGTCGCCGGACGCTGCGGGTTGCAGTGCTGGACGCTGAAATCGCCGAGGTCCGGCCGCGCCTCGCGCAGCAGCACGTCGCAGACCAGCCAGCGCTCGTGAAAGCCGAGATCGTCCAGCGCCGAGCCGATGAAGCGGCGCACCAGCGACCGCGCACCATCGCAGCCGACCACATAGGCGCAGGAGATGTCGACGAGCCGGCCGGTGTCCAACTCCTCGTAACGAACGCGCGCGCCGCTGTGATCCTGCTCGAGCGCAAAGACTTCGCAGCGCGTGCGAAGGTCGACATGCGCCCACCGCTCCAGGCCGTCATTGAGCACGGCTTCGAGATCGGGCTGGTGAAAGCGGTAGCTCAGATTCCAGCCCATCGCGGTCGGTTCGCTGGGGCGAGGCCAGTCGAGTAGCAATCGGCCGTCCGCATCGACGAAGCGCATGCCGGGACTCAAGGTGACATGGGGCAGGATGGCGTCCGCGAGGCCGATGGTCTGGAACACGCGCATGCATTCGTCGTCGAAATGCACCGCGCGCGGCAAGTGATAGGTCTTGGCCTCGCGCTCCAGGATCAGGGTGCGGAGGCCGCACAGGCCGAGCAGATTGCCGAGCGTCGAGCCGACCGGCCCGCGACCAACGATGACGACGTCGAAGTTTGGAGAGTGTACGGCCGTGTTGCTCATAGCCGCATCTGATCCGCAACCGCCTCGCAGCTTCAAGGCGCGGTCACGAACTGTCCGCCCAGCGGACGCCTAGCGTTCGACTGGAATGGCGGCCGCGGCGTCGCGCAAGGGCGCAGCATATTGGGCGACGGCTTCCTCCAAAGTCATGGCGGAGCGGATCCAGATGATCGAGATGCAGCCGAACACGACGTCATCGCGCACGATCGGCACCGCGATCGACGACGTCTTCGGATTGAACTCGCCCTCGTCGCGGATCGCAAAGCCGCGCTGAGCCGTTTCCTTCATCATGCGTTGCAGCCGATCGGGCGCCAGGAATGGAACGTCCTCGGCGTTCTCGATGCGCCGCAGATGGTTGATGATGAGGTCGCGCTCCGCCGGCGGGCAGGCCGCCAGATAGGCCCGGCCGGCCGAGGTCTGCAGCATCGGCAGGCGCTTGCCGATCATGCTGCGATCGATCGAGAGCGGGCTGCGCGCGTGCGTGGTTTCCTGGATGACCATCGCACCGTTCTCATAGGTCGACAGATCGACGGGCCAGACCAGGGTGCGGCTGAGCTCGGCGAGATAGGGCGCGGCGGCCTGGCAGATGACGATGCCGGGATCATAGCCGTCGCCGAGGCTCAGCGCGTGGCGCGTCACCCGGAAGCGGTCGTCGCTGGCGCTGCGGGCGACGTAGCCGAGCTCCTCCAATGTTTCGAGCAGGCGGTAGACCGTGGGGCGCGGCAGATCGAGCTGGCGGGCGACATCGCCGGCGCGAATGCCGCCGGAGCGATTGACCGCGCGCAGCACGTCAAGGCCGCGCTTGAATGCGCGGACACCCTCCGCAGGACGGGCTTGCGGAGATCGCGTCCGTTGCTTGGACACCCGGAACATCCTCCCTGGTCTTCGTTTGCGTCCGCCGATACCGTCCTGAGAACGCGAGCCGGATGCAGGGGCGGCAGTGTACTGCAGGACCGCGCGGAGCCGATACGAAATTCGGCCCGCGCCTGTCGGGAGGAAACACCATGGAGATCACGGCGCTCGGCTACATCGGGATCAAGTCGCCCCAGGCGGAGCAGTGGGGACGGATGGCGACCGAGCTGCTCGGGATGCAGCGCGTCGATCGCGCGGCTGACATGCAGGCCTACCGCATGGACGATCGCAAGCAGCGGCTGATCGTCGACGGCAGCGGTGATGACGGACTTGCCGTCATGGGCTGGGAGGTCGGCGATGCTGCGGCGCTCGCGCGGCTGGCTGGCCGTCTCGAGGACCATGGCGTGAAGGTCATCAGCGGCTCGCGCGCGCTCGCCGACGAGCGTCATGTCACCGAGCTGATCTCGTTTCAGGATCCGGCCGGCCACACAATCGAGGTGTTCTGGGGCGCAGCGGTTGCCGCGGATCCGTTCAGGCCGGGACGTCCGATCTCCGGCTTTCGCACCGGGCCGCTTGGCATGGGACATGTCGTGCTCAACGTCGAGGAGGTCGAGCCGCTGCTGACATTCTATCGCGACCTGCTCGGCTTCCAGGTGTCCGATTTCGGCCTGACGCCATACAAGCTGTATTTCTTCCACGTCAACGGCCGCCATCACAGCTTTGCGATGGTCGGCTCCGGCCGCCGCACGCTGCATCATTTCATGGTGGAGCTCGGCAGCCTCGACGACGTCGGTCAGGGCTATGATCTGGCACAGCTCGACGAGGGACGCGTGGCCTACACGCTGGGCCGGCACACCAACGACCACATGACCTCGTTCTACGTGAACACGCCGTCCGGCTTCTTCATCGAATATGGCTGGGGCGGCCGCGTGATCGATCCCGCGAGCTGGCAGCCGCACGAGACCTTCGATGGTCCGTCATTATGGGGACACGAGCGCTTGTATTTGCCGGATGAGCCGCGCAAGCGCATGCGCGACATGCGCCTGTCGGCCGCCGCACGCGGCGTCCGCGTTCCGGACCCGCGCGTTCCGCCGCTGAACTGCGCCTGGCTCGACGCCGTGATCGCACAGGAATGAGCTGAGCCGTCGACTACACCGGAATCCGCACGCTCGCGCGCAGGCCGCCCATGGGGCTGTCGCCTAGGGTGATGTCGCCGCCATGGGAGCGGGCGATGTCGCGGGCGATGGCGAGGCCGAGGCCGGTGCCGCCTTCGTCCTGGTTGCGGGCGTCGTCGAGGCGCAGGAAGGGCTTGAACACCTCCTCGCGCATGGCGGCGGGAATGCCCGGGCCGTCATCGTCGACGGTGATGGTGAGATAGCGGTGGTCGCGATGGCCGGTGATGGCGATCGCATCGGCATGGCGCGCGGCATTGGAGACGAGATTGCCGAGGCAGCGCTTGAGCGCCTGCGGCTTCACCGTGACCACCGGCAGGCCATGGAACGACACCGTGGCGGAGTGGCCGTTGCGCTCGGCATCGCTGCGCAGCTCCTCGAGCGCGTTGGAGATATCGGTCGGTTGCGCGATCTCGCCATTGTCGCCGCGGGCGAAGGCCAGATAGTCCTCCAGCATATGCGACATCTCGTCGACATCCTTGCGCATGGCGTCGATCTCGGGGCTGTCGCCGAGCAGCGCCAGCTCGAGCTTGAAGCGCGTCAGGATGGTGCGGAGGTCGTGGCTGACGCCGGCCAGCATCGCCGTGCGCTGCTCCATCGCGCGCTCGATGCGCGCCTTCATCTCGAGGAACGCATGCGCTGCGCGCCGCACCTCGCGCGCGCCGCGCGGCCTGAAGTTCGGCACCTCGCGGCCCTTGCCGAAACTCTCGGCGGCATCGGCCAGCCGCAGGATCGGCTTGATCTGGTTGCGCAGGAACAGCACCGACACGATCAACAGGATCGACGAGGTGCCGACCATCCAGAACAGGAAGATGTCGGTGTTGGAGGCATAGGCCGCGCCGCGCTGGGCGAACACGCGCATCACGGCGTCATCGAGCGCAATCCGGATCTCGACCAGATTGGAGCGGCCGACGGTGTCGATCCAGTAGGGGCGGCTGATCTGGCGGCCGATCTGGCTCGACAGCGACTGGTCGAGCAGATTGAAGAACGGCTTCGGCCCGGGCGGCGGCATGTCGCCGGCGGGGAGAAAGTCGACGACCAGGTTGAGCCGCTGCTGCGCGATCCGGCGCAGCATGGTGCGGTCCTTGTCCTGCGGATAGCCCTTGTAGATGTCGATCAGCGCCGCGACGTCCTGCACCACGGCGGCCGACAGGCGCCGCGTCACCGTGTTCCAGTGCCGCTCCATGAACACGCCCGCGACCACCGTCTGCAGGATCACCATCGGCACGATCATGATCAGCAGCGCGCGGGCGTAGAGACCGGTCGGCATCCAGCCCTTGAAAGCGTTGCCGACGATGCTGTTGGCCCGCGACACGCGGCGCGATGCGGTGCGGATGAGGGTGAGGCCGGTGTCGAGGGTGGTCATGCGCAGAGAGAGCATTGTTGTTGTGGCACGACCGCGCGCCGCAGGAGCGGTGCACCCTCTCCCCTTGTGGGAGAGGGTGGTTTCGAACGAAGTTCGAAACCGGGTGAGGGGTCTGTCACCGCGATCTCGCCTGCGGACGCATACCCCTCACCCGGCTCGCATGTCGCTCCGCTCATGCGATCCACCCTCTCCCACAAGGGGAGAGGGTGCACCGATCGTGCGGCCAGGGCGTCGTAAGCCTCAGCAATCGAGAGAAGCGGATGAGCATGATCGCCACCTGCGAAAAACACGCGCGTGATGTCAGAGCAGTTCTTCATGCTCAGCCCGATGTCATCAGCCGGTAGCCGATGCCGCGCACGGCCTGCAGGAACAGGGGATTGGCCGGATCGCTCTCCAGCTTGCGGCGGAGGCGGTTGATCTGGACGTCGACGGCGCGCTCGTTGACGGTGCCGTTGCCGGTCAGCGCGCCGCGCGGCACGGTCTCGCCGCGGGCATTGGCGAGAATGCGCAGCATCTCGCGCTCGCGGTCGGTGAGGTGGACGATCTCGTCGCCCTGTTTCAATTCGCCGCGCGCCAGATGATAGATGAACGGGCCGAAGCTGATCTGCTCGACGACCTCCTCGGCCGGCGGCGGCGCGGCGCGCTTGAGGATGTTGCCGATGCGCAGCGCCAGCTCGCGCGGCTCGAACGGTTTTGCAACGTAGTCGTCCGCGCCGAGTTGCAGGCCCTCGATGCGGCTTTCCGGCTCGGACCGCGCGGTCAGCATCACGATCGGCACCGAGGATTGCGTGCGGATCGAGCGGGCGAGGTCGAAGCCGCTCTCGCCGGGCATCATCACGTCGAGAATCAGGAGATCGAAATGCAGGCCGGTCAGCTTGGCGCGGGCATCGCTGGCGCTGGCCGCCGTGGTGACGCGATAGCCCTCGCCGCGCAGGAAGCGCGACAGCAGATCGCGGATGCGGCGGTCGTCGTCGACGAGCAGGAGATGCGGCGCGTCGTCGGCGGGCGTTTGCGGCGGATGCGGTGCGATGGCGGCGATCGTCACGGTCACTCCTTGGCGGCGGCGACAGGCGTTCTGAATATGGCTTCAAGCACCTTGTCCGGATCGTCGCGATCGATCATCGCGCGCAGGAATTGCCGGACCTTCTCGGCGCCAACAGGCCCGATCTGCTCCAGCGCGCGATCGATGCGCTTGGTCTGCAGCCCGGCCAGCCTGGCCACCAGCGCCTCGCCTTTCGGGGTGGCGAAAAGAAGGCGCTGCCGGCGATCATTGTTGCCGGTCTTCTGCACGATGTAGCCCTCGTCGAGCAGCTGCTTCAGCACGCGGCCGAGCGACTGCTTGGTGATGCGCAAGACGTCGAGCAGGTCGGCGACCTTCAGGCCCGGATAGCGTGTGACGAAATGCATCACGCGGTGATGCGCGCGGCCGAAGCCGAACGCCTCCAGCTCATGGTCGGCATCCCCGACGAAGTCGCGATAGGCGAAGAACAACAGCTCGATGATGTCCCAGCGCAGCGCCTCGCCGCCGGCAACCGCAGCGGGCTCGGCCGGGCGCACATCCGGGCTCAACGTCGGAGACGAGAAATTTATGTCAGCCATATTGACGTTTCTGCGGTTCAATGTTACAAAACAATCGCCCGCTACGAAATTTTAGATCGTTTCATCGGCGGGTGATCGTCTCAAGGCGTGTCTGAATGGGCCGAAAGCAACCCCGACGGGCAACCCTTGGCGACGGATTCAACAACCGTGTGATGTCGAGCGGCATTTCGGCAAACCATACTGGACTTCCGCGAGGCGCAAAAGCATGTCCTGTCGTGGCATGCTTGCCTGGCAACCCGGCGCGACGCCGGTCACGGCAGGTCTGAAATTCAAAGGGCTGACCGACCCGGATCGACGGGGCGGCGCCAGAACTCGCGAACGGCGACCAGAGCGGGGGAAGCAAGGACATGACTTTGACATTCGACATCAGGCCGACGGCGAACCCGACCTCCGACCAGGAGCGGGCGGCCAAGCTCGCCAATCCCGGCTTCGGCCGCGTGTTCACCGATCACATGGCCGTGGTCCAGTACAGCCAGGACAAGGGCTGGCACAGCGCGCGGGTCGAATCCCGTGCCAACTTCCCGCTCGATCCGGCCGCGGCCGTGCTGCACTACGCGCAGGAGATCTTCGAGGGGCTGAAGGCCTACAAGCGCGACGATGGCGGCGTGAACCTGTTCCGCCCCGACGCCAACGCCAAGCGCTTCTGGAATTCGGCCGAGCGCATGGCGATGGCGCAGCTGCCCGAGGCGGTCTTCATCGAGGCGGTCGAGCAGCTCGTCCGCATCGACCGCGCCTGGATCCCGGGCGGCGAGGGCAGCCTGTATCTGCGCCCGTTCATGATCGCCAACGAGGTGTTCCTCGGCGTGAAGCCGTCGGCGGAGTACATTTTCGCGGTCATCGCCTCGCCGGTCGGCTCCTATTTCAAGGGCGGCCCGGCCCCGGTCTCGATCTGGGTGTCGGAGAACTACACCCGGGCCGCGGTCGGCGGCACCGGCGGCGTCAAATGCGGCGGCAACTATGCCGCGAGCCTGAAGGCGCAGGCCGAGGCGATGGCCCAGGGCTGCGATCAGGTCGTGTTCCTGGATGCGATCGAGCGGCGTTACGTCGAGGAGCTCGGCGGCATGAACGTGTTCTTCGTGTTCGCCGACGGCTCACTGTCGACGCCGCCGCTCGGCACCATCCTGCCGGGCATCACGCGAGACTCCATCATCAAGCTGGCGCGCGACGCCGGCCGCGAGGTGCGCGAGGAGGCCTATTCGATCGACCAGTGGCGCGCGGATGCCGCAAGCGGCAAGCTCAAGGAAGCCTTCGCCTGCGGCACCGCCGCCGTGATCTCGCCGATCGGCAAGGTCCGCTCGGTGAGCGGCGACGTCGTCATCAATGGCGGCGAGGCCGGCCCGGTGGCCATGGGCCTGCGCAAGCAGCTGGTCGACATCCAGTACGGCCGAACTGCGGATCCGCATAATTGGATCAGGGACGTGAAGTAGGGGGCTGCTGCTGCTCCGTTCGCCGTCATGCCCGGGCTTGTCCCGGGCATCCGCGTCGTGCGGCATGAAAGTCGTGGATGGCCGGGTCAAGCCCGGCCATGACGAGCCTTAAATCGTGCAGCTCCCCCGGGTTGTGACCCTGCGCCCCGGCTGCTACCAAAGCCAGCAACGCATCCCATCCCGTAGGGTGGGCAAAGGACCGCGAAGCGGGCCGTGCCCACCGTTCCGGTATTTGTCAGCCATGGTGGGCACGCTGCGCTTTGCCCACCCTACGCTCTGGTATCAAATGAACGACAAACCCAAGAAACCCCAGAAGCTGAAGGCGCGGCTGCCGCGCGGGCTCGAGGATCGCGGCCCGGCGGCGATCGCCGCCACCCGCGAAATGGTCGAGAAGATCCGCGCCGTCTACGAGCGCTACGGCTTCGAGCCGGTGGAGACGCCGGCATTCGAATACACCGATGCGCTCGGCAAATTCCTGCCCGACCAGGACCGCCCGAACGAGGGCGTGTTCTCGTTCCAGGACGATGACGAGCAGTGGATCTCGCTGCGCTACGACCTGACCGCGCCGCTGGCGCGCTACGTCGCCGAGAATTTCGACGCGCTGCCGAAGCCGTATCGTTCTTATCGAGCAGGCTACGTGTTCCGCAACGAGAAGCCCGGTCCCGGCCGCTTCCGCCAGTTCATGCAGTTCGACGCCGACACCGTCGGCTCCGGTTCGCCGGCGGCGGATGCCGAAATGTGCATGATGGCGGCGGACACGATGGAGGCGCTCGGCATTGCCCGCGGCGACTACGCGGTCAAGGTCAATAGTCGAAAATTGCTCGATGGCGCCTTAGAGAGCATTGGTCTTGGTGGCGATGACAATGCTGGCAGGCGACTCGCCGTTCTGCGAGCGCTCGACAAGTATGATCGTCTTGGTGACCGCGGCGTGCGTGAACTGCTGGGGCCAGGACGGAAGGATGAAAGCGGTGACTTTACCAAAGGAGCCGGGCTCATCGAGGATGATATTACCCAAATAATGGGACTTTTCGAGCTTACGCCGCAATCGGCAAGTGATTTTGACCATCTGTCGGAATGGGAAAAACAAGAATCCAGCTACGTCGAAGTCAATTTCGATCAACGCCGTGGGCATCTGGTGAGGGAGATTCATTCGGATTTTGCGCCGGGGCGACTTCCGATCAATAATTTGGCTACGATTAAACTCCTTCGCAGCTGGTTCGGAGATTCTGCCAAAGTCTCGGAAGGCTTGGATGAGCTAGAACAAATTGCTCAGCTCGGGCAGGCTGCGCGCTATGGCTCCAAGCGGATCCGCATCGATCCATCGGTCGTTCGTGGTCTTGAATACTACACCGGTCCGGTCTTCGAGGTTGAGCTTCTTACCGCGATTCCGAACGAGAAGGGCCAGCCGGTGGTGTTCGGCTCGGTCGGCGGCGGCGGCCGCTACGATGGTCTCGTCTCGCGCTTCCGCGGCGAGCCGGTGCCGGCGACCGGGTTCTCAATCGGTGTCTCCCGTCTGCAGGCGGCGCTGACCCTGCTCGGCAAGCTCGACACGCGGCCGGCCTTCGGCCCCGTTGTCGTCACCGTGTTCGACCGCGACCGCGTCGCCGACTATCAGAAGATGGTCTCGACCCTGCGCGGCCACGGCATCCGCGCCGAGCTCTATCTCGGCAACCCGAAGAACATGGGCAACCAGCTCAAATATGCCGACCGCCGCAACGCGCCCTGCGTCATCATCCAGGGCTCGGACGAGAAGGCGCGCGGCGAGGTGCAGATCAAGGACCTGATCGAGGGCGCCAAGGCCGCCGCCGCGATCGCCTCCAACCAGGAATGGCGCGAGAGCCGCCCGGCGCAGGTCTCCGCCAAGGAGGACGAACTCGTCGCCGCCGTCCGCGAGGTGCTCGCGCGGCACGATGTGAGCTGGGGGTAACGAGACCAGGCAATCATCCGGCTCGGTTATCTTGCCGTCATTGCGAGCGAAGCGAAGCAATCCAGGGGCCAAACAGAACGATCTTTCGGAGTAACCCTGGATCGCTTCGTCGCTTTGCTCCTCGCGATGACGATCTAACTCGCAGCCGGTTGTAAGAACGACGAGAGATAGAAGGAGGAAACTCAATGCCCGAGATCACCATCAACATGGCCGCCGGCCGGACCGACGAGCAGAAGACCAACATGATGCGCGACATCAGCAAGGCGCTGGTGACGCATCTCGGCGTCGATCCCGAAGCCGTCGTCATCCAGATCAACGAGGCGCCGCTGGCACACAAGATGAAGGGCGGCAAGACCTTCGTCGAGCGCGCCGCCGAGCAGAAGAAGTAGCTCGCCGTCGTTCGGGCGAAGCGCGGCCGTCGCGTCCGTCTCGATATCCACCGCCGTCGTCCCGGCGAAAGCCGGGACCCATACCCCCAGGGAGTGGTTTAAGGCAGGGTGGTCATTGGCCTTTTGCCATCACAGCCGCCGCCGCCTATGGGTCCCGGATCGGCGCTCCGCCGCGCTGTCGCGCGTCTGAGCTTGTCCGGGACGACAACGGAGTTTGGAGCGCCGCCATGGACGCACGTGACATCATCAAGCCGGGCATGCGCGCCGAGCGCTCGCTGGTCGTTCCGCCGGAGCGCACGGTCGGCCACTTCGTGCCGCACATGCCCATGGTCTATGCAACGCCGATGATGATCCTGGAGATGGAGATGACCTCCGGCGACGCCATCAACCCGGTGCTGCCGCCGGGCTGGGTCACGGTCGGCACCGAGGTCAACATCCGCCATCTCGCGGCGTCGCCGGTCGGCGCCACCATCCGCACGGTGGCCGAGGTGATCGAGGTCGAGCGCCGCGTCATCCGCTTCGCGGTCGAGGCATTCCATGGCGAGGTGAAGATCGGCGACGGCCGCCATGGCCGCGGCCTGATCAATGTCGAGCAGTTCAAGAAGCGCTTCGCGGTGCCGTAGCGGCGCATGTCACCGTCATTGCGAGGAGCCAACGGTCCGCGCAAAGCGCGGCCCGATGACAAGCTCCGCGACGAAGCAATCCAGGGCCGCGGGCGTGGCCCTGGATTGCTTCGCTGCGCTCGCAATGACGGCGGAGGGTGGAGGAGCTATTTGGCCAATTCCTTCGACCTTGCCGTCGCCGCGGCCACCGCGCGCTCCAGCAGCGGCTGGAAGCCGTCCGCGGCCATCAGCACCGAGAGTGCGGCCGCGGTCGTGCCCCCGGGCGAGGTGACGTTCCGCCGCAATGTCGCAGATGAGAGATCCGAGCGATGCAGCAGCTCGCCCGCGCCGGACACCGTGTCGCGTGCCAGCTTCGTCGCCAGCGCCTCGGGCAGGCCAGCGGCGACGCCGGCGCGCGCGAGCTCCTCCGCGAGCAGGAAGACATAAGCGGGGCCGGAGCCGGAGACCGCGGTGACCGCGTCCATCAGCATCTCGTCATCCACCCATTCGACCGCCCCGGTCGCGCGCAGCAGCGCATCGGTCAGCGCGCGCTGGCTGGCGCTGACATTGGCGGCGGGTACGGCGACCGTGATGCCGCGGCCGATCGCGGCCGGCGTGTTGGGCATCGCGCGCACCACGGCGCCGCCCACCACATCCTGCAGGCTGGCGATCGTGGTGCCGGCCATGATCGACAGCACCAGCGTGGCGCCGCCCACCCACCGCTTCAGCGCCGGTCCGGCTTCGCGGAACATCTGCGGCTTGACGGCGAGGATGACGACCTCGGCCGGTGCGGCATCGGCCGGATTGAGCCGCACACCCTTGGCCACCAGCGCCGTGATCTCGGCCGACGGCATCGGCTCGATCACCACCACCCGCGCCGGATCGAGCCCGCCGGCCAGCCAGCCGCTCAGCATCGCGCCGCCCATCTTGCCGGCACCGGCCAGCACGATGGTGCCGGTGGTGTGTTGGAGTTCGTTGTTGCCCACGGAAGTCACCGCACAAAAGCTGTCGTCCCGGCCTTGAGCCGGGATCCATAACCACAGGCGGTTCTAGTGGAGCGAGGGCAGAGCGACAAGCATCGCGGGCGACATGGGCATCACGCGGTATGGGTCCCGGCTCAAGGCCGGGACGACACCGAATATGTCGAGGCGCCGGCGGCTTACGCCTCGCCCTCGGTATCGAACAGCGCCGCGGCCATGGCGTCGTGGGTCGACTTGCCGGCCCAGACCACGAACTGGAAGGCCGGGAAATAGCGCTCGCAGGCGTGGATGGCGCCGGCCAGCATGCTCTCGCATTGCGGGCCGGACGCCGTGATGCCGCCTGGCAGCACCAGGGCCTGGCGGTGCATCACCATGCCGGTGTGGGTCCAGATGTCGAAATGGCCAAGCCACAGCTGCTCGTTGATGGCCGCGATCAGCCGCTGCACTTCGGCGCGGCGCGCTTCCGGAATCTTCATGTCGAAGGCGCAGGCCAGATGCAGCGCCTCGATCTCACCCATCCAGGTGAAGGAGATCTGGTAGTCGGTCCACTGCCCCTTGGAGGCGATCGTGATCTCATCCTCGCCGGAGCGCTCGAACATCCAGTTGTTGTCGGACGCGATGTTCTCGACCACGCTCAGCGGATGAACTCCGGAATCGATAGTGCTTTCGAGCAGGGACATGCCGTCTCGACCTCGTCTTCTTGATCTCGTTGGTACTTACGCGGCGACCCGGCCCGCACCCTCTCGGCGCGTCGTGACCCGGCTGCAGTCCCGGAGGTACCCCGGGCGTGCGACGACAAACTGATGTGATTTGCGGAATCTGCGCAACGGGGGGGTGAGTCCGTCCACAGCGAAACACCGCTTCGTCCACAACTCCTGTCCAGCCTGTGGAATCATGGCCAAACCAGAACAAAACGGAATCGGATTCGCCGCAGCCGCCGCAATGGCCGGGGAAAATCCCCCCGGGGGCCGTGACGAAGCGGCCGCGCGCTGCATAGCGGCCCCTCGTGCGGTGCGGACATCAGGCCTTGTCGGCGGCCCGGACGGTCTGCATAGTTCCTGTGGGCCGTCCATTCCGGGCGGCTCATGTTCTCAGGGCGGGGCGAAATTCCCCACCGGCGGTAAGCGGTCTCGGTCGAGCCGCAAGCCCGCGAGCGCCTTTTCTGCAAGGGCCAGTCTGGAAAATCCTGTTCTCCGGATCGGGCCATGAAGAGAAGGGTCAGCAGATTCGGTGCGACTCCGAAGCCGACGGTCACAGTCCGGATGAAAGAGAACGGGTCCCGGCACCCCGCGCCATCCAGCGTGGGGGCGTCGTCGTTCCGTGTGCCCTGATTCTGGTCTCTCATGAGGATCGCCATGAATCAGATGTTGCAAGACTCCATCGACACCGCCACCACCACCGAAACTGCACAGCCGGCGGATACGCCGGTTGCGTCACCACCCGAGGAATTGCCTCCGGCGCCCTCGCATCCGCGCTTTGCCAAGCCGCAGCGCGTGGCCTTCGTGCAGTCGGCCTGGCACCGCGACGTCGTCGCCGAATGCCGGGTGGCGTTTCTCGACGAGATCGAGGCGCGCCACATTCCACGCGACCGTGTCGACATCTTCGAGGTGCCGGGCTCGTTCGAGATCCCGCTGCATGCGCAACTGCTCGCCAAGACGCGTCGCTACACCGCGATCGTCGCGGCGGGGCTCGTCGTCGACGGCGGCATCTATCGCCACGAATTTGTCGCCGACACCGTCATCAAGGCGCTGATGGACGTACAGCTGCGCACCGAGGTGCCGGTATTCTCGGCGGTGCTGACCCCGCAACAATTCCACGAGACACAGGCGCATTTCGATTTCTTCCGGAAGCATTTCGCGACCAAGGGCGTCGAGGTGGCGACGGCCTGTGCGGAGACCCTGCTGAGCCTCGAGCGCCTGCGCAGCCAGGTCGCGGCGGGGATCATCTGAGCGGGGGGATGGCGTGTGGCGGGCTATGGCCGGCCACATGCTTTCTCTCTGCACGATCGCACATCTTGCGACACGGGCGATCGGCTCCCCTCCCCGCAAGGGGGAGGGGAATTCACCGCCATTGCGGCGTGAGCTCGAATCCCAACTTGCTCGCGGCCACAACTTTGGGCTGCTGCGCCTCGCAACCCCAGCGACACCGCGTCCCCTCCCGCTCCCCGCCTTGTGTTGTCATTCTCGGCGCGCCCCCTGTAAAACCTCTCCCGGGAGGAGGCTGGCCCGTGGTGACGGGCAGCCGACAAGGATGATCGAAGGATACGATCCTTATCTCGTCGCGCTCTCGGTCGTGATCGCGAGCCTGGGTGGCTATACCGGATTCAGTCTCACCGCGCGCATTCGCAGCGGGCCGGGGGCGAACCCGCGCGTGCTGCTGTCCGGCGCCGCGGGCATCCTGGCGGTGGGCATCTGGACCATGCATTTCGTGGGCATGATGGCCGCGCCACTGCCTCCAGATGCCGTCTATCTGGTGCTGCCGACCATCATCTCCTTTTTGATCTGCGCGCTGGTCGTCGGGATTTCGCTGTTCTTCGTCAGCATCGGCGATCCCTCAGCCCAGCGCTTGATTCCCTCGGCGCTGCTGCTCGGTGCCGGCATCGCCAGCATGCACTATGTCGGCATGCACGGCCTCGCCGGCCGCTTCGGCC
Source organism: Bradyrhizobium sp. ORS 278 (assembly GCF_000026145.1). Lineage (NCBI taxonomy): Bacteria > Pseudomonadati > Pseudomonadota > Alphaproteobacteria > Hyphomicrobiales > Nitrobacteraceae > Bradyrhizobium > Bradyrhizobium sp. ORS 278. The sequence continues at coordinate 6,256,869 of NC_009445.1, read as the reverse complement.
TGACGCACGACCCGTTGCTCGTGGCGCTGTCGGTCGCGATCGCGATCGTCGCCGCCTATGGCGGCTTGCGCATCTTCCTGGCGCGGCAGGATGGCCTGCGGCTCGCGATCAGCGCGCTCGCCTTCGGCGTCGCTGTCTCCGGTATGCATTATACGGCGATGCTGGGCATGCATGTGGTGCCGGCGGGCGAGGGCCATCAGCACGTGGCCGCAGGGCTTGCTGCGTCGCCGCAGGCGCTGGCGATCGTGGTCTCTGTGCTGTGCTTCGTCGTCGCCGCCGGCTTCCTGCTGTCGCTGGTGCCCGAGCCCCAGCGCCCGTCGAAGCCGACCCCGGTGATGGTCGAGCCAGCCCCCGAACTCGCGCCGGAACCGGTCAGCCCGCCGTCGCCGGCGCATCCCGTGGCGCCGACTCCTCCCGAGTCCGTCGAGAGTGTTGCGCCCGCGCGCGTCAAGGCCGCGCCGCTCGGCGGCATCGGCCAGCCGCCACGCGTTGCAGCGGCGCGGCTGCCGCTCGAAGGCGCCAACGGCACCCATTTCATCGATGCCAGTGATGTCCGCAGCGTCCGCGCCGACGCGCACTACACCAGGGTACATGACGGCACCCGCGAGCGGATGTGTCCGTGGTCGATCTCCGAGGCCGAGGCGCAGCTCGATCCCGGCCGCTTCATCCGCGTCCATCGCAGTCACATCGTCGCGATCGAGCACGTGACCTTCGTCGGCAAGGAGGGCGAGGGCGCGATCATCGAGCTCGACGGCCCGTCGAAGCCGCGCGTGCCGGTGAGCCGCGCCAAGGTCGCCGAGGTGAAGGCGCGGCTTGGGCTGCGGCGGCCGGCCTGATGTCAGAACGTTGATTTCGCAGCCGCAATATTCGGCGCACCCACTTCCCGCAACGCACGTCCATCGACACCGCAAGCATCGCCTGTCTGCGCGCCTTCGTGTCTCTTCTCGCACGCCGTTCGCGCAATTGGGTCGCCGTGGCTGACGCAATTCGTGCGCGTTGCTCCGCAATTCGTGCGAATTCACGGCTCTCCGTGTCCGCCCCGTTGCGCGGTGGGCGATCCCGATCGACGCTCCGCGCAATCCGCGATCGATTGCTCGCCTTTCGCTGCTGCAGCACGAACGTCCGTCGCAGCAAGCACCGGTCGCAGCAAGCAAACGGCCAAGCCGCAAAAGGCAGGCCAGCACAGGAGGGAACCAGCATGATTCCTGGCCCGTTCGACTATCACCGGCCTGCCAGCGTCGGCGATGCGATCAAGCTGCTCGCCGATCTCGGCGACGAGGCCCGCCCGCTCGCCGGCGGCCATAGCCTGCTGCCGATGATGAAGCTGCGGCTGGCGACCCCGGCGCATCTGGTCGATCTGCACGGCATCGCCGGCCTCAAGGGCATCTGCCGCGATGGCGACCGCATCGTGATCGGCGCCATGACGACCCAGGCCGAGCTGCTGGCGTCCGCCGAGATCGGCACCACCCTGCCGATTCTGCACGAGACGGCGCTTTTGATCGCCGATCCGCAGGTGCGCTACCGCGGCACGCTCGGCGGCAACGTCGCCAATGGCGATCCCGGCAACGACATGCCGGCGCTGATGCTGGCGCTGGACGCGAGCTATCGGCTGGAAGGCCCGAACGGCGCCCGCGAAGTTGCCGCGCGCGACTTCTACCAGGGCGCGTACTTCACCGCGCTCGAGCCTGGCGAGATCCTGACCAGGGTCAGCATTCCAGTTCCGCCGGCGGGGCACGGGCATGCCTATGAGAAGCTGAAGCGCAAGGTCGGCGACTATGCGACCGCTGCGGCCGGCGTCGTGCTGACCATGGCCGGCGGCAAGGTCGCGACTTGCGTGATCGCGCTGACCAACCTGCACGAGACGCCGCTGCTGGCGACCGACGCGGCGAACGCGGTGATCGGGACCACGTTGGATGATGCGGCGCTGAAGGCGGCCGCGACCGCCGCACGCGCGATCATGCAGCCGGCGTCAGACGCGCGCGGCCCGGCCGAATATCGCATCCATGTCGGTGGCATCATGGTGATGCGCGCGCTGCAGCGCGCGGCGAGCCGGGCGAAGTAGGGAATCGATCCGGAGGCTGCGCACGCGGGTGAGGCGGGACAAGTCTCACCGCGTCCACCACTCGTCTGGCTGACCCTCTCCCCGTGAACAACGCGGAGAGGGAGCCTCCCGACACCGCCGCTGATAGCTGGCCCAAAGTTCGAAGAAGATTTCCAGGGAGCACCGAATGCCCAAAACCCACGTCACGATGAAGGTGAATGGCAGCGAGGTCGAGGGCCTCGCCGAGCCGCGCACTTTGCTGGTCCACTTCCTGCGCGAGCAGGCGCAGCTCACCGGCACGCATATCGGCTGCGAGACCAGCCATTGCGGCGCCTGCACCGTCGATATCGACGGCATGAGCGTAAAGAGCTGCACCATGCTCGCGGTGCAGGCCAATGGCGCCGAGATCACAACGATCGAAGGCATGGCCAACGCCGACGGCACCCTGTCGCCGCTGCAGGAAGGCTTTCGCATGATGCACGGCCTGCAATGCGGCTTCTGCACGCCCGGCATGATTTTGCGCGCGCATCGGCTGCTGAAGGAAAATCCGTCGCCGACCGAAGCCGAGATCCGCGCCGGCATCTCCGGCAACATCTGCCGCTGCACCGGCTATCAGAACATCGTCAAGGCGATCCAATACGCCGCCGCCAAGATCAACGGCGTTGAATTCCAGGAGGCCGCGGAATGAACGACATGACTCCCACGCGGGAACAACGCGAAGCCGCCCTCGAAGGCATGGGCTGCCGGCGCAAGCGCGTCGAGGACATCCGCTTCACGCAAGGCAAGGGCAATTACGTCGACGACGTCAAGCTGCCGGGCATGCTGCATGGCGACTTCGTGCGCTCGCCGCATGCGCATGCCCGGGTCAAGGCGATCCACACCGAGGAGGCGCTCAAGGTGCCGGGCGTGCTCGCGGTGATCACCGCCGAGACCTTGAAGACCGTCAACCTCGCCTGGATGCCGACCCTCGCGGGCGACGTGCAGATGGTGCTCGCCGACGGCAAGGTGCTGTTCCAGAACCAGGAGGTCGCTTTCGTCGTCGCCACCGACCGCTACGCCGCCGATGACGGCGTCTCGAAGGTGGTCGTCGACTATGAGCCGCTGCCGGTGCTGGTCGATCCGTTCAAGGCGATGGACCCGGATGCGCCGGTCCTGCGCGAGGACCTCGCCGGCAAGACCACAGGCGCGCATGGGCCGCGCAAGCATCACAACCACATCTTCGAATGGAGCGTCGGCGACAAGGAGCTGACGGATGCCGCGTTCAAGAAGGCGGATGTGACGATCAAGGAGATGATCTCCTATCACCGCACCCATCCGTCGCCGCTCGAGACCTGTCAGTGCGTCTGCTCGTTCGACAAGATCAAGGGCGAGCTGACGATCTGGGGAACGTTCCAGGCGCCGCATGTGATCCGCACCGTGGTGTCGCTGATCGCGAAACTGCCGGAGCAGAAGATTCACGTCATCGCGCCGGATATCGGCGGCGGCTTCGGCAACAAGGTCGGCGCCTATCCCGGCTATATCTGTGCGGCGGTGGCCTCGATCGTCACCGGCAAGCCGGTGAAATGGGTCGAGGACCGCATCGAGAACCTCACCGCGACCGCGTTCGCGCGCGACTATCACATGACGACCGAGATCGCCGCGACCAAGGACGGCAAGGTCACCGGCCTGCGCGTCCACGTGCTGGCCGATCACGGTGGCTTCGATGCCTGCGCCGATCCGTCGAAATGGCCGGCCGGCTTCTTCAACATCGTCACCGGCTCGTATGATTTCCCGGTTGCGCATCTCGCGGTGGACGGCGTCTACACCAACAAGGCGCCGGGCGGGGTCGCCTACCGCTGCTCGTTCCGCGTCACCGAGGCGGCCTATTGCATCGAGCGCGCGATGGACATTTTGGCGCAAAAGCTCGGCATGGATCCGGCCGAACTGCGGCTGAAGAACTTCGTCAAGCCGGAGCAGTTCCCCTATCACTCAGCGCTCGGCTGGGAATACGATTCCGGCGACTATCACACCGCCATGCGAAAGATGATGGAGACGGTCGACTACGCCGGTCTGCGCAAGGAGCAGGCCGAGAAGCGCGCCGCCTTCAAGCGCGGCGAGACGCGGGAGATCATGGGCATCGGCATCGGCTTCTTCACCGAGATCGTCGGCGCCGGCCCGTCCAAGAACTGCGACATTCTCGGCATCGCGATGTTCGATTCCTGCGAGATCCGGCTGCACCCGACCGGCGCCGGCATCGCGCGCATGGGCACCAAGAGCCAGGGTCAGGGCCACGAGACCACCTGGGCGCAGATCATCGCCAGCGAGATCGGCATTCCCGCCGACAACATC